>CAZRLK010000056.1:0-27807 GCA_964600555.1 uncultured Bradymonadales bacterium
TCTGTTTGCCGCTGTTGTACAGGGCGTTGAAGGTGTGGAAAAACTCCTTTTGGGTCGCATCCTTGCCGGCGATCGTCTGGATGTCGTCGATCAACAGGACGTCGCAGCGGTTGCGGAATTCGGTGCGAAATTCATTCATCTTTTCCTGGCGGATCGAGGTGATGACCCGGTTCATGAAGTCTTCCGACGAGAGGTTGGCGACCCGCAGGTTCGGATTGTTGGTCAAAAGGCGGTTGCCGACCGCCTGCAAAAGGTGGGTTTTGCCGAGGCCGACGCCGCCGAAGATAAACAGGGGGTTGTAGCTTTCGGCCGGTTTGTTGGCGACGGCGACACAGGCGGCGTGGACGAACTGATTGGAGGAGCCGACGACGAACTCGTCGAAGGTGTAGCGGGGATTGAGGCCGGCATCGAGCAGGCGGTCGCGCGGTGGTTCGGGGCCGGGCGCGGCGTCGGCCGGGGGATCGGCGGCGGAGGGCAGCTCGGCCTGCTCGTCGGCCTCGCCCTCGCCGCCGAGGCGGCCGACCCGGGCGGCGACCCGATCGTCGGGCTCCTCGACGAGATGAACCGGCTGCTCGGCCGACCGCTCGGCCGCCGCCGAGTCGCCCCCGTCGACGGTGATCTCGACGTGGGTCGGCTCCCCGGCGACCGTCGTCAGCGAATCCTCGATCAGATCGAGATAATTCTCCTCGATCCAGGCGCGAAAAAATTCGTCGTCGACGACGAGGGAAACCGTCCCGGCTTCGTGGTCTCCGAACTCGATGCTCGTAAACCAGAAATCGAACGTGTCGGTGCGGACTTTCTCCTCGAGATCTCGGAGCGCAGCATCCCAGATATTGGCCATGACTTTCGGTCCGGTCGGCAAAATACAGCGTCAGTACAGACAACCAGAGGGTGGGCGGAAAATCACCCCGACGTATGGTTATCGGCGGAACGCTCAAAAAATAAAAGAGCCGTCCAAATCGGGGACGGGTGATCGCCGGGACCGAGTCGTTCGTGTGTGACGAAAACCGGCGATATGCAGGGGGTTGTGTCGTTTCGAGAGGTGCTCTTGAAGTGCTGGTTTGGATTTCTCTCGAGAGAGTCTCGAGCGGCGGAAAATCGGTCCGAAATTGGGCCGCAAAACCCTTGACATACTCCGGAATCCCGCGGCGCGGATCGCCGCGAGGCATGGGCCGATCGGCGGCGATCGCCGGCCGATCGCTTGACAGATCGTTTGCGGGGTTTCGCGGCGGGCGGGGCCGCCGCAGGTGCACGGCGGCGGTCTCAGGCCATGCCGCCGTCGCCCATCATCACAAACGAGGCGGGATCGAGGCCGACGACCTCGAGGGCCGCTTCCCAGCACTCGCCCGGGGGAGTGTCGCTGAGGAGCGTCTCCTCGAAATCGACCGCCAGCCAGGAGCCCTCCTCGATTTCACTTTCGAGCTGGCCCGGGCCCCACCCGGCGTAGCCGATGACCGGGTGGTACGGCTCGGTGCGCTCGCCGGTGGCGAATCGTTCGATGACCGACCCGGCGCTGGCGACGACCCAGTCGCGGTGGAAGGCAATCTGGGCGATCTGATCGAGTTCGTCGACCGGTTGCTCGATCCCCGGCTCGTGCGCTCCGGCCCCCTGGTCGTGGAACAGGACCCAGAGTTGCTCGACCCGGACCGGTCCGCCGAACAGAACCGTTTGCTGAAAGCTCCGATCGGCGATAGTCCCGTCGATTGGCTCGTCGGCGCTCTCGAGCAGCGAGCCGAAATCGATCTCGACCGGCTTGTTGATGATGAATCCCATCGCCCCCTGGGCGTCGTGGTGGACCATGACGATGACGGCCCGCTCGAAGGGGCTTCCTTCGAGTTTCGGGGAGGCAACCAAAAATCCGGGAGCGAGTGAATCGTCGTCGTCGATCGTCGAGCCCATGAGCGCGATCTCCGGGTGGAGGCGTGTCGAGTCGTGCAGCGCGGCGGAGGGGTCGGCCTCGCCGGCTCGGCTGAAATACCGGCCACTGGCCGTCTGTTGACACTCGTCCTCTCACCCGGTCCGGACGAGCCCGGCGGCGGGGGAGGATCGAGCGATCATCGCAGACGTCGAACTCAAAGCACCTGAAGGATATCCGATGAGACAGATGCGTTACAAGGAACTCGCCGAGTTGCGCGAGGGGGAGGAGCTCCGGCTGATCGACGTGCGCGAGCAGGACGAATACGACGAGGTCCATGTCGAGGGCGTCGAGTTGTTTCCGCTCTCGAAGCTGCGCCGCGGCGAGCGTCCCGCCGAGGACGACCGCCAGGTGGCGATGATCTGCCGGTCGGGGGCGCGTAGCGAGATGGCCGCTCGGATGCTCGAAAACGAGGGATGGGACGAGATCATCAACGTCTCGGACGGGACCGACGGCGCCGTCGAGGCGGGCGAGGAGCACGTCGTGCGGCCGGACTGATCGGTGTCTCCGCGGGGCTTCGGGGGAGGAGTCCATCGTACCGCGAGGTCGTGATCACGCTCCTCGCTCGCCGATCGTTGACGTCGGGCGTTCGCGTCCGCTAGGTTGCCTCGCTGTCATCAAAACGATTGCGCCCGTGTGCGCGCCCTGGAGCGTGTGGACGGATGCGATTGCCCCTCCTTTTTGCAGGTCGAAGACGCCATGAGTGACAAGAAAGTCCACATGACCTCGCTCGGATGTCCGAAAAACCGGGTCGACTCCGAGGTGATGGTCGGCCAGATTCAGGACGACGAGGAGTTCGAGATGACCGACGACGTCGGCGACGCCGACATCGCGGTCGTCAACACCTGCGGGTTTATCGAGGACTCCAAAAAGGAGTCGATCGAGCACATCCTGCAGATGACTCAGCGCAAGGACGCCGGCGATCTCGACAGGGTGATCGTCACCGGGTGCCTCTCGCAGCGGTACTCCGGGGAGCTCGAAGACGAGATCCCGGAGGTCGACAACTTTCTGGGGACGAAGACCTTCACCGCGATCAACGACGCGCTGCGCGGGGAGCTCGAGGAGAAATCCTACATTCGCTCCGGCAGCTTCATGATGGACAACGAAGTCAACCGGACGAACACGATCCGGGGCGGGACGGCGTATCTGAAGATCGCCGAGGGGTGCTCGCGGAGCTGCAGCTTTTGCATCATCCCCAAGATCCGGGGAAGCCAGCAGAGCCGCACGATCGACGACGTCGTCGCCGAGGCCAAAAAGCTCGGCGACAACGGAGTCAAAGAGATCATTCTGGTCGCCCAGGACATGACCAGCTACGGGATCGACCTGAATCCGCGCGAAAACCAGGATTATCTGGTGCGGCTTTTGCGGCGGTTCGAAGAGGAGGATCTGGGGGATGTCGAGTGGGTGCGGATGCTGTACATGTATCCGTGGAACTTCTCCGACGAGCTTCTGGGGGTACTCCAGGATGGTGACAAGGTGTTGCCGTACGTCGACATGCCGCTGCAGCACGTCAACGAGCGGATCCTCAAGTCGATGCGGCGCAACGTGACCCGCGAGAAGCAAAAGGAGTTGATCTCGCGGCTGCGGGCGGTCGACGAGATGGTCCTGCGGACGACCTTCATCACGGGGTATCCCGGCGAGACCGAAGAGGAATTCCAGGAGTTGTACGACTGGGCCGAGGAGGTCGAATTCGACCGGGTCGGCGTGTTCACCTACTCGAAAGAGGAGGGGACGCGGGCGGCGGAGCTGGACGGCCACCTGCCCGACGAGGTCAAAGAGAGGCGCCGGGATGCGCTGATGGAACTGCAGCAGGGGATCAGTCTGCGCAAAAATCAGGAGTGGCTCGGCTGCACGACCGACGTGATCGTCGACGGGCTCAGCGAGGAGCACGAGCTGGTCTTCGAGGGGCGGCATTACGGGCAGGCGCCGGACATCGACGGCAAGGTGTATCTGTCGTTCGACTACGGCGGCGATTTGCCGACGGCCGGCGACATGGTCGAAGTCGAGATCAACGACGCGACGCCCTACGATCTGCGCGGCGTCGTCCTGCCCGACGAGCCGATGGCTCCGATCGCGATCGACGAGGAGTCGGCGTCGGTCAGCGTCTAGCAGTTTTCGGGTGCGCGCGAGGCGCGGCCGGAGCGTTTCCACGAGTGCCAATCCCTCCCATTGCGACGCGTAGGCCGCGGGCGGAGTCGCCTCCCGGGGTCGAGGACGTCAAACAACCATGAGCGACGACGAGAACATCGTATTGACCGGCATCAAACCGACCGGCGAGCCGCACCTCGGCCACGCCGTCGGCGCGATCAGACCGGCCCTCGAGATGGCCGAGGAGGCGGGGACCCGGCCGTTTTTCTTCATGGCGGACTACCATGCGCTGACCTCGATCCACGAGGCCGACAGCCTCGAGCACGGCACCTACGAGGTGGCGGCGGCGTGGCTGGCGTTCGGGCTCGACCCGGACGAGATGCTGTTTTATCGCCAGTCGGACGTCCCCGAGATCTTCGAGCTGACCTGGGTGCTGTCGTGTTTTACGGGCAAGGGGTTGATGAATCGGGCCCACGCCTACAAGGCGGCCGTCGACGCCAACATCTCCAAGGGCATCGACGAGGATGCGGGCATCGACATGGGGTTGTACACCTACCCGATCTTGATGGCGGCCGACATCTTGATGTTCGATGCCGACGAGGTGCCGGTGGGGGCCGATCAGATCCAGCACGTCGAGATCGCCCGTGACATCGCCGGGTCGCTCAACCACACCTACCAGACCGAGCTGTTCGAGCTGCCCGAACACCGGGTCCACGAAGTCTCCGGCGAGATTCCGGGTCTGGACGGCCACAAGATGTCGAACAGCTACGGCAACGAGATCCCTCTGTTCGTCGACTCCGACGAGCTCAAAGACTACTGTTTTCAGATCGAGACCGACTCCTCGCCGCGCGAAGCCCCGAAAGAGCCCGACGGCTCGACGGTCTTCGAGATCTATCGGGCTTTCGCCGACGACGAGCAGGCCGAGGATCTCGCCGGGCGTCTCCGCGAGGGCATCGGCTGGGGGGATGCCAAACTGGAGTTGTTCGAGCTGCTCGACGAGGTGCTCGAAGAGCCCCGCCGGCGGTATCGCGAGTTGATGGCCGACAAGAGCCAGATCGACGAGATCCTCGAGCAGGGGGCCGAGCGTGCGCGCGAGATCGCGCGCCCGAAAATGAAAGAGGTACGCGAGGCGGTCGGGATCGATCGGTGAGTCGGCCGCCGCCGGGTCGGCCGGCGGAGGTCTCGGCGGCGGAGTCAGTCGAGGGTGCCGAAAAAGAGTTGCGTCTCGTAGCGAAGCTCGACCGTTCCCTCTCGGACGTGCTCGTCGAACAATGCCTGAAAGTCCGCGATCATCTCTTCGAACCCCTCGTCCGAGGGGCGCGGCATGTACGAAAACGAGCCGACCAGGCCCAGAAGGTCGGTTTGCCCGAGTGTCTGGCGGTGCTCGAAGCTCCGGTGCGTGTAGACGCCCTGCTCGCCATCCCCACCGAAAAACTCCCGGAGGGAGTCGACGTAGCGATCGTAGCGGGCGTAGACGTCTTCGTAGTCGATCCCGTGGGCGGCGACGCACTCCTCGAAGGCCTCGGTAAAGGGGGTGGCGTCGACGTCGCGGATGTTCCAGACGAGAGCGACGCGTTTCGGCGGGCGGAGGATCCGCCGGAATTCCTCGCCGGCGGCTTCGGCGTCGAACCAGTGGAAGGCCTGGGCGGCGGTCACCAGCTCGACGCTCGCGTCGTCGAGCCGGGTATCCTCGGCGTCGGCGGGGACGGCGTGAAACTGGCTTCGAGACTGGAGGCGGTTTTCGGCGAGGGTCCGCATCGCGGCGTTCGGCTCGACGGCCCAGACCTCGGCCCCCCGCCCGATCAGTTGCTCGGAGAAGATGCCGGTTCCGGCACCGACGTCGGCCACCCGGGTGCCGAGCTCGACCAGGCCCCGACTCTCGAGGTGCTCGAACAGGGCGTCGGGATAGTCGGGGCGGTGCCGATCGTATTCGCCGGCCCGCGGTGAAAATCGGTCGATCGAGTCGGACTCGTCGCTCATTGAATTCCCCGCATTTTCGTCGCCTCGCGGACGCGCTCGATGGCGCCGACGAACGCCGCGGTGCGCATCGTACAGTCGTGTTTGTTCATCAGGCGGCGGATGTCGCTGTGGGCCTCGACCATGTGCTGTTCGAGTTCACGGTCGATCCGCTCGGCGCTCCACTGAAAGTGCTGGATGTTCTGGGCCCACTCGAAATACGAGACGGTCACGCCGCCGGCGTTGGCGAAGATGTCGGGCACGCAGGTGATGTCGCGCTGCTCGAAGATCTGCTGGGCCTCGTAGGTCGTCGGGCCGTTGGCGCCCTCGAGGATGTAGTCGGCCTGGATATCGCCGGCGTTGTCTTCGGTCAAAACGTGTCCGGTGGCGGCGGGCATCAACACGTCGCAGTCGACCGTGAAAAGCTCGCTTTTGTCCCGCTCCTCGCCGCCCGAAAACCCGGTGATCGAGCCGGTCTCCTGCATGTGGCTGTGCAGGGCGTGGGTGTCGAGGCCGTCCGGGTTGTAGACCATGCCGTCGATGTCGCTGACGGCGACGATCTTGGCGTCGGCGTCGTGCAGCAGGCGTGCGGCCCAGCTTCCGACGTTGCCGAACCCCTGGATGGCGAACTCGGTGCCGGCCAGCTCGCGGCCGTCGTAGTCGAGGACCTCGCGGATGGCGTACAGGCACCCCTGTCCGGTGGCCGACTCTCGGCCGACCGACCCGTGCAGATCGACCGGCTTGCCGGTGACGACCGCCGGGGTGAACCCGTGGTGGTTGGAGTACTCGTCGAAAAGCCAGGCCATCACCTGGCCGTCGGTGTTCATGTCGGGGGCGGGAATGTCGGTCGTCGCGCCGATAAACTCGTGGATGCGCTCGACGAACCTGCGGGTCAGCCGCTCCATTTCGCTGGCGCTCAGCTCCCGCGGGTCGCAGTGGATTCCGCCCTTGGCGCCGCCGTACGGGACGTCGATCAGGGCGGTCTTCCAGGTCATCAGGCTGGCGAGCGACTGGACTTCGGCCAGGTTGACGTCGGTGGCGTACCGCAGGCCGCCTTTGAACGGGCCGCGGGCGTTGTCGTGCTGGACCCGGTAGCCGATGAAGTTGCCGATCGAGCCGTCGTCCATCCGGATCGTCAGCTCGACCTTCACCTCGCGGCTCGGCGTCTTCAATAGATGCTCGGCCTCGGAGTCGAGTCCGAGCGTATCGAAGGCGTCCTGCAAGTACTTGTTGGTCGTCTCGTAGGGGTTCATCGCCACTCCCGGCAGTCGGTCGAAGGACGGATTATTCGTTTGTTCGACGGGTAACGAATCGCCGGGGGATCGTCAATGCGCGGGTGCCTGATCGACGGCGGAATCGAGGCCGAGCCGCCGGGATTCGAGCGACTTCATTTTGTCGCGGTACTCGGCCGCCTCCTCGAAGCGCAGGTCGTCGGCCGCTTCGTGCATCTTTTCGCGGAATTCCTCGATCAGCTCGTCGAGTTCCTCCGGATCGTCGAGGTCGGTGATCTCGGCCGCGGGGGAGTCCTGCTGGTCGTCGTCGTCGGGGGCGGCCGGCGGCGTCTCCTCGTCGGTCTCCTCGTCGTAGGGGACGTGCTGTTCGATGTCGGCGATCTTTTTGCGGATGGTCTCGGGCGTGATCTCGTGTTTTTCGTTGTACTCGAGCTGGATCTCGCGGCGGCGCTCGGTCTCGTCGACGGCCTCGCGGATGCTGTCGGTCACCTCGTCGGCGTACAGGACGACTCGTCCGTCGACGTTGCGGGCGGCGCGGCCGATCGTCTGGACGAGGCTCGTCGTACTCCGCAAAAAGCCCTCCTTGTCGGCATCGAGGATGGCGACGAGGCTGACCTCGGGGATGTCGAGCCCCTCGCGCAGCAGGTTGATGCCGACGAGAACGTCGAAATCGCCCTTGCGCAAATCGCGGATCAGGTTCATCCGCTCGATCGTGTCGATGTCGCTGTGCAGGTAGCGCACGTCGATGCCGAGTTCGGTCAGATAGTCGGTCAGATCCTCGGCCATGCGCTTGGTGAGCGTCGTCACCAGCACCCGGTTGCCGGCGTCGACCGTCTCGCGGATCTCGCCGTACACGTCGTCGACCTGCTCGCGGGCGGGCCGGATCTCGACCTCGGGGTCGACCAGGCCGGTCGGCCGGACGATCTGCTCGACGACCACGCCGCCGCACCTGTCGAGTTCGTAGTCGCCGGGGGTCGCCGACATGAAGATGACCTGGTTGAGCTTGTCCTCCCACTCGTCGAATTTCAGCGGCCGGTTGTCGATCGCGCTCGGCAGCCGGTAGCCGTGCTCGACGAGCGTCTCTTTGCGCGAGCGGTCGCCGCGAAACATCCCGCCGACCTGGGGGACGGTCATGTGCGATTCGTCGACGACCATCAGGTAGTCGTCCGGAAAGTAATCGAGCAGACACGGAGGGGCCTGGCCGGGCTCGCGGCCGGAGAGGTGCCGGGAGTAGTTTTCGATCCCGTTGCAGTAGCCCATCGTGATCATCATCTCGATGTCGAACTGGGTCCGCTCCTGGAGCCTCTCGGCCTCGACGAGTTTGTCGTTGGCGACCAGCTCCTGGACTTGCTCGTCGAGCTCCCGTTTGATCGCCTCGACGGCGTCCTGTTTGCGCTCCGGGCGCAGCACGTAGTGGCTGTTCGGATAGATCGCGATCTTGGGGACCTGTTCGAGCTTTTTGCCCCGGAGGGGATCGATGAAATAGATCGCATCGACCTCGTCGCCGAAAAACTCGATGCGGATCGCGCGTTCTTCTTCGTAGGCCGGGAAGATTTCGACGACGTCGCCGCGCACCCGGAAGTTGCCGCGAAAAAAGTCGGCGTCGTTGCGTTCGTACTGGATTTCGACCAGCCGCTCGAGCAGATCGTCGCGGGCGATCCGGTCGCCCTCCTCGAGGAACACCAGCATGCCGTAGTAGGCTTCGGTCGAGCCGAGCCCGTAGATGCACGAGACGGAGGCGACGATCAGGACGTCGTTGCGCTCGAACAGACTGCGGGTCGCCGAGTGGCGCATCCGGTCGATCGCATCGTTGATGTTGGCGTCTTTTTCGATGTAGGTGTTCGTCGCCGGGACGAACGCCTCGGGCTGGTAGTAGTCGTAATACGAGACGAAATACTCGACGGCGTTGCAGGGGAAGAGCTCCTTGAACTCGTTGTACAGCTGGGCGGCGAGGGTCTTGTTGTGGGCCATCACCAGCGTCGGGCGTTGGACCTGTTCGATGACGTTGGCGACGGTGAAGGTCTTGCCGGTGCCGGTGGCGCCGAGCAGCGTCTGAAACGCGTCGCCGCGCTCGATCCCCGCGGTCAACTGCTCGATCGCCTGCGGCTGATCGCCCTTCGGGTCGTACTCGCTGACGAGGTCGAAATCACTCATGTAGGTGGGGGGAAGATGGTGCGCAGGAGTGCTCGGACATCCGGGCCGAAAACAGAGAAGGGGCCGGATCTATTCAGCCCGGAGATCGCAGATGTATCGCCCTCGCTCGCGGGGCGACGTTAATTCACCCGCCAGAGGGTGCCCCAGGCCTTGTCCATCAGCTCGATGCCGTGCTCGGCGAGCTCGTCGCGGATCTCGTCGGCCAGCTCCCAGGCTTCGTTTTCGCGCGCCTCCTTGCGGGCGGCGATCTTCTCTTCGATCTCGTCGGCCGTGATCTCGAGCTCTTCGAGTTGTTTGCGGCGGATGTCGTGCAGGGCCTCGTCGGCCGGGCGCTGCAGCAGGCCGAGCACGTCCCCCGCCTTCCGCAGGTGGCTGTCGATGGTGTACAGCGTGTAGGCGACCTCGTCGGTGACCTCGTCGCTCGATTCGGTCAACTCGTTGGCCTCCTTGGCAATCTCGTTGATCGAGGCCAGGGCACGCGAGGTGTTGAAATCGCTGGCGAGCGATTTTTCGAATTTCGGCAAAAAGCCCCGGACCGTCTCGTCGACGCCCCCGCCGACCAGCTCGCCGCCCTCGACCGGCTCGCCGGGTTCGTAGCCGGCCTGCACGAGCGCCTGGTCGATGCGCTGGAGCGTCGAGTACAGATACTCGACCTGGTCGGTCGCCTCCTGGAGGTTTTCGATCGAGTAGGTGATCGGTTTGCGATAGTGGGTCGTCAGCAGAAAGTAGCGGACGGCCTCGGCGTCGAAGCGGTCGAGGACGTCGCGGGTCGTCCAGAAGTTGCCGAGTGATTTCGACATCTTCTCTTCGACCAGCTCCCCCTCGTCGTTGCGTTCGGCGACGTTGACCATGCCGAGGTGCATCCAGAAATTCGCCAGCGGTTGCTCCCCGGTGGCGGCCTCGGACTGGGCGATTTCGTTTTCGTGGTGCGGAAAGATCAGATCGTTGCCGCCGCCGTGGATGTCGAAGCGGCCGCCGAGAAACTCGGTGCTCATCACCGAGCATTCGATGTGCCAGCCCGGCCGTCCCTCGCCCCAGGGCGACTCCCAGGAGGGCTCGTCGGGCGCCGATTTTTTCCAGAGGGTGAAGTCGAACGGGTGCTCCTTTTTTTCGTCGGCCTCCTCGTCGGTTCGCCCCGAGCGGCCGGCCTCCAGCTCGTCGAGTTCGCGCTGCGAGAGCTTGCCGTACTCGTCGAACTCCTCGACCCGGTAAAAGACGTCGCCGTCGACTTCGTAGGCGTACCCCTCGTTTTCGAGGCGCTGGACCATCTCGATGACCTCGTCGACGCACTCGGAGACCTTCGGGGCGTGGTCGGGGCGCTCGACCCCGAGGGCGTCCATGTCCTCGTTGAACGCATCGATGTAGCGCTGCGAGAGCTCGAGCGGGTCTTCGCCCCGTTCGGCGGCGCGCTCGATGATCTTGTCGTCGACGTCGGTGTGGTTGCGCACGTGGGTGACCTCGTAGCCGAGGTGGCGCAAGAACCGCTGGACGACGTCGAAAAAGACGTACACCCGG
This sequence comes from uncultured Bradymonadales bacterium, assembly GCA_964600555.1. GTDB lineage: Bacteria > Myxococcota_A > Bradymonadia > Bradymonadales > Bradymonadaceae > CAJXPB01. The sequence goes on from CAZRLK010000056.1 coordinate 10,861, forward strand.
GCGTGGCCGATGTGGGTCAGGTCGTAGACGGTCACGCCGCAGACGTACATGCCGACGTGGCCGGGCTCGATCGGGTCGAGCGCGGAGGTCTCTCGGCGTCGGGTGTCGTACAGGTGGACGGTTCTCGGGTTGACCTCGGGGTCGGCGGGCATGGCGGATGTCTCCTCGCGTCGAAAGTGGCGGAATCGAGAGGTTGCGTGACGATCTTCAATTAACCACCAGCCGCCGCACGTTCAAGCCGCCGTCGAACGGGGAGGCAGACCGGCGGGGTGGGGCGAGCATCGTGGTGGCGAAGTCGTCTACTCGGTTTCGGCGAATTCGACCGAGTAGATCGCGGCGGACGGGGCGGTGATCTCGAAGTAGCGAGGTCCGTCCGAGGCGGGGGTGAAGCCGAGCTGGCGGCTGTCGTCGGTGGTGTTGCGGTCGCCGGACAGCTCCTCGCCGTCGGCATCGTAGGCGGTCAGCGAGTACTGGTCGACGGGGGGGCCGCGCCGGGCGGTCACCTCGGCGCCGGTGTAGTTGCCCTCGGTGGCCTCGAGGCGGAACCAGTCGGCCTTGTGGCCGCACAGTTTCAGGTTGTCGTGCAGGCCGAAGTCCGGCTCGGCGGCCTGCTCCCGGGAGGCGTTGCCCTCGAAGCGGTCGGTGTCCCGACAGGTCGTCTCGAAGTCGAGATCGTAGCTTGCCGGCGGGTCCTCCGAGTAGACCAGCAGGTGGTAGTTGCCCGTCTCGCTCGCATTGTGGACGAGCGTCTCGCCGGAGTCGTTGGAGATGTGGCGGGCCAGGCCGTCGGCGCCTCGCTCGACGGTGGCCTCCGGTCCGAGCAGGCGAGCCTCGAGGCTCTCGCGGTCCGAATCGTACAGAAGGTCGGTCCCGAAGACGTCGCCCTGGTACAACTCGAGCAAAAAGACGTCGGTATCCCCCTCGCAGATCGTGAGGTCCGAGACGACCTGGTCCTCGATCAGCAGACTCGCCTCGTCGGAGCTGTCGTTGGGCTCCTCGGCGTCGGGTTCGCACGACTCGCTCGAGTCCGGCGTCTCACTCGCGAAGCGGGTCTGATACGGGATGTCCTCGCCGGTCACCTGGACGAAATACTCGGCGCTGTCGTCCGCCGAGCTGTGATCGAAGGCCACGCGGGCGAGACCGGCGCAATTCGAGACCTGGAGGGCGTCTCCGTCGACCGGCTGGCGGTCGGCGTCGAAGACCTGAAAGTCGATCGGCTGGCCGAGCGGAAAGGCGAAAAACGCGTAGCCGGTCGTCCCGGCCTCGACCTCGAAGCGGTGGACGTCCGGGGTCTCGGGGCAGAGGCGAAAGTGCTTCCAGGCGTCGGCCGAGATCTCGGCGGCGCTCTCGAAGTTGTCGGGCTGGGGCGAGTCGTCGAGGCAGGTGGCGTCGTCCGGCGAGTAGGCCAGGAAGCTGTGATACAGGCTGTCGGCGGAGGGCGAGCAGACGAACGCCTCCGGCGAGTCACTCGGGGCGTCCTCGTCGATCGCGCAGATCTGGTAGTGGATGGTACTCGATTCGCCGGAGGCGAGCTGGAGGTTCGGGATCGAGCCCGAGATCTCGCGTCCGTCGATCTCGAGGTTTTCGGTGTTGAACGAGACGTCGGCGCCGCGGTTGAAGGCGTCCTCGCGGGTCCACAAGACGCCGGCGAGATCGAAGGTCTCGGCGGCGGACTCCGAGAGGGTCGCCTCGATGGAGTAGTCCTCGATGGTGTGCTGGGCGCCGAGTGCTTCGTGCTCGATCGGGCGCTCCGTCTCACAGTCCTGCTGGTAGTTTTGCGGGTCGCCGGGGCCGACTTCCGGCCGCTGGTCTTTGAACAGGATTTTGACTTCGTGCTCGACCGTCGGGTTGTCGCCGTCGTCGGCGCGGAACGTCACCGAGTGGACGCGCGTCTCTTTTTGGACCGGCGTCGGCTCCCAGCGAAAGACCCCGCTTTTCGGGCTCTCCTGGTCGAATTCGGCCCCCTGGGGAGAGTCGGCGGGGGGCATCGTCAGGTCGACCTGCTCGGAGTCGTCGTCGCGGACTTCGACCTCGAATTCGACCGGTTCGCCGCTGTTGGTGTTGTACGAGACGCTGCTGGTCGTCGGCCGGAACGACGGCTGGCCGTTGCCCGGTTCGATATGCACGCGGACGACCCGGTCGGTGCGGTTGCCGTGCTCGTCGCGGGCGATGAACGTCAGCCGCCGCGGGTCGTCCATCGTCACGTCGCTGGCGATCGGATCCCAGCGAAAATACGCGCGCCGCTGGTAGGTGGTGAACTCGGCACGCTCCGGTTTGTCGGCGACCTCGAAGCTCAGCTCGTCGCCCTCGGGATCGGTCGCCGACAGACGGATCTGGATGACGTCTTCGCCGACGATGTAGGTCTCTTCGGAGCCGACGTCGAGGGTCAGCTCGGGGGGTTGGTTGGAGCTTGTCTCCCCGCCGCCCCCTCCGCCACAGCCGCCGGCCGAGACCAGCCAGGCGCATAGGGCGACGGCGGCGAAGAGTCGGCGCCGGGCGCCCCCCAGCGGCGCCGGCCGGTGTGACGACAAAGAACCGGTCGAAACGAGCATATCGAACGCGGGAGCGTCGGGCAGTTGCCAGTCGAGACGTGCTCGGGAGGGTAGCAAACGGGGGAGGGGGATACAACGTCACCGGTCGATGTCGCGGTGGCGCACCTGGGCGGCCCACCCGTCGTTGGCGAGCCGCTCGGAGAGGGTCTCCGAGAGGGCGACCGAGCGGTGGCGTCCGCCGGTGCACCCGATGCCGATCGTCAGGTAGCTTTTGCCCTCGCGTTCGTACAGGGGCAGCATGAACTCGGCCATCTCCTGGAAATGCGAGATGAATCGCGCCGCCTCGGATTGGCCGAGGACGTACTCGCGGACCGTCTCGTTGCGCCCGTCCTCCCCGCGCAGTTCGTCGACGAAATACGGGTTGGCCAGAAAGCGCACATCGAAGACGAGGTCGCATTCGGCGGGGAGGCCGTGTTTGAACCCGAAACTCAGCAGGGTGATGGTAAAATCGCGGCTTTTTTCGCCGGAGTAGCGGTTCTGGAACAGCGACTTGAGGGTGTGGACGGTGTGATCGGAGGTATCGATGATCGAATCGGCGGCGTCGCGCAGGCTGGCTAGCCGCTCGCGCTCCCGGCCGATCGCCTCGCGGAGGGTGCCGCCGTCGCTCATCGGGTGGCGTCGGCGGGTTTCGCTGTAGCGTTGCACGAGCGTCTCTTCGTCGGCCTCCAGAAAGATCACCTGCAGGTGGACGTCGCCCTCCCTGAGCGTCTCGATCATCTGCTCGGCGTCGTCCAGGAACATCCGCTCGCGGGTGTCGATGACGAACGCGAGCGAATCGACGCCGCCGCTGCCGGAGGTCGCCAGCTCGAGGACCTTCGGCAACAGGGGGACCGGTAGATTGTCGATGCAAAAAAAGCCGCAGTCTTCGAGGGCGTTGACGGCGGTGGATTTGCCGGAGCCGCTGAGGCCTGTGATGATGACGGCGTGCGGCGACTGGGAGGTGTCGTCGGGACCGGTCAACTCCAGGCCCGACTCGTCCGGCGACCGGCGATCGGAGGCGTCCGACACGGTGAATCTCCTCGGCGGCTATCCCGGTCGACCGGCTATTCTTTGATGACCTTGACCAGGGCGACGGTGACGTTGTCTTTGCCGCCATGTTCGTTGGCGGAGGCGATCAGTTTGTTGCAGCCCGTCTCCAGATCGTCCTTGCAGTCGACCATGATCCGCTCGATCTCCTCGTCGGGGGTCATGGCGTTGAGCCCGTCCGAGCACAACAGGTAGATGTCGCCGTCCTGCGGGACTTTTTTGGCGATGTCGACCTGGACGGTCTCCTTCATCCCGAGCGCCCGGACGATGACGTTTTTGTGCGGAAAGTTTTCGATTTCCTCCTCGCTGAGGTCCTTCATCTTGATGTAGTCGTTCAGCAGGGAGTGGTCGTCGGTGACCTGCTCGAGGGTATCGTCGCGCAGGCGATAGATGCGGCTGTCGCCGACGTGGCCGAAATAGGCGTCTTCGCCGGAAAACAACACGGCGACGATCGTGGTCCCCATTCCCCGCTGGGCGGAGTTTTGCGAGGCGGTCTCGTAGATGCGCAGGTTGGCGAGTTTGATGCCGGCCGTCAGGCGATTTTCCTCGTAGCCGAGCTCCTTGTCCATCTTGTACGGCCAGGTCATCTCCTCGTCTTCGGAGGTTTCCTGGAAGAACTCCTGGACGGTCTCGACGGCCATCTTGGAGGCGACTTCGCCGCTGGCGTGACCTCCCATACCGTCGGCGACCATGTAGAGGTTCTCCTCCGGCACCATGCAGAGGTCGTCCTCGTTGTGATCGCGTTTGTTGCCGACGTCGGTTTTTCCGGCGTACTGGAGTTTCAGAGGCAAGGTGACTCCTTGCTCCTACGGGCGTGACTCAAAACGATCATCCAAACATTCACGTGTCGGAGAGTTGGTCGCTCACATTTCACCGACGCTCCATCAACTAGCATCTCTGCCCGTATTAGACAATTGACCCGGCGTCGAAGCAGACGATGTGCGGGCGGTCAGCCGCCGTCGGCCCCGGCCGCTCCGGCATCGGCGCCGCCCGCCGAGCTATCGTCGCCGGTCAGCTCGGTGTAGCGCAGTCTGGTCTGGAAGTCGGAGAGCTGCCGGGAGGGGCTGCTCAGATCGTCGGAATCCCAGGAGAGCGACACGGCACGGTCGGAGCCCGGGCACTCCCCCCACGAATACGCGTCGCGGTCGACGACACAGCCGTCGGGAGTCTGCTCGGAGCCGATGCTGTCGGAATAGCAGATGCCGAGGTTGTCGAGCTGCGTTTCGGCCTCCCCGTCGCCGGTGTAGCTGAGGCGCACCTGCATGGCGCTCTTGCAGTAGTTGTCGCCGGTGCCGCCCGGCCACTCCGGGCAGGTGTCGCCGCCCCCGTACACGAACTCCGGGCACTCCGAGGAATCGCTGCAGGGGACGTACTTGTCGATGCAGGTTCGCGCGCCTCCTTCGACCTCCTCGGCCAACCCGCCGAGGGCATTGGAGAAGCCGTCGAGACTGCACATCTCGCCGGTGAGCTCCGCCTCGCCACTTCCGGTGCCGCGCTCGGGGATGATGCGCTCGAAGTTGAGCAGAAAGTCCTCGTAGCGATCGCCGGAGTAGGCCGTGCCGAACGTCTGGCAGACCTCGAGCTCGCCGAACAGTTCGTTGTTTTGCTCGCGGCTGCAGTCGGTCTGGATGCCGATGCCGTCCTCTCCGGAGATCAAAGACGGCCGAGCGAAGCCGTGAATCGAGGCCATGACGACCTCGTCCTGCGAGATCTCGTCGACCTGTTTGGTGGCGGCGAGGTTGTTCATGAAACGATCGGCGAGCTGGTCGGTCGGGACGAGGGGCGGCTGATCCTGGCCGTCCGGTGGATTGCGGGTCTCCTCGGCGGCGTAATAGCAGTTGAGGTCGCTGCAGCCGTATTTCTCGGCGAGGAACTGGGCGCTTTCCTGGCGATGGCTGCAGTCGTTTTCGTCGGTGATGAAGATGACCGCCGTATTGGCCTCCTTGCGCAAAAAGCCGTGGTTGGGGGCCTGGGTCGGATCGCCGTCGGGATAGCTCCAGTTTTCGTCGTCGTCCTGGACGGACGAGGGATCTTCGATCGGCTCGCTCGGGGTGCCGCCGGTCATCCGGGGGTGGACGGTCCTGGCGGCGGAGCGAAGCCCCTCTTCATTGCCCGATCCCCGCGTGCCGACGTAGCTCATGCACTGGAAATCCCGCTGGAACGCCTCCAGGTCGAGTGCGCCATCCTCGTTGGTGTAGTCCTCGGCGCTCAGCACCTTCGGGATGTCGCGATACACCTCTTCGAGTTGCTCGCGTTCGCACTGCTGACCTTCGAGGTGCCCACAGGGGAACAGGTGGATGGGCTCGAAATCGTCGCCTTTGCCAGCTTCCGAGCAGTTTTCCCCCTCAATCGCACAGGCCATCTCGTCGTCCGACCAGGCGACCCGGTCTTGTTCGGGATCGTAGATCTCGGTCAGTTCCTCGGGGAATTGTTCGGGGTCGTCGGTGTAACCGGCGGTGCATTTGACGGCGGCCTCGATCTGCTGGCGCGTCGGGGCGAATTTCCCGGTGTATTTGGCGTCCTCGCCGAACTGCCCCTGCTCGGGTTCCAGACACTCGGTGTCGTCGGACTCGGGGTCGGGATTGGCGCACTGACACGCCTCGTTGCTGCCGACCGGCGGATGGGGGGTCGACTGGATGTGGCCGGCCCGGGCGATCTCTTCGTAGAAGGCGTCCTCGATCTGGGTAGTCGTCACCGCCATGTTGAAGTCGATCGGCTTCTCGGAGACGTCCCCCAGGAATTCGCCGAAGTTCTTGCGCAGCTCGGCCTGCTGGTCACACATCGACCCCGAGTTGTCGACGACCCACAACAGGTCGAGCTGGGATTCGTTGGTGGCGGGCAGGTCGCGTTCGTGCTCGATGGCGGCCGAGCCACTGGAGTATTCGACCGGGTGCTGGTTGCAGCCCGCCCACCAGGCGCCGAGGGTAGCGGCGAGGGCGGCGGTCGCGGCGAGTTTCAGCGTGTGCGAGGTCGATCTCATCATCCGTCTCCGTCACCTGCAGGTCGGTCGCGTACTCCAGCCGTCTGTTCTCCCCCGGCCCCCGTCTCGCATCCCGTCACGCCTTCCCCCCGGACCCGTCGCCGCGCGGCCCCCTGGCCGCAGTGAGGGTCGAGTGCCCCGCTCACTTGGTGTGCGTGGTGAACGGCAGCAGCGCGAGGTGGCGAGCGCGGTGGATCGCCTGACGGAGTTTGCGCTGATTGCGCGCACTCACTCCGGTGATGCGCCCCGGCAAAATCTTGCCGGTGCGCGTCACGAAAAGCTTCAACAGTTCGGGATTCTTGTAGGTGATGTTCCAGCTTTCGTTCTGATCGAACGGGTCGACCTTGCGGCGCCGACGCCAGTTGATGCTTCCGTACTTTTCGCTGCGTGCCATAGACTTGCTCCGGCAGGTTGAAGATCACTGCGAGGTGGTGCGAGGGTCAGATCACTCGAGTTTCTCTTCGACGAACTCGACGTGTTCTTGCACCACCGGATCGTATTTTTTGAGTTTGAGCTTGTCCGGGTTTTTTCGGGTGTTTTTGGTCGTCGTGTAAAAATACCCGGTCCCGGCGGACGAGACCAACTTGATTTTCTCGCGCATGGTTGTCCTCTCGAGCGTTCGAATTACCGTTGTCTGCCGTGGGGACGTCCTGGAGGACGTCCGACCTCGAAAATCGCGGGTTCACCCGTCGCACGGAAGACGAGCGATGCATCCCGAAAATACTAAAAGATCGAACCCCCGTCGACAAGACCCGAGCACCTCCGCGCCAGGCTCCGGCCCCTCGGCTCGGGAGGGGCGAGGCGAGATCGCGGTGCCGTGGATTCGACTCGTGTGGCTCGGCGTGGCGATCGTCGCGACGGGAGGCGTATCATTCGGATGCACGGCCGTCCAGCCGGTCGCCGAGACCTCGCCCGACCGGGAGGTCGCCTACCTGAAACTCGCGGTCGAGCCGAGTTCGGCGGAGGTGTACGTCGACGGGGAGTATCGGGGAGAGGTGGCCGGATGGCGAGAGGGGATGGTGCCGCTCGAGCCGGGGGAGCGGCGCGTGAAGGTCGTCGCCGACGGCCACGTCCCGCGGCGCTTCGACGTCGACCTGGAGGCCGGTGAGTCGAAGAGGCTGGAGGTGGAGCTCGAGCCGAAGCTCGACGATTTCGAAGAGTGACGGCTCCGTCAGGCGCGGCGCCGGGAGGCGATCACGGATCGACGTGGCGGATCCGGACGCCGATCTCGCCGTCGACGTCGACGAGCTCGCCGCGGCCGACGACGCGTCCGTCGACGACCAGCTCGGCGTCGGCCCCGACCCGACGGTCCAGCCGCAGCACCTGGCCGGCCGACAGGCTTCCGACTTCTCGAAGCGTCAGGGTGGCGGTGCCGAGCCGCACGTCGACGGTGACCTCCGGCGTCTCGAGCATCGCCGTCGGGCCGGGTTCGTCGGGGGCATCGGCGCTCGCTTGCTCGTCGTGGGTGCTCATTGTCTCGGTCTCCGTGCGCGGGGTCGCGGTGTCGAGTCGGAACTGCCATCGGTCGGCCCCGGCGACGAGATGCCCCGGGAGATAGCTCGGCCGCCCGGTCGTCGCGATCGAGAGCCGCGCGCCGGCGTTCCCGGCCTCGGATTGCCGAGAGTCGACGGCGAAGCCGTGCGTCTCGAGGAGGAGGACGTCTCCGCGCCCCAGGCGGCGAAACGCGAGGAGGGGCAGCGAGGTGCGGCCGAGGCTCACAGCGAAATCGAGGCTCGCCCCGCCCAGCGATCCCTCCAGAAGCGCCCTCGTCCGAAGCCGCGCGCTCCCCTTCGACTGGTCGAATTCCTCGAGGTTGGCGAGTAGATTCGCCGGAATCCACAGCCGGGCGAGGTGCCGCCCCCCGTCGACGGTGACGACGAAGGCGGCCTCGACGGCGAGTTGCGCCCCGGCGAGCCGCTCGGCCAGCACGTCGTGCAACGGCGGCTCGGTCGGGAAGACGACCGGCGGGGCTCCGTGGACGGACTCGAGGTGCCGGAACGCCTCGAGACACAGGTACGTCGCGATCCCGAAATCGCGTCCGACGGGTGGGCCGAATGGTTGTGCCGGCGCCTCGATCTCCGGGAGTGCCTCGAGCCAGCGCTCGACCAGCGAGCGATCGACCGCCAGCGCCCCGTGCTCGGGATCGGGAGGCAGGTGGAAGCGGGTGGCGAAGGCATCGCCGAAGGTCGGTCGGCCGGGATCGTGGTGGATGTGCAGCCGGTGCGGATCGATGACGTGACGCCTGCCGGTTAGCTCGGTGAGGCGCTCGGCGACCGTCCTCGCCGCCGCCTGCTCTCGATCGGCCCGGGGCAACAGCCGCAACAGACGGTTGCCCCACTCGACGTGCCGGGATTCGAGCTCCGGGAGTGCCGACCAGGGGTACGGCCGCACTCGTTCGCTGCCGCCCGGCGAGAGCTCGGCGGTCGTCTCGGTGCGTTGGTCGCCAGGTCGCGTCATGGCAAGGGTATCTTCGCCAGGGGGTGGGCGGTCAGGAGACGATCTCGATCGACGAAAAGGTGACGTCTCGTTCGCGCGCCGTTTCGCGCAGTTCCGTTTCGTGTCGGCGCAGGGTGCGAGCCAGCTCGTCGCTGTCGGCACGCATCCGGGCTTCGAACGCATCGCCGTCGCGGCGGAGGCGAATCCGGACGTCGCCACGGCCGGGGACGCGGGCGTCGACCATCACGACCTGTCTGTCGTGGCGGTCGACTCCCCTGCGGACGGCGTCGACGATCTGTCTGGAGAGGGCCCGAACGTGCTTGAGGTGCTGCTCGCGCACCGGGTTCGCCCGCCGGGCGCGGCCTTCCCCGGAGGCAGCTCGCGCGGTTCCGGCGGTTTCGCGGCCCGTCGCGTCGTCCCGGAGACCCTCGGCCCCGCCTTCGCCCGGCGCTCCCTCGGCGCAGCCACGCTCCGCCGTCGATCCGTGCGGCCCGGAGTCCGTTCGACGGCCCGCCGGCTCGGAGCCGCCCCGCCTCCCGCCGCCGGTCCGCCCACCGGGCGCGGGCGAGTCGCCGGCGGCCGGGCCTCGGCTGCTCGTGCCCTCGCCGCGGCGTCGCTCACGGTGGCCTCCCACGCCGCCCTCGGATTCGCCCCGCTCCTTCGAATTGCGTCGCTTCCCGGCGCGTTCGGTCGCATCTCGTGTCGCCGAACGGGCTCGCTCGGAGCGGCCCTGCCGGTCGCGGCTCTTTCGGCGTTTCGTCTCGCGCCGATCCCGGCGCTTCGCCTGGCCTTCGCGCCTGCCGCGATCCTCGCGGTGGCGGCGGTGGCGTTTGCGGCGGAGCACGTCGCGAAAATCGGCCTCGGCCCTGCGCCCCTCGCGACCGTCGTCCGTACGCCCGGTGATGCGACGCGAGGCGTCGCGCCTGCGCTCGGAGTCGTCGACCTTCGTCATGGATGGATCCCCGTGCGGCGGATCGTCGGTACGCCCTGCTGATTGTACTGCGAGTCTAAGCCGAGGATACGTCGTGCGACCCGGGGAATCAACCGGAAATGACCTGCGGGTGGCCGGGGCTCAGTCCGCTCGGCGGAAGGTGCGGCGGTAGGTCAACGGTTCCGGCATCTGGCTGCTGTCGATCTCGACCTGCATCACGAGCGTGTCGTCGTCCTCGAGCGAGAAGGTGTTTTTGCGGGTACCCTCGTCGTTGGTGAAACTCTGGACGATCCGATTTGCGCCGACGGTCTGTTTCAGCTCGTGAGCCTCGCCTTCGGTATTCGTCCAGGTGCCGGGCGTGCCATCCTTTTTCGAGACGGCCGGCGGGTCGTCGTCGAACTGGATTTCGACCTTCTCGCCGTCGAACGAAATACTCAGTTTCTGGGCCGGATCGGTCGCGTCGCGCAGTTCTCCGCGGGCGAAGGGCCGTTTGTAAAACGACATCTGTTCGACGATCCCCTCGACCTTTTTATCGAGCCGCTTGCGCTCCTTTTTCGGCGATTCCGCCGCCTCGAACGTCCCCTCGATCCGGTCTTCGAGCGATTCCTCGGCCCGGAGGGTTTCCGGGGAGCCCACGAGCAAGACCAACAGGGTGGTCGAGGCGACGATCAGGGTGAGGCGGCGAACTCGCATGATGGGCTCCCGGGGTGTCAGGCGCTGGCGCGCTTTTCCTGGATCAACTCGAGCGCTTCGTCGCGGGTGACCTCTTCGGGGTCCTTGTCATCCGGTACCGAGGCGTTCGTGTTCCCCAGTTTGACGTATGGACCATACCGTCCGTCAAGTACCCTTATCTGCTCGCCGGACTCCGGATCCTCGCCGAGCTTTTTGATGACGTTGCGGTTGCGGTTCGACTGCTGGAGTCGATCGAGCGCCTCGTCGAGTTCGATGGAGAAGACCTCGTCGATCTCGTCGAGGTTCTTGTAGGTCGGCTTCCCGTCGGTCATGTGCCGGACGTACGGACCGTAGCGTCCGATTCCCGCTTCGACCGACTTGCCGTCCTCCGGGTGCGTCCCCAGCTCGCGGGGCAGCGACAACAGCTTGAGGGCCAACTTCAGGTCGACCTCCTGCGGCTCGATGCCATCCGGGATCGAGGCGGTCTTCGGTTTCGGCCCGTCGTCGGTGCGTTCGCCGAGTTGCAGATAGTGGCCGTAGCGGCCGTTCATCAAAAAGACCTCGTTGCCGGAGGTCGGATCGCGGCCGAGCGATTCGGGTCCCTTTTCGCGCTCGCGCAGCCGGCGTTCGACCTCCTCGAAGTCGAGATCCGCCGGCGCCACCTCCTCGGGGACGTCGACGGTCTTTTGCTCGCCGTCCTCTTCGATCTGGACGTACGGGCCGTAGCGGCCCACCCGCAGGGTCGCCGGAAACTCCTCGAGTTCGACGGTGCGTGCCTCGTCCGGGTCGATCGACTCCTCGCCGCGCTCGATCTGGTCGGCGAACCCGCCGGGCGCCCGGTAAAACTCGTGCAGATACTCCACCTTGCTGGCCTCTCCCCGGGCGATCGCGTCGAGGTCGTCTTCCATGCGCGCCGTGAAGTTGACGTCGACCAGCCCCGGAAAATGCTCCTCGAGAAGTTCCGTGACGGCGAATCCCATGTAGGTCGGGATCAGCGATTTGCCCTTCTGGCGAGCGTACCGCTCGTCGCGGGTGATTTTGTCCATGATGCTCGCGTAGGTGCTCGGCCGGCCGACCCCCTCGTTTTCGAGCTCCTTGACCAGCGAGGCCTCGGTGTAGCGGCGCGGCGGTTTCGTCTCGTGGCCCAGCGGCTCGATGTCGACACACTGCACCGCCTCGCCCTCCTCGAGGGGCGGCAGCGAGGAGTCTTCGTCGGCGAGGACGGCCTCCGGGTCGTCGGTCCCCTCGACGTAGGCACTGATGAAGCCGGCGAAGTCGATGCGATTGCCGTTCGCCCGGAAGACGACCTCCGAACCGTCCGCCTCGACTTCGAGGTCGACGCGGATACTGGTCTTTTTGGCGTCGGCCATCTGCGAGGCGACGGTTCGCTTCCAGATCAGGTCGTACAGCGCCTTTTTCCGCCCCGACAACCCCGACTCCTCCGGGTGGACGAACTGATCGCCGGTCGGGCGGATCGCTTCGTGCGCCTCCTGAGCGCTGTCGGCATCGGAGCTGTATACCCGTGCTTTCGGGTGGACGTATTCCGCCCCGTACAGATCGTGAGCGGCCTGCCGCGAGGCCTCGGTGGCCTGCTTGGAGAGATTGACACTGTCGGTCCGCATGTAGGTGATGAAGCCGTTTTCATACAGATCCTGGGCCAGGCTCATCGTGTGCGAGGCCGACAGACCGAGCTTGCGGCTGGCTTCCTGCTGGAGCGTCGAGGTGATGAACGGCGGCTTCGGCGAGGTCGTGTAGTTGCGTTTGCGCACCGAGCGGACGTTCCAGGCTCGCTCCACGAGTTGCTCTTTGAGCTCCCGGGCCGACTGCTCGTCGAGCAACAAGACGTCCTTGCCCTCTTCGAGTTTGCCCGTCTTCTCGTCGAAGTCCTTGCCGCGAGCGATCCGCGTGCCGTCGACCGAGCGTAGCCGGGCCTCGAACCCCGCGTTCTGTTTCTGCAGGTCCGCCGACAGGTCCCAGTAGGTGCCCGCCTTGAATCGACGCCGCTTGCGCTCGCGCTCGACCAAAAGCCGGACGGCGACCGACTGGACCCGGCCGGCCGACAGCCCGTAGCGGATCTTGCGGGCGACCAGAAGCGAGAGGGGATAGCCGACCAGCCGGTCGAGGATGCGCCGGGCCTCCTGCGCCTCGACGAGGCTCATGTCGACATCGCGCGTGTTGCGCAGCGCCTCGTCGATCGCCGAGCGGGTGATCTCGTGGAAGACCATCCGGTGGGTCGGTACCGACGGCTCGAGCGTCTCGGTCAGATGCCAGCTGATCGCCTCGCCCTCGCGGTCTTCGTCGGTCGCCAGATACAGCTTCTCGGAGTTCGACAGCGCCTTGCGAAGATCGTCGATCGCCTTCTGCGAGCGTTCGTTTTGGACCACGTACACCGGGTCGAAATCCCCCTCGGTGTCGACGCCGAGCGTCGCCCAGGATTCGTCGCGGTAGCGTTCCGGCAGCTGGCTTTTGTTGTCCGGAAGATCGCGGATGTGCCCGAACGAAGCCCGCACCCGGAAATCCCCGGGCAGATACTTCTCGATCGTTTTGGCCTTGGCGGGCGATTCGACGATGACGAGTTTGGACATGCCTGCTTCGGGGTCGGTGGAATGGATGGTGCGGTTGCCGCCGCGCGGGATGGGCGCGGGTGCTCGACGAACGGCCGGAACGCCAGAATTCGGCGCGACCGCAAATTGATACGCCTTATAGGGAAGTCGCGGCGCCTTTGTCCAGTCGCCTCACGCCGTACCATCGTCGGAGCCGGAGTCGTCGGGGGAGCCGCCGAACCCGCCGTCGAACATCCCGAACGGGTTCTGACCGGACCGCATCAGACGATAAAAGTCCTTCAATTGCTGCTCGATCTGCTCCGAGGAGAGATCCTCGAAGTCGATCTCGTCGATTTCGTCCGGGTCGACGCCCCCGAGGCCCTGGACGAGTCCCGGGGGGAGGTTTTTGAGAATGCTCGGGGCGTTCTCGAGCGCCATCTCGACGAACGGCCGGACTCGCTCGTCGATCTCGCCCTCCTCGTCGAACACCCGGTCCATGACCTGCTCCGGGTCGAATCCCTGGAACGGATCGCCACTGCCGCCGCTCTCCTTTTCGCCGGCCTCGTACATCGCAGTGTACTGGTCGAGCAGATCCATCATCGAGTGGTTGAACCCGCTCGATTCCAGGACGTCGTAAAAGGAGCCGAGCAGAAACATCGGCAGTTCGGCCGGCGCCTGGCTGGCCCGGTCGAGATCCTCGCGCGCCTTCTCGTGGTGGCCCTGCATCTGCAGGGTCGCCCCGCGGACCATGTAGGCGTCCGGGAGGCTCGAGTCGAGTTTGACGGCCCGGTCGGCGGCCTTTCGGGCCAGCGAGAGGTTCCCCTCGGCGAGCTGGACGTGGACCAGTTGCACGAAGGCGAAAGCCTCGTCGGGATAGTGGTTCGAGGCGCGGATCGCGTCGCGGCGGGCCGCGGTACTGTCGCCGGCGAGCATGCGCAGGTGGCTGCGCAGCAACAGGGACTCGAGCGTCGGATCCTCCTCGTCGATCGCCGCCCCGATCGCCGCGCGGGCCTGTTCGATTTCGCCGCGCACCAGCATCAGGCGGGTCAACGAAAAGGCGTGGTCCGGGTCGGACGGAGCGAGTTCGCGCGCCCGGCGGACGTCCCGTTCGGCCTTGTCCAGGTCCCGCAGCCCGATCATCGCCTCGGCCCGGAGCGCGTACAGCTCGTCGCTGTTCGGATCGAGGCTGATCGCGTGGGTGAAATCCGAGCGCGCCAGGTCGTATTCGTCGATGTCGATCAGCGCCAGCCCCCGGCCGGTCAGGGCCGGCACGAAATCGCCGTCGAGGTCGAGCGCCGAGTCGAAGTGATCGCGGGCCGTCCCCGGCCGGTCGACCGCGTAGGCCGCCCACCCGGCGGTCGCGTACGTCTCGGCGTCGTGCCACCCGTCGTCGAGTGCCCGGCGAACGTCCTCGAGGGCCCGCTCGTCGCGATCGAGATCGAGACAAAACGCCGCCCGTCTGGCGTACAGGCCGCTGCGAAGTCGGGTGTGCTCGTCGTCGCGGGGGATTTCGTCGAGGAGACGGTCGATTTTGTGCAGTGCCGGCCGCGGGGTGTTCGTCTCGCGGTACGGTCTCAGCTCCTCGAGGATCTGGTCGTAGTGGGCCCTCTGGCTCTCCGGCAGTTCGGCCGCCGGTGAGACCGTCGGCTCGGATGCAGCGCTCTCGGTGCTCATGGTCTCCTCGTCGAGCGCAGGGGCCGTCGCATAGGGCGGGCGGTCAGTCGACCAGGTCTTCGAACAGTTGCCGAACCGGTCCCTCGCCGTTGAACCCGACCATCTGATCCTGGGGTTCGTCGCCGCGCATCGAGACGACCATCGGGATGCCCTGGACGCCGAATGCCTGAGCGAGCTCCTTCTCCTCGTCGACGTTGATCTTGCCGACCCGGACGTCGCCGTCGAATTCTTCGGCGAGGTCCTCGATGACCGGCCCGAGCGACTTGCAGGGGCCACACCACGGTGCCCACAAATCGAGTATCCAGGGCAGGTCGCTTTCGACGACTTTCTCTTCGAAATTCTCGGAGGTGATCTTTTCGGTACTCACGGCTGTTCCTCGTGTGCGAAACGACAGCGATGACAACGACTCCGCCGGGTGCTCCGACGAAGGCCGGACTCGTCTCGAGGGATGCGGATGGCGGAGAGTGCGTTTCGAGTCGCCACGGGCCGGCCCCGGCGAGGGGACTCGCCCAAATCTGCCCGATCAACCGTAAACACGCCGACCGGCGGTCGCAAGAATGCCCGGCCTAATAGGTCTCGATGTACTCGCGCATCGTTCGCATGAATTTGTCGGCGGTCGCGCCGTCGATGATGCGGTGATCGAACGACAGACACCACATCGAGGTCGGGCGCACCTCGATCGCCTCGGTCTCCTGGTCGACGACCACCCGTTTTTTGATCGCGCCCGTACTCAGGATGGCGGCCTGGGGCTGGTTGATGATCGGAATGCCGAATTCGGGGCCGAAGACGCCGTGGTTCGAGATGGTGAACGTCCCGCCCTGGACCTCGTCGTTGGTGAGCTGCTTTTTGCGGGCGCGCTCGGCCAAATCGTTGACCCGGCGGGCGATGCCGAGCAAGCTCAGTTCGTCGGCGTTATCGATGACCGGGACGATCAGACTCTTCTCGATCGCGACCGCCATGCCGACGTTGACGTCGCCCCGGTAGACGATGTGCTCCTCGTCGCGGTCGACCGTCGCGTTGACGAGGGGAAACTCCAGAAGCGCCTCGGTGGCGGCTTCGACCAGATAGGCCGTGTAGGTGAGGTCGACCTCGCGCTCGACGAACTGGGCTTTGCGCTTTTGGCGGTCTTCGACGACGCGGCTGAAGTCGACCTCGTGGATGGTCTGAGCGTGGGCGCTGGTCGCACGGCTTCGGACCATGTGCTCGGCGATCATCTGCCGCTGCGGCCCCATCGCCTCGACCCGGTCGCGCTCGCCGATCTCGATGTCCGGGCGGTCGATCTCGCGGTCGAGGGGCTGGCGGGCCCGGCTCGGTGTCCCGCTCTCGCCGGCGGGTCTGCGGCTCGGCTCGCGGTGTTTGCCCGCGTCGATGTACGCCTGGATGTCCTCTTTGGTGACGCGTCCGGAGAGCCCCGAGCCGTCGATCTGGGTGAGATCGTCGATGCCGTGCTCGTCGGCGATCCGGCGGACGAGCGGCGTCGAGCGCGTGCGCCGAAGCGTCTCTTTCGAGGGAAACTCGCCGTTGCCGTCGGCCCGGGGGGGCGCGGAGGGGCCGGCGCTCGATCGCTCGATCGGCCCCGATGCTCCGGAGGCCGCCATCGAGGTCGTCTCTCCGCCGCCCGACGCCGCCGGTCGTGCCGGGCCGTCGGCCCCGTTGTCCTCCGAGCCGCCGGTCTCGCCGTCGGCCTCGGCTCGTTCCTCGCCGTCTCCGCCCGCGTCGACGTCGATCTCCAGGTCCGGTACGTCCCCCTCTTCGGCCTCGTCGTCGACCACCGCAATCACCGTGTCGACCTCGACCGTCTCCCCCGGCTCGGCCAGCTTCTCGACCAATACCCCTTCGGCCGGACTGGCCACCTCCGAGTCGACCTTGTCGGTCGTGATCTCGAGCAGCGGCTCGTCGCGCTCGATGTACTCGCCGACCTCTTTGAACCAGGAGGTGACGGTCCCTTCGGCGACCGACTCTCCCATCTGGGGCATCACGACTTCTTTTTGCATCTCAACTCCTCGACAGATGTAGCGCACATTTTTCGCAGCAATCGACGCCACGTTGCATACCATCCGGTCATGCTCGGGGAAAGGTCGTGAACAGCTCGGGTACTGCTCGTGAACAGCTCGGGAACAGCTCGTGAACAGC
>CAZRLK010000057.1:0-27481 GCA_964600555.1 uncultured Bradymonadales bacterium
ATCGGCGTTATGGTCGAAGCCGCCACCCCGTTTTCGGTCCTCGGGGCCGGCGAAGCGGTCGAAAAAGAGGGCTACGAGGAGTCCTGGCACAAGGTGGCCGAACGCGAGGACCTCACCTACGCCGACGCCGAATGAGTCCCGTCCGGCGGCCGACGCCTACCCTCCGGCCGGTTCCAATCCGAGTTCGCGCTCGGCTCTCGCAGCGTCGATCCACTGACCGTCGGTCAGCAGATACCGGTTGCGGACCGGGGGGTGGCGGTGGCCGATCCACGAGCCGCGGATCTCGACCCCCGGCTCCGCCTCCGCCCGGCCGTACAACTCGTCGAGCGTGCCGTTTTGCCCGGCGACGATGTACCGCCTCCCGCGCCGCCCCGCCTCCAGCGCCCGAAGATGCGCACGGGCGACCCGCCCCCGGTCCACCCAGTTGACCGGCGCCTCTCCGGAGCCCCCCCCGAGCCGCGATCGCGCCGGCAACACCGCCCCCGGCCCCAGCACGATCGTCGGATTGACGATCACGATCTCCTGACCGTCGGCCGACTCCCGAAAACACTCCTGTTCGACCGCGTAGGCCGCCTCGACGAAGTGATCGCCGGCCTCACCCGGCAGGTAATACCGCGACTCGTCGGCCAGCTCTCCTTCCCGATCCGGCCGCCCGATCGTCACCGCCGAACTGGTGACGACGACCCGCTCGACGTCCTCGTCGCGGGCGACCGCCAGCACGCGGCGGATCCCGAGCGTCGCACGCCGCCGATACGCGTCGGGCTCGAGACCCCGGTCCGGCGCCGCACAGTAGACGACGTGGTTGACCCCGCTCAACGCGTGTCTCAGCCGCTCCGGCTCGTCGAGATCGGCGACGATCTGGCGCACTCCCATCTCGTCGATCGGCCGGCTCGGGCTATTCCACCGACGCATCGCCACGACCCGCCTCTCCTCCCCCTGGAGGAGGCCGACGACCGCCCGCCCGACAAATCCCGTCGCACCGATCACGAGTGTTCGTTCGATCATGACCGCAATCCGCTTCTGGTACCTCGCTGCTCGCCTACTCGCCGATCACCCCCCGCCTCGCCTCCCGCTCTCCCCGGTCCGACCGGCCGGTTTCGTCCTCGCCGTCGTCCCGACTCACGAGGCCAGCCGCTGCTCGAGCACCGTATCGTACAGACGCAACATCTGCCCGTCGACCGCCTGCCGGTCGAAACGCCCGGTACTCCGGCTGCGCGCTCGCACTCCGAAATCCCGAAGGCGTTTCGGGTCGTCCAGCATGCCGCGAAGCGTCCGGGTGAACCTGCGCTCGTCGCCCGGCTCCACCAGCCGCCCCGTCTGACCGTCGGCGACGACGCTCTCGGCGGCCGCCGTCCGCCAGGCGACCACCGGGACGCTCATCGCCTGGGCGCGCATCGCCTCCACCGAGACCCGCCCCTCAATGCGCGGCCGCGCAAACAGATCCAGGGCCCGATAAAACGCCGGGTCGTCCGCTCCGTCGACCACTTCGAGATCGCCGTCCCGCTGCCGCGCTCGCAGCCGCTCGAGATACGCCTCGGAGACCTCGCCGTGCGGCGCCACCACCCAGCCGACCCCGCCGCGACCCGCCAGCCGGTCGACCAGTCGCAACAGTGCCAGGCCGCCGCGATCCGGCCGCAGGGGGCCGGCGTATCCGACGACGTGCCGCCACCGATCCCGGAGGCCGAACTGCTCGCGCGCCTCCCGTTCGGTCGGAACCTCCTCGGCGTCCGGATTGTAGCGATCGACGTCGATGCCGGCGCCTCCGACGATCACCTCGAGTTTGCGGGCCGGCATCCAGTCCGCGCGCTCGAGGAAGTCGAACTCGCGCTCGGTCGTCACCACATATCGGTCGACCCGCTCGGCGCACTGGCGGTACAGAAACGACCGGCCCGCCTCGAATGCCGGCTCGACCAGCGGACCGATCCGCCCCTCGAGCCGCTCGACGAGCGCCGGAAACGTCAACCGTGCATCAACCGCTCCCGCCTCCCACCCATTCCTCCGACCGGCCCCGAGCGTATGGTCCTCGAGGGTCGCAAAGATCGCCGGCGTCCCGACCCGTCGAGCCGCCAGCGCCGCAAGCCAGGCGACCGGCCCGTCGAAGCCGTGCAGCAGGACCGGCTGCTGCTCGATCAGGTGCGCCTGGAGGATGAAAAACGCCCCGACCAAGCCCGGCACGTTGCGCGGATCGGCGACCGGCAGACTCCGGCCCACCACCCCTCGCTTGTCGAGGCGCGCGAGGCCGCCGTCGGGGGCGGCCAGCACGTGGACCTCGAAGCCAGTCTCGACCAGCTTTTCGAGGCGCTCTCCGAAATCGCGCTCGACCCGCGCCGAACTCCGGGCAACGTATATCGCGCGGTAGGGCTCCCCGTTGTCCGGCTGATCGTCGGTTGTGTCGCGTTGAAACACGGCCTCGCATCCCGTCGCTTGGGGGGCGTCGTCGACGAGCACCGCCGGTCTCGGCGGCGAGCCCAGCCATACCCGCTGGCCGAGGCATCGTGCAACCGGTATCACACCTCCTGCCTTAGGCCCCACCGGGCTCGCTGCGGTCGGCGGCCCGACTCCCGCCGGCCTCGACTTCAAGGGCCTCACTCATTGACGTCCAACCCCGGTTGGTCAATATCCTGTCTGATACGCCCTCTCGGCGAGCGGTTCGCCGACGGATTTGCGTTTTGTCCCCGATTCCGGTGTCTTTATGCGGCGATCGGAAGTCGAGAGCGACGCCGTGAGGGCGTCGGCCTCGAGCTTCGAATCGCCTGGATCATCCCGGGCGATTTCCGGTCTACAGAGCGACCTCCGCGAGGATGCGACAGTGAACGATCCCTTTGAAGGCGAGCACGATGAGCGGTGAGGCTTCCCCGAAACCGAGGGGTCGGTGGGCGGTCTATCTGCTCGCCGTCGTGGCCGTCGTCTGGATCGGCAACCGTGCCTCGCTTCCCTCCGACGAGGAGGTCTCGGGCGTGGTCGACGAGGTCGCCGCCAGCAGCCGAAGCGATGCTCGCACGCCCTGGCAGCGGCTCGCCCGGGCGGCCAATCCGTTTTCCCCGCCGCCGGGCCGCACGCCTCCGCCGCTGCACGAAGCCCCGCCCCAGGAGATCACCATCCTGACGCTCAACCTCAAAAGCGGCGGACTGCACGCCCCGAACATCGAGGCGCGCACCGAGGCGGTGGTCGACGCCATCGAGCAGTACCGCCCCGACGCGATCGCCCTCCAGGAGGTCGCCGAGAGCACCGACGCGTACCGCAACCGCGGCGAAGTCCTCGCCGAGCGGACCGGCTACCATTTTCGGTGGCACCGCATCGACAGCATGCCGTACGTGTATGCCGAGGGGGTGGCCCTGTTGAGCCGCTGGCCGATCAACTCCGTCGTCTCCAAACCGCTGCCCCACCGCGACGTCGGCGGCACCGTCGAGCGCGCCGTCCTCGGCGGCTACATCGCCCATCCGCGCGCCCCGTTTGCCCTGTACGTCACCCACCTCAACGTCGACGCCTCGCCGGCCGTCCAGCGCGACCAGGCCCACACCCTCTGGTCTTTCGTCCGCGAGACCCGCCCCTCCGGGCCGACCTTCGTCGCCGGCGACATGAACGCGATGCCCGACTCCGCCGGCATGCGATTTTTGCGCGGGGAGACCTCGGTCGACGGCGAGCGCGGGGATTTCACCGACGCCTGGATGGCGACCCACCACCACGCCCCCGGCCCGACCACGCCCGCCGCCGCCCCGAAGCGGCGCATCGACTACGTCTTCGACGCCTCTCCGCCCCATCTCACCACCCCGACCACCTGTCGGCGGATTCTGACCGAACCGATCGACGGCGTACACCCCTCCGATCACTTCGGCGTGTTGTGTAGCTTCGAGTTCGGCGCGCAGTGACAGTGCGGCGCCGAATCGCACGACGTGCGGGTTACGGAAACCTCGAGGAGCTCCGCTCGAGAAAGGCGGTCATCCGATCGAGCACCTCGGGCTCGACCTGCCAGGCCTCCGTCGGCGGCTCCAAGACCGCCCCGTCGCCCTCCTCCCAGCGGCGCCGATCAGGCGCCGGGGCGATCAGCTCGAGCGCCTCCTGGTAGGCCGGCTCGACGACCAGAAGCCAGCCGACCATCTCCTCGTCGGCCGCCTCCCATCGGCGGAGCCGAAAATGCTGAATACTCTCCCACGGGAAGGCGATCTCGTCGAGATAAAAGCCCTCCCGCTCGAGCGACAGTGCCGCATCCTCCCGGACGTCGGTCTCGTGGACGAACTGAAACCGCCAGCCCGACCACCGGGGATACCAGCGCAGCAGCATCGGGGCACACACACACCAGACGAACGCCACCGCCACGGCCGGTTCGGTCCACGACCAGCCGGTGACGGGATTGACCGAGACGAGGCCGACCAGGTGCATCAATGCCAGGCCGACGATCCCGACCAGAAACCCGACCGGCGGACCGAGTGCCGCGAACAAGGCCCGAAAGGCGACCGGCTGCCATTCGGTCTGGATGCGCAGGCATCCGACGGCCATCGCCTCCGGCATCTCCTCGTCGTCGGGGGAGGAAGCGTCGGCCTGCGAATTCGAACGCTCCGGCGGTCCGGAGGTATCAGCCGGCTCGGAGGCTTCCTCAGCCGGCAGCGTCGGCTCGACCGCCGGGTCTCCCTCGCCCTCACCAGCGAACGAGCTATTCTCCCCGTCCGTCCGGACTTCATTCCGGTCGTCGGCGCCGCCCGGCTCCGCCGGTTCGGCCGCAGTCGCGTCGGCGGCCGGCTCGGAACCCTCGGTGCGAGGCTGCTCGTCGGGCCCGTTGCTCTCCTCGATCGACTCGCCGCCGAAACTCGACTCCTCGAACTCTTGCGCCTCCCGGGGGCCGGCCTCCGGCGCCAGAAGCTCCGAGGAATCCTCCACCCCCGCTCGCACCTCGCCGGCCGAGGTAATCATCGGCCGCGTCGCCGCCTCGTCGCTCCGCCCGGAGACCTCCTTCCCCGACTCCTCGGGCTCGGCCGTCCGTCCCCCACTCGAGTCCTTGCGAAGCCACTGGTCGACCGTGTCCGAGGAGGCCTCCTCGCCCCCGTCCGCTCGAACCGTCTCCATATCTTGCTCGAGCTCCGAGCCGGCCCTCTCCTCGTCGACCGGCGCCGAGGGCGTCTCCTCTCGCGGTTCGGCGGCTTCTCCGGCCTCCTCCGCTTCGTCTCCCTCTTCGGCCTTTTCGCCCTCCCCGCCGGATTTCTCCGTCTCCCCGTCGTCTCGGTCGCTCCCGGGTTCGATCTTTTCCGCCGACTCCCCGTCGCCTCCAGCGCCCTCCCCTCCGGCATCCGCCTCGACCGCCGGCTGCGTCGGGGCCTCCTGGGCGCTCGCTTCGGACCCGTCGACGATCCCGCCGACGAGTCCGGCCTCCGCCACGCACGGATACGCCCCCTCGAGCCCCTCGCACGCCCGCCGCACCATCCCCCGAAGATCCGCAACCCCCTCGATGGCGTAATCGGTCCCTTCGTCGATCAGATCGTGGAGGGCTTCCCACCGCTCGCGCAGTCGCTCGGCCTTGCGGCGCTGTTCGTCCCACAGGTGGGCTCGCTCCTGGCGGGCATCCGGACCGGTATCGAGCGACCCCTCGTCGACGAGATCCTCGAGCGCGTCGATCTCGCCCTCGCGGTACTCGTCGAGCCGCGCGAGCGTCGTCTCCCAGAGTTCGTCGAGAATCACGTGGCCATCCTCGGCGGCCGCCGCCAGTTGGGGTTCGATCGTCTCGAACCGCTCGACGAGCCGCCGCGTCTCCTTTTCGAGCCGATCGACTTCCCCGGCGGCGAATCCTTCTCCGTCCGCCTCGCCCGGTGCCGGAAGCCAGTCGGTCACGAACACCTCGACGCGACCGGCCAGAATCGCCACAAGTCTCGGCCCGATCCAGGCCTCCTCCTCGAGCCGCTCCCGACGAAATTCGAACGGGGCCCGAAGCTGAGTCGGCGTCAGACCGGTCCACTCCGGCGGCGACTCGATCGTCGACTCCACGAGCCGCTCGAACTCCCGGAGATCCGCCCCGAGCGACGCCCGCAGGTCCTCGAGATCCTCCTCGAGCCCGCTGCGCGTCCGCTCCGCAATTTCGCTGCGGCGCTCACTGTCACTGACGCTCGATGCCACCGTCTTCGACTCTCTTCACCCGACGACTCTCTACTCCACTGATCGGTCGACCGCGAGCCTAATTCCCGACCTGCACCCTTGCAACAGCGATCTGTCCGAGATCTCCGCCCGGTCGACGAACGCCTTCCGAGGACCATCGGCCGAACCTCCGATTCGGACAAAAGGGTCGGAGCCGAGCAAGGACGAGGCGATCGGTGCGAGCTCGAAGCCGCCGGACGGAGGTGTAGCCGGGGCACTGCAAGCAGCATAAAGGGACATCGAGGCCTGGCGGCGATGCGAGCGCGCAAACTCGGCCGCCGTCTGCGATGCAGAGACTTTTTGGGCCGGTTCTCAGAAAAAGTGCGGCGCCGCCAGCAACACCATCATGTTGCACCCGGCGTGATACACGACCGCCGCCCCGATCGAGTCGGTCCGATCGCGCAGCCAGCCGAACACCAGCGACGGGAAGGCGACGCTCGCCCGGTTCGCCACCAGCCGGCCACCGACCGGCACCAGAAGGTGGGCGAGCCCGAAAATTACGCTCGTCACGACGTTTTGCTCGGTCACCCCGAGCCACGAGCGCGGCTCTGCCGCCTCCCGGTCGCTCGAGGGGTCGAGGCGATACGCCGCGACCGCCTGACCGATCCGGGTCTGCAAATACCCCCGGTAGAAGACCTCCTCGGGCAGGGCGATGAAAACGAGCTGGGTCAGCACCCACGAGAGGATCCAGCCGACGCCCCGCTCGAACGCGAAGCCCCCTCGGTCGACCCGCTCGGCACTCGGCCCGACGAACAGGCGATCCGCCGCCTCCGACCCCCCGACCGAAATCTCGACCCGCCTCGGATAGGCGCCGGTCCCGGGAGCGTCGGGCCGGAGAGCGATTTCTGCGCGTTTGTGCGGTCGCTCCAGTCTCGCCCGCCAGTGCCGCGCCGGCTCGTCTCCGCCTCCCCCGCCGGCCGGCTGCAGCTCGACCGGCCCGACCGTCGAGGGAACCGCCGGCCGATCGAGTCGCAACTCGGCGCGCACCTCCCCCTCGGCCCCCGCCCGCATGCCGACCCGGATCTCTCGCTCGTCGGCCCACGTCCAGACTCCCGGCTTCTCGCCCCACTGCGCCGGCTGGCCCCGATGCTGCGGACTCCACTTCTCGAAATTCGACCACTCGAAGGCAAACGTCTCCCCGACGACCTGCGTTTGCCAAAGGTAAAACCCCCCGGCGAATGGGATCAGCGTCACCGCCACCAGCAGCCCCCCGAACCCGACATCCCGCCAGATCCTCTCGCCCCTCAGCCCGAAGCTCTCCGGCGCACATCCCCGGACATCGATCAGCCACCAGACCGGAAACACGAAGGCAACCGCCACGATCAGATACAGGGCACTCGCCACCAGACTGGAGACCTGCGCCAGCAGCGTCGCCGCCAGAACGACCGCGAAGACCGCCCCGAAGACCCCCGCCGTCTCGCGGACGATCTCTCCGGTCGAGCGCGGTGTCTCGCCCTCCCCACCGCCCGTCTGCTCGCTCGTCTCAGCCATTGATACCGCCGGACGCAGCCTTCGGCTCGGTTACTGCTCGTCGAGGAGCCGCTGGATCGCGTGAACCGACCGCAAAATCAGGCGCCCGTCGACACGATCGACCTCCAGAGTGCCCGTCGGAACCGGCGCGTACCACGCCACTTCGCTGCTCGCCGGGTCCAGGGCATACAGGAGATTCGACTCCTCCGAGCGGCGCACCAGCAGGTACAATCGCTGTTCGGAGGCCGCCGTCGACGGACGATTCGCGCCGACGTGCGCCCGCCAGCGCAAGTCGCCCTCCGACAGGTCGAAGGCAAACAGCGCCTCGTCGATTTTGACCAGCCCGAGACCGAGCTGCGGATGCATCCCGCGCTGATAGCCGACGTCGGGTTGCCCCGGCAGCTCGACACGCCACTCGGGGCGCATCGCGTCGAACCCGTAGGCCGTCAACCGGGCCGACCCTTCGACCTCTGGGGCGAAAAACAGGCGCGTGCCGTCGGTCGCATACAGCGCCCCGTGTCCGCCCCGATGCTCGAAGTCGTGCCGTCGCATCTCGACGCCCGAGTACGGGTAACGCCGGGTGAGCCCCGAGATGTCGGCGCCGTGCAGGCTCGTCTCCCGCCCCTGGAGCGGAATCCCCGACCAGAAATCGAGCTCGCCCCCCCAGACCCGCTCGCCGGTCTCGGCCTTCCAGCAGACGACCTGCGTGCTTCCCTCCCAGAGCGTGCCCGCGCAGACCAGTCGCGGCAAAAGGGGGGCGAGGAACGACGTGCGGTAATTCGCGGTGAAGGAGTCGGCGTGGGCCGAGCGGTCGATGCGCGCGCTCCAGGCGAGGGCATCGTCCTCGTAGCTCAGCACACGCATGTCGCCGGACTCGGCGTCGTCCCCCCGCAGCGAGTAGGCAACAAATCTTCGATCTTCGCGCCGCTCGTACGCCTCCGGGCGACACCCGGCGACGGCCATCGGCGGGTCCTCCCGGTCGGGTAGAAACAACTCGAGTGGCTCGCCTTCCGGCTCGAACAGCTCGCGACAGTCCGGATACTTCGACGGCTCCGCCAGCTCGATCTCGCGGCGCTTCTCGTCGTCGGGCTCGAGCAGATCGACCGCCTCGCCGGCTTCCCAGGCCTCGAGCGCCGACTCGCCTCCGGTCTGTTTCTGCTGGCTCGTCGACGTATCTACGCCGCGCTCGGACCCCCCGTCGTCACATCCGCCGGTTGAGACGACGACCGAGACGGCGATCACGACTGCGACTCGGACCCCGAACCGCCCCCTCGACACGTCCATGCTCGTCTCCACGATCTCGCCGATCCGACAGACACTGAACGACCGACGACCACCGTAGCCAAAGGGGCACCACCGTCAACCACCCACGCTTTTCGCCTCGGCGGTTTTCGCCGTCAAAAATACGTCACCAGCTCGACGTAGTAGAAATTCCCGTACGCTCCGTACTCGCTGCGAAATCCCAGCGCCCGATCGAGCGCCGGCTCCTCTCCGAACGAAAACAGAGAGCCCGCCCCGACCGACGTATTCTGGGCGATCTCGTAGCGCGCCGACGGGGCGACCATCAGGCTCGGATCGTCGAGATTGCCGATCGTGCTGAGACTCAAGTCGACGTCCGGGATTCGCCCGTAACTGCCGTACAGCCCGGCATAGTGGCGGCCCAGAAAGTAACTCTCCCCGCGGAGATATTCCGGGCTGGCGAATTGATCGGCGTACTCGGCGGGGCGCTCGGCTCCGAGCCCGTTGAAGTGGTACTCGCCGCCGAGCGTCCACTCGGCACCGTACATCTCGAGGCCGGCCGTCGCGCGCGGCAGCCGAAGCTGCTCCAGGTCGAGATGCCAGGGCACCACCGCCTCGGCGCGCAGCTTCATCCGGTCGAACACGTAGCTCGCCCCGACCATCGCCAGAATTTCGTCCCAGAACTTGCCCCCGCCTCCCCACAGTTCGAGGTCGCCGACGTAGCCCGCCAGGCGGGCGCCTCCCGACAGATCCTCGAGGCTTCCCCGGTCGGCGACCACCACGTCGAGCTCGGTCGCCATCGACGGATACATCAGCGCCCGGACGGCGTCGACGCCCGGCTTGCGCTCGGTGTCGAGATCGAAGGGGCCGAACCGGCTCCAGAGGTCGGCGACCGGAAAGATCTGCGAGTGCCCCCACGTGATCCCCTGGCGCCCGATCGTCAGGTCCGCGGCGTCGGTGTAGATGTCGACGGCGAGCCGGTCGATGTCGTGGGTCAGCCGGAAGCCCTCGCCGTCGACGAGCCTCGAACGAAGCTCGAGCGTCCGATCGGACTGACGGCTGGCTCCGACGCCGAAAAGCGACGTGCCACCCGCACCGTCCCCGGTCCCGAAGCTCGAGGCGCTGGCGAGCATCCACGTCAGCTCGTTGTGCAGACGCAACTCGACCTCCGGCCCCAGCCCCGCCGACCATTCCAGCCGCCCGGCCCCCATGTTCAGCGCCGTCTGCTCGGCAAACACCTCCTCGCCGTAGCCGAGATCGTGCACGCCGCTGATCGTTCGCAGGTAGCCGGCGAGCTCGAACCACCCGTCCCCCTCGTTCCACTCGGCGATCGAGATGCGGGCCTCCGAGCCGGTCGGCCAGACCACCAGCACAACCCCAATCGCCGCCGCCACCAGCTCCCACCTTGTTGCGCACACCTCACGCCGCATCGTCCCACTCGTCGGATTCGATCCGCCCACTGCGAAGGCGCACGACCCGTCGGGCCCGTTCGATCACCAGCGAGTCGTGCGACGAAAACAGAAAGGTCGTCTCGTACTCGCGGTTGAGATCCCCCATCAAATCGAGCAGCTCTTCGGAGGTCTCGCTATCGAGATTCGCCGTCGGCTCATCCGCCAGAATGATCTCCGGATTACCCGCCAGCGCCCGGACGATCGCGACGCGCTGCTGCTGCCCCCCGCTCAACTCCGTCGGCTTTCGATCGATCATCCCCTCGAGCCCGACCTCCTCGAGCAGCGGCACGACGATCTCCCGTCGCTCCTCCCGCGAAACTCCCCGGAGCATCAGGACGAACTCGGCATTTTCGTAGGCCGTCAACACCGGCACCAGGTTGTAGGCCTGGAAGACGAACCCGATGTGCTCGAGCCGATAGTTCGCCGCCTCGGAACGCCCCATCTCCGTCACCCGCACTCCGTCGATGTCGACGTGCCCTCGGGTCGGATGATCGAGACACCCGATCATGTTGAGCAGCGTCGTCTTACCCGACCCCGACGGGCCGGCCAGCACGCTGAATTCGCCCTCGTCGACCTGCAGATCGACGCCCCGCAACGCCGGCACCTCGACTTCGCCCTGCCGGTAGATTTTCTCGATCCCGCTCACCTCGATCATCGCTCCTCCCGGAGTGCAATCCACTCGAAGCGGGGAGGCGTCGACGCCGTCGACCCGCTCGACGCTCCACCGCTCATTCGTAAAATTCCATCGCCTTCGTCGGAGCCAGCCGGGTCGCCTTCCAGGCGGGATAGGCGGCACTCGCGAAAATCAGCACCACCACCCCGAGGGTGCCGACCAGCCACTTGCCCGGCACCATCTCGCTGCGCATCACCATGTCGGTCAGCGCGATCCCGGACAGCTCCATGTCGCCGCCGAACATCTGCGCCATGTCGAGTCCGTAGTGATCCAGGGCGAAATGCCCCGCCAGCCCCAGCGCCAGACCGATCGCGACGGCCACCAGCGTCAACAACACCGTCTCGGCGAAGACGAGCCGCCCGATCCGCCAGTCGTCCAGCCCCAGCGCGCTGAACAGACCGAATTCGCGGACCCGCTCCATCACCGACATCAAGAATGTATTGGCGATCACGAACGAGACGATCACGAAGATGACCACCAGCATGACGTTCATCCCCCCCTCCTCCATCTCCAGATACGAGACCATCTCGGGCATCGCCTCGCGCCAGGTCAGCACTTCCAACCGGTCCGAGTCGCCCCCCAGCTCGCGGTCGATGGCCTGCGCGACCGCCTCCGCCTCGACCCCCTGTCTGGCGAGGACGCCGATCTGGTGGACCTGCTCGCCGAGGCCGAGCGCCTGGCGAGCCCCTTCGAGCGTCGTGTACGCAAACGACTCGTCCATCGGCCCCGAGCCCGTCTCGACGACTCCCCGCAACCGAAACAGCGCCCGCGTCATCTCCCCGTCGAGATCCGAGGCCGTCATCACGATCTTGTCGCCGAGCTCGACCTCCAGCCGATCGACCAACTCCACGCCGAGTACCAGCGGCCGCTCGTGGTCTCCCGACAGAAAATCGCCCTCGACGAGATACCGCGAGAAGTCCCGAAGCTCGGCCTGCTTTTCGGGCACGATCCCGGTCACCTGGCCACCCGCCGTCCCTCGGGGACTGGTCAGCATGCCGCTGAGCACGACCCGCGGAATCGTCGCCGCGCCCCCCGCGCGGCGACCGACCGCCCGCTCGACCTCCCCGGCGTCGTCGACGACGATGTCGTTGCTCCTCGCATTCCAGTACCCCTCCCCGTGAATCAAGACGCTTCCCCCTGCCGTCTCGGCGGAGCGATCCTGCATCTTTTTGAGGAAATCACCAATGAAGCCGAACGAGACGATCATCATCGCATACGGCAGCGCGATGGCGGTTAACAAGATGACCGTCCGCGTCCGATTCCGCCATAGATTGCGCCAGGCCAGCTTCCACATGTCAGTCCTTCTTCGCGATCGCCTGCGCGGGATTGAGCCGGGCCGACGACAGGGCCGGCCACAGGCCACACACGACGGCGACTGGCAGTATCGCCAGGATCGGCACCAGCGTCCCACGGAGCGTCACCGAAAAGGGAATGCGCATCGAGACGGCCACGCCCATGAAACTGAATGAGTCCGTCTCCAGAAACGCCCCCAGGTTGAGACCGTACTCCGCGAAATACAGATTCAGCCCCGTGCCGATCCCCGCTCCGACCAACGCCCCGAGCAACGCCAGCAGCGTCGTCTCCCAGAGGACGGCGACGAACAGCCTCTGCGGCGACATTCCGATCGCCTGCATCACGCCGAACTCCCGCTCGCGGTCCAGAGCGCTCATCCGTTGGGTGTTCAAAATTCCGAGCGCCGCCAAAAAATAGAACACGAGATACAGAAACCACATGCTGCTGCCGGACAGCTCGATGTAGTTGGCGAGCGTCGGCAACATCTCCTGCCAGGTCCGGACGACCAGTTCCGTCGGCCGCTCCTCACCGTCGACGATGCTCGTCGCCTCGGCCATCCGCTCGGCCTCCCACGCAGCGGCGACTTCCTGGAGGCGCGCGACGGTCGGCCCGGGGGCTCGCACCCGCTCGAGTCGAATCATCAGCTCGTGGATCTCGCCGTCCATCGCCGCCAGAAACTGCGCGTCCTCCAGGTGCAGATACGTCGTGCGCTGATCGATCGCGTTGTTGCCCGCCTCGACGATCCCGACGATCTCGAGCAGGTCGTTGCCCAGCGACCCGTCCTGCGCCGAAGCCAGTGCGACCAGCTCGTCGCCGACACCGACCCCGATCTGGCGGGCGAGGTCGATGCCGATCACCGCCTCGCGCGGGGACGACTCGTCGGCCGGCCGGTCGGCCAGCCACCGTCCCTCGACCAGCGCCTCGCCCAGCTCCTCGCTTCGCCGCGGGTCGACCCCGACGAACCGCGAGACCTGCGAGCGCTCGTCGTTGCCGGCCAGACCGCTGAATTCGACCCGCGGTTCGGCCTCCTCGACTCCCTCGACCGCTCCGACCCTCTCATACAGCTTCTCGCCGGCGGGAAAGGTATACCAGATGCGCGATTCGTCGGCGTACGCTCCGGTTTGAAACTGAACCTGCCCGGTCTCCAGCGACGTCGCACTCTCGATCAGCCGCGTCATGAAGCCGTCGACGAAAGCATTCGTCCAAACCAGCACCACGACCGCCGCCGCCACCCCCCCGGCGGTCAGCATGCTCCGCCACTTGTTGCGAAACAGATTGCGAAAGGCGAGTCTGCCAATCATCCGGAACCACTCGCTCGCGGGGCACGAAAAACGGCGGGCTCACACCGTCGGGACCCGGCTGGGGCGCTCATCGCGCCCGCCGCCGCAGCCCTCGTTTCGAAAAGAGGCCGTCGTCGAGATCGACTCCGAATTCGAGATCCTCGTAGCTCACCCGGGTCATCTCGTCGTCGGCATCGGCCGGGGTCAACGTCATCGTCGTCGGCAGTTTCTTGCCACCGATCGTTTCGACGTTCGAGTACTCCATCGTCCGCACCACTTCTCCGTCGTCGTAATATTCGGTCTCGAGGGGTACCCAGTCGTCGCGGGTGACGTAAAAAACGAGTTTCGAGTACACGACCGGTGCATCCTCGCGCGGCGTCAATGTCAACTTCAACACCTCTCGCCCCTCGAGTTTCCCGACCTCGACCTCTCCGCTGTAGTCCTCCTCGTAGCTCGTCTCGCGCATCAGGTCGTCGTTCGAGAAATGACTTCCCATCCAACTGTCCGACAGCAACCCCGACGGGATCCGCATCATGCGATCGGCCCTGGGCAGGTAATTCCACAACCCCTCCTCGGTGCGCAGCGTCGCCGTCCCCGCCTCGCGCGCCGGCTTGCGGATGACCACCAGCATCTGCTCGTCGCCCTTCGACCAGCTCTCCATGGTCAGCTCGCGGGTGCCCCGGGGCTTTTCGACGGTCATCGTCATCGTCGCGTGCGAAGAATCGGAGCGATACAGATCGTCGAGTCGGTCGACGACTTCGCCGACCGACGGCAAGTCGGCCCGCTGCGCGCTCGTTCCCTCGGTGCCGCCCTCCTCGTCGGCGGACTGCGCGAAGGTGACCTGCCCGACGGTCAGCATCGCCGCGATGGCCATCGAGGCCCCGATTGTCTGCAGGTGTCCCATCGTCTACTCCCGTGGCTTCAGAACGCGCCGAAACATGTCGATCTGACGTTCGGCCTCTCGCTCGAAATCGATTTCGTCGAACTCCTCGAAATGCTCGAGAAACCACCGGTCCCCGGCCTCGGCGACCCCGGTCGCCATCTCGACCAGAAACTCCCTCGGCGCATCGGTCCGGACGACGCCGAGCTGCTGGCCGTGATCGACGAGCCGTTCGGTCCACCGTCGCGACATCGCATACAGCTCGCTGGTGCGCACCGACCCCGCTTCCCCCTCGCGCTTGTCGTAATAGACCCGGACGAGCCGCATCTGCCAGCGGTGGCGACTCGCATACCTGGCGGCCTCTCGAACGATCTGCTCGAGCTCCTCCCAGAACGTCCCACGGGTCAACTCCTCGACCGAAAAGTCGAACAGCTCCGGCGCAAATTCGCCGGTGGTCACCGACTCGACGACCGTCGAAAACAGATCCTCCTTGTTCTCAAAATAGTAATACAGAGAGCCCTTCGAGATGCCCGCCTCGTCGATGATCTCGTTGAGCGAGGCCCGCTCGTAGCCCTTCGCGGCGAACTCCTGGCCGGCGATGCGAATGATCTCCTCTTGTCGCCCCTCGTCCAGGTTGTCGAATCGCGACCGCGCCATCTCTCCGCCCTCGCCTCGTCTCGACCGTTCCGTCGAACCGACCGGTTGAACCGATGGGTCAAACCACCCGGTCTAATCTAGCGTCTCGCACGAGCCGAGTCAATGGGTCGGACGTCCGCCGACTCGTTTTCTTCCCGAAAATGAATACGTTAGTTGCCAGTGCGTCGAACGCACGCTATCAGTGATAGACATGGTTCGTGCGACGTGCACCCGACGCCAGTGAGGTAGACAATGTTCAGTTCGACGCGGTTCGGACGGCTCGGCCGGCTCCTCGCCGCCGGCGCTTTGATCGGCTCGATCGTGATGGTTGCCTCGGCCTGCGAGGAGGCCTTCGGCGGCCCGCAGATCGTCAGCTTCGAGATCGTGCCCGATTCGATCCCCAAGGCCGACAGTACGATGGACGACGAGTATTTCGACGTCACCATGCAGGTCTCGGGGTTCGACGCCCCGATCGACGAGCAAGAAATCGACCTGTTTCTCGTCCACAACGACCGCAGCGTGCCCGTCGACACCGAGTTCACCGTCGACGGATCGACCATCGGGGCCCGCCCCAAGAAAAAATGGGTCCAGGACCTCGACCCCGGCGTCTATACCATCGGTGCGAGCGTCGCCGACGAAAACGGCACCTCGGTCACCGATCGGAACCTCGGCGAGGTCGAAGTGACCGACTAGCATTCGGAGGAGATCGATGAGCGACCGACAAGCCACCGCCTCCCACAAGGCGCTCGTCCCGGCCATCCGCGATCTGACCGAGGGGACGACCGATCTGATCCGCCACCACTTCGAGCTTTTACGTATCGAACTCAAACGCGAAGCCTCCGAGGCCGGCGAGCGCAGCGGCGTCCTGTTGGCCGGGGCCGGCGTCGCCCTGCTGGGCTACGGCCTGGTCAACCTCACGATCGTGTTGTTTTTCGGCTGGCTGTTCGCCAGCCTCGGGGCGATGACCCTGGCGGCGCTCGGCCTGGGCGTCGCGCACCTGGGCATCGGAGGGTGGCTGACGATCTCGCGGCTCGGGGATTTCCGCGAACAGCAGCGACGACTGGAGCGCAAAACCCGAACCTTGACCGGGACACAACCATGGCTCGAGGAGAATCCGGAGAGTTGACACGCCGCCAGACCGACGAGCTCGTCACCACTGACGACGAGGAGATGTCCGACGCCGAACGCATCCTCCAGATCCGAGAGTCGATGGAGGAGTCGCGCCGCCAGATCGCCGAGAACCTCGACGAGGTGCGCGCCGGCGTCCGCGATGCCGTCGACTGGCGGCGCTGGGTTCGCGAGCACCCATGGGAGGCGGTCGGCCTGGCGGCCGGCACCGGTTTTTTGCTGGGGTTTCGCTGAAGGCCGCTCGCCCGCCTCGGTCTTGACTTTCGGCGACGGGTCACCATTCATTAAGGATGATGTTCGTATCTGTGATCGTCGCCGCTCCGAGAGGGTAGCCGGCCAGAGACACCCGGCAGTGTCCCGCACGAGTCCCTCGTCGCCGGCGGCTTCGACAACCGACCGTAAGCCGTGCAGACTCGACTTTCAGGATCGGAGCGATGAGCAACGCCAATCCGAGAACCGACACCGACGCTTCCAGCCCGGAGACCGACCCCGCCGAGCCCTCTCCGGAACAGGAACTCGAACAGAGCATCGAGGAGCGATACCAGCAGCTCGAGCAGCAATACGACGAACTGCGCGATCGCCTCGAAGACTACAACCGCTCGGCTCAGGAATTCATCCGCGAGCACCCTGGCCTGTCGGTCGCCGCCGCGCTCGGCACCGGCTACATCATCGGCCGGCTCGCCGCCAGCCGATGGGTGCGCTGACCGCCGGGCTCGCCGCCGAGTCAACCCCTCGACTACGACCCCAGAGGACGTACACGCGATGGCCGACCAGACCGAACGCCCTGAGGCCCCGCGCGGAGACATCTTCGACGACGCCCGCGAGGTCGTCGAAGACTCCCGCAAACTCGCCGACGACGTCGAACACCTGTACGAGCGTGTCAGCGACGTCGATTCCCTGCGCGAGCTGTACGAGCGCAATCCCTATGCCGTACTCGCCGCCGCCGCCGGCACCGGCTACGTACTCGGGGGCGGCCTGTTGACCCCGTTCACCAAGCGCCTCGCCGGACTCGGCATGAAGGCACTGGTCATCCCGGTCGCCCTCTCGAAACTCAAGGAAGCCTCCCGGCCCGCCCTCGATTCCGACGCCCCCGAACCCTCGACGTAACCGCGCCGACCCACTCGACAGCCCGACGGCTGTCCGTGCACTGAACCTCTTTTCGACCCGAACAAGGAGCGACCATGGAGTTGCAACAAATCCTCGACAATCTCAACGACTCGGTCTCCACCTCGTACGACCGCAACCTCGACAAGGTCCTCGAGCAGATGGGCCTGCAGCAGCGCCAGACCACCCGCGATGTCGTCTTGCCCGCCCTCGGGATCTTCGGCGCCGGCATCGCCGTCGGCGCCACGCTCGGCATGCTGTTCGCTCCCAAGCGCGGCGACGAGTTGCGTTCTGACCTGCGCCACAGCCTCGAAGATCTCCGCGAGAAGAGCGCCGAGGAGTACAACCAGCTTCGCGAAAAGAGCGAGGAGGCGTTGCGCGCCGCCCGCGATCGCGTCTCGGAGGAGTCCTCCGAGTCGCACGAGACCGACGGAGATGCCCGCAGCTCGACCTCGCCGAGCGCCGAAAGTTGAGACCCAGCCCCGGGACGGCCGGCTCCCGGCGAGCCGGCCCCCGCGCCGGGCGGATCGGCCCCGGCGTCAGTCCTCTTGGGGCTCGATGAACCATGGCGCCGGGTCGATCGGCTCCCCGTCAGCACGCAGCTCGACGTACAGTTTCGGCCCCTCCAGGCTCCCGGTCGCCCCGGAGCTGCCGAGCTGGGCCCCCCGCCCGACCTCCTCGTCGGCCTTCACCGCGATCTCGTCGAGATGGGCGTACAGACTGTGGTAGCCTCCCCCGTGATCGACGATGACCAGTTTCCCGTAGCCTTCGAGCCGCTCAGCGAACACGACCAGGCCCTCGGCGATCGCCCGCACCGTCCTCCCCTCCTCGATCTCGTAGGTCAGCCCCGTGTGGCGCACGTAACTGGGGGAATCCTCCTGTTCCCTGCGGCCGAACCCGACGTTCGGTTCGGCTGAGACCGGCGGCAGGAGCGTACCCTTTTTTCGGTGGAAATCCTCGCCGGTCTCGTGATCGATGAGCTGCTCGAGCGATCGCTCCAGGCGATGTTGAGCCCGCTGCATGGCCTCTTCGATCGCTTCGTCTCCGGTCTCCCCGTCTGTCGTCGTCTCCTCGGCGAACCGCTCGCGCTCGGCCTCGGCCGTCTGCTCGGACGCCCGATGTTGCGCCAACTCGACGCGTCTGCGTGCCCGCTCCCCCATCAGGCTCTCGGGAACCGGCATCGTTCGTTCGAGCCGCCGCAATGCCGCGAAACTCTCGCGTCGCCGCTCGAGGGCCGCACGCTCCACCCCGGCGAGCAGCCGACGCAGGTCGCTCCCCTCCCCGGGCCTCCATCGATATCGTCGCCGATCGATACGCCGGTGGAGTGTCTCCCAGCGGACGAGCCGATCGGCGACCTCGTGTTTCAGACGATCGGCGGCGCGATCCGCGAGGCGCCCCTGATCGATGCTTTCGGCCACTCGCGCCCCTCGGCGCTCGGCCTCGCGCTCGAGGCGCTCCGCGGCGAGACGGTGACGCTCGGCCTTGCGCTCGAGCTGACGCAGTTGGCCGAACGGCGACGGGGGATCGGCCGTGGCAACCCCACCCCCGACGGCGATCGCCCCCACCATCGCCGCGACGCTCCCGGCGAGCCATCTCCGTGTCTCCATCTCGACCCTCTCGTCTACAGCATCGGCTCCAACCCCTCCGGCAGCTCATCGGCGCGTTCCGGCCGCGTCCGGACCACCCAGTAGCCTATCGCAACTCCAACCACCGGCGCTACCAGCAGCGGAGCACAGACGACCAGCCAGTGCCAGGACCGCTCGAAGGCGAGCCCGCCCCAGAGACTGCCCGCAAACGCTCGCCACCCGACGGCCGCCGAAGCCAGCAGCCCAAACGCCCCCAGCCCGGCCCAGCCCCCGAGCGCCAGTCCTCGCATCCACGTCGCCCGCTCCAGCGCCGTCGGCTCGGCGCCGAACCGCTCCAGGATTCTCCGTTCGCGTCGCCTGTCGGTTTCGATGCGGCGCAGATAGTCGGCGACCAGCCCGACCGCCACGCCCATCCCGACGAGCAGCAACATCGTGCCGAGCGGCCATCCCCAGCTCAGCCACTGGAGCATCCGGGCGACCCTCTCCGAAGGCACATCGACCTGGTCGACGCTCTCACGCGTTTCGATCCCGCGCATCCGGGACACCAGCTCGACGTCGCTTCCCGGCCCCGCCGCCGAACTCACGACCAGACTGTACGGAAACATCCCCGGCTCGACGCCGAGCTTCGAAAGCTCTCTTTTTCCGAGCCGATCCCGAGCCTTCTCCCAGGCGGCATCGGGACCGCGGACCTTCACCGCCCGAGCGCTCGGCCACTCCTCGACCTCGTCGGCGAGCTTTCGGGCCGTCTCCTCGCCGATCTCCGGCTGCAGGTAGACGACGGGGTGGAATCGCTCGAGCCATTGCTCGGTCAGGCCACCTGCCGAATGCGCACAAAAAACGACGGCCCCGGGGACCGTCAACGCCCCGGCCAGCACGGCCACTACCAGGCACGTGCGGCCGAGATGGCGGCGAAGCGGTTCGGTCGGCGACTGGATCATCGCTCCCCTCGCTGCACAGTCGCTCCACCCAGTCGAAAGACGGTGCGTTCATCCGGGGCGCATTCGGTGGGATTTCGGCTGAACAGATACACCGCCGAGCCCTGTTCGTGCGAACGCCGCAGCGCCTCGGCCGCCGCCTCGAACTGCTCGCCCTCAAGCCCCTCCAGCCCACCGTCGACCAAGATGGCCCGTGGGCGTCCGATCGTGGCGCGAAGCACCCCGACCAGCCGCCGCTCCCCGCGGGCCAGGCCGGCCGCCGCAGCATCGCGCAGATCCGCGAGATTCGCTCGATCGAGCAGTCGCTTCGCCGCATCCATCGCCCGGACTGCCTTGTCCCGCACGACCAGAGGAACGACGAGATTCTCGACGACGGTCCGCCGGTTCAGCAGGTCGACCGTTTCGCGGCACGACCCGATCTCGCGGCGCAGCTCGACGAGCCCCCGCTCGTCGAGTCGGGAGAGATTGCGCCCTGCGACCACCAGCCGCCCCTGGTCGGGGCGCGCTTCGAGCGCCAGGATCGCATACAGCACCGACTTCCCGGCTCCCGACGGACCGACGAATTCAACCCACTCCCCCTCGTCGATCTCGAACGAGACCTCGTCGAATACGGGGCCGCTCCGCTCCGTCCCCGGAACCGTCAATTGATAACACGAGATCATACTGTCGAGGCCAACCACAGGAGGCCGGGATGGGAATCCCGTTTCAATCGCTACTCGTCGAGAAAGGATTCGACGAGGGCGACGATGGAGAGATCGCCGGTCGGCTCCTCACAGCCGTTCCAGCTTTCGACTCCCGAGGCCGGCAACTCGCCGAGCGGCTTGCCGGACTCAGTCGATCTGGGCTCGACCGGCGGCGGGTCGCTCCCCCCCACGCCCGAGGTCGCCGGAGTCGAGGAGGTCGACTCGGGCGGGGGGGAAGATTGAGCGGGCGATTCTGGCGGTGGATTCGAACTGCCAGCCCCCTCGACGCTCCCTCCCTTGTTTCCGCCGTCGAGTTCGGCCCCCCCCGCGCTCAACGACTCCTCGTCGGCTTCGAGATCCGGATCGATGTCCGGCTGCGCCGGCGACGACTCGATGACCGCCTCCTCCTCGTCCTCCTCTTGGTCGCTCTTCTCGGCGAGATGACTCTTCAGATCGTCGAGATCGACGTGTTTTTGCGCCTCGTTCTGGTGGAACTGCTCGAACGCCTCCTCCCCCTCCTTTTCGACCTGTTTGGCGGCGTTGGGCACCCGATCCTGAGACGGCACGAACTCTTCCGGGGCCTTCTCGGCGACCTCCTCGTTGTCGTCGAGCGGTTCGAGTCCTACCATCTCGTCGTACTCCCCGTTGACCAGCCGCTTGTACAACCCCTTGTGGGTCGCCTCCAGTAGAGACTGCAGCTTGGCATCGACCTTCTCCTCGTCCTCCCCCTCTTCCAGCACCGAATCATACGAGACGATCTCGGTGTCCAGAATCTGCCCCTCGTGAAAGATCTGCGACTCGATCTTGGCCGTACTCTTGCCGTGATCTTCGGTCTGGATGTGAAATTGCTTCCCCCGATATTCGACATCGTTGTTGAATCCGATCAGCATGGAGCATCCTCCGGATCGTTCGCCCGATCACCCTCTTTGGGTAGGGTACACATTTTCGCCCCACTCCCAAGTCCCCCGGCGACTCGTCTTGACCTCGCGCCGCTCCGGGAGCATGCTCTCGCTCGTTCGTTGCCTCCCCCGATACGCCATCTGCGAGACGATGACCACCACCAGCGACCTGCCGATCGGCGTGTTCGACAGTGGTGTGGGCGGGCTGACCGTGATGCGCGCGCTCGTCGACCGGCTCCCGGGCGAACACGTCACCTATCTCGGCGACACGGCTCGAGTTCCGTACGGCAATCGCGCCGCGGAGACCGTCCGCCAGTACGCCCACAACGCCACTCGGCTGCTGGTCGACCGGGGCATCAAGGCGCTCGTCGTCGCCTGCAACACCGCCTCCGCGTATGCCCTCGATCCCCTCGTCGAGACTCTGGAGGTGCCGGTGATCGGCGTGATCGATCCCGTCGCCGAGCGCGCCGTCTCCCGCAGTTCGACCGACCAGATTGGCGTGCTCGGCACCCGCGGGACCGTCCGCAGCGGCTGCTATCCCGAGGCCATCCGCCACTACGCCCCCGACTGCGACGTCCATCAACGGGCCTCGCCGCTGCTCGTCCCACTCGCCGAGGAGGGTTGGCTGGAAGGACCGGTCGTCGAGGAGGTCGTCCGCCACTACCTGCAGGGCCTCGAGGCGCATCCGATCGATACGCTGATCCTCGGGTGCACCCACTATCCGATCGTCCGCCCGACCCTCCGCGATCAGGCCCAGGCGATCTTCGGTCCGAGCATCGATCTGTTGGATTCGGCGGAGGCGACCGCCCACACCGTCGCAGAAGTGCTCGACGATCGGGATCGCCGCGCCTCCCACCCGTCGACCGACCTCGAGTTTTTGTTCACCGACGTCTCGCCGGCCTTCGTCGAGATGGCCGGTCGGTTTTTCGGCGCCCAGCCCGAGCACCTCACCCACGTCGACATCGTCGAACGCTCCCCGGATACCTGAGGTACCCGCGGCGGCTCATCGCTCCCCGGCCGCTTCCTCGAGTCCGGTGATCTGGATCTCCCAGTCGTCGCCGACGCGCATCAGGCTTCTCGGCGGAAGCTCCTCCCACTCCTCGGCCCCGTCGCTCAACTCGTTGGTGACGACGACTGCCCGAAAGTGGGGGTGTTCGTCGAGCTGCGGGCGGTGACCGGCGAACAGGGGCTCCTCTTGCTCCTCCTCGATCCCCTCGAACTTCCGGTAATACACCCCGTCGCTGCCCGACACCGCCATCATCAGTCGCTCGGAGACGGTCACGATGTCGGTCTCGAAGATCTGGTCCGACGCACGATTGCCGTCGAGCCGGGCGTCGATCTCGTCGACGGTATCGACCAGTGCGGCCGCACACTCCTCCGGATCGCTGGCCGACAGTCCAAAGCCTCCACGCTCCTGCAGCGCCGCCAGAAAGACGTGAAAACAGATCTCCTCGAGGCTCTCCCCCTGGATGTTTCGCCGAATGTGATCCGGCAACTCTCGGAGCATCGCGTCGTATTGCTCCCCCTCGGCGATCGCACTCAGATCGCCATCCTGCGCGTACACCCAGGTACGGAAACAAAACGGTTGCAAATCGAGCGTATCGACCGACGGCCGCTCCGGCTCGCACTCGTAGCCGACGATCTCGCGGGAGGGAATGTCTGAGACGAGATGCGTAAACTCCACGCCCGTCGCCCCCTGGGGCGGCTGTTTGCGCAACAGCGACCGACCCTCCTGTAGCCAGCCGAACCCCCGCGCGAGATGATCGCCGCCGGTACTCTCGCCGAGATCCTCGACGATTTCGTCCATCACGCAGTAGGTGAGAGTGTCGTCGCTGCACATGTAACCGAGCAACCGTGACATCGCTCCTCCTTGGGGTTGCCCCGAACCTGTTGGCGTCGGTCTCGGCGCCTCTCCACTCGACACGGCCCCGGGGTCTGGCGTGTCTTCGAGAAAGAGGCACCGCGGCGTCTCGAAAATTTGCCTCCGGGTCCGTCGACGGACCCTCGCTTCATGGGGATAACAACGTGCTGGTCATCGTGGATTCCATCCCGCCGCGTCGCCGCACACCGCTCGTCCCCACCCATCCCAACGTTGCACCGGGTCCACCCCGATGTAAAATTTCTCGACTGCAAAATCGTGCGGGCAGGTCAGTTGCCCAGGGGGGCCGGCCCCGCCTCCACAGGCATCGTCGGGTGGAGAATCCGCCCGAGCCACTCGGCGGCTGCCTGGTTGAGATCGACCAGCATCCCCCCTTCCGCCCCGACGATCTCGGTCAGGGCGGTCGCCGGCCAGTGGCCATACTCGGCGAGTACGCTTCCGGCCATCTCCGGCATCGGTGCGACGAGTACCGCCGTCAGCAGCACCGACACCCCCGCCAGCCACCACCGGAATTTCCCCCGCCGATCGGCCACGTCGTACAGTGCCTTGGGAAGAGTCACGACGAACAACGTCGCAACGAGCCCGATCAACCAACCGGCCGAGATCCACTGAGCGAGGTATGCGCCGAGTATCCACCAGAAGGCGAACACGGGCACCAGATAACCGGCCCACTTGCCGGCGAGCAGGAGATACGGAACGACGCGTGCAGCTGTATGGTCGGAAGTGTCGCTGGAGGTCGTCGACTCCGAAGTCGACGATTCGGAGGGGGGCGATTCTTGCTCGGCCCCTTCGTCGGCCGACTCCTCCGGAGGGGCCTGAGGTTGCGCGGAGCCGGCTTCGGCCGGAAGCTCGTCCTCGAGATCCAACTCCGAGAGATCGGGGCCCGCCTGGGCACCTGGCGCCTCCCGGTCGGCGACCTTCGTCTCGGCCCCGGCCTGGCCGCCGGTCGCTCCCGACTCGTCGCTCTCGAGCAACGCCTGAAGCTCTTCATCGTCCGGCATCTCGGCGTCGAGCTCCGACGAACCGCCCCCCTCCTCGCCGCTGCGAGATTCCAGGTCGCTGATCAGATCGTCGAGTTCGTCGTCGCTGAGCTCGCTATCGTCACTCATGGATCCGTCTCGTCGGTGGGCCGGATGGGTGCACCGTGCTAACAGATGGCGTCGACGAATTTATTCGCCGACGCCACACAGCCCACCCACGAATCAGCTCGCCGCGACTTCTTCTTCGTCGCGGGTGCCAAACCGCGTCTTCAGATCTTCCGGTACTTCTTCCGGCTCGTGAACCTCGTGGTCGAGATTCTGGTATTGCGGCGCACCGGTTCCCGCCGGAATCAGCCGCCCCATCACGACATTCTCCTTCAAGCCCTTGAGCCGGTCGATCTTGCTCTCCAGCGACGCCTCGGTCAGCACCTTGGTCGTCTCCTGGAAGCTCGAAGCCGAGATGAAGCTCTCGGTCGACAGGGAGGCTTTGGTGATGCCCAAAAGCAGGTCCTCGGCGACGGCCGGCTCGCCGCCCTCTTCGATCACCTGCTGGTTCTTCTCCTCGAACTTGTAGCGTTCGACCTGCTCGTTGATCAGAAAGTCGGTGTCGCCGACCTCCACGATCTGGACCTTCCGGAGCATCTGGCGGATGACGATTTCGATGTGCTTGTCGTTGATACGACACCCCTGCAGCCGGTAAACCTCCTGGATTTCGTCCAACAGGTACTGCGCCAGCGCGTCCCGACCCTTGATGCGCAGAATGTCGTGGGGGTTCTCCGAGCCCTCCATCAACGCCTCTCCGGCGCGCACACGGTCGCCTTCGATGACCGTGATGTGCTTGGATTTCGGGATCTCGTATTCCTTCGGCTCGCCGACGTCCGGCGTCACAATCACCGTCTGCTTGGTCTTCGTCTCCCGGCCGAACGAGACGACCCCGTCGATCTCGGAGACGATCGCCTGCTCGTTGGGCGTCCGCGCTTCGAACAACTCGGTCACACGCGGCAGACCCCCGGTGATGTCCTCGTTTTCGGTCGTCTCCCGCGGAATCTTCGCCATCACGTCCCCGGGCTGGACCGGTTCGCCCTGCCCGATGAACAGAGCGGCCCCGACCGGCAGAAAGTGACTCGACAGCTCCTCGCCACCCTCCGGGTCCTCGACCACCAGGCGCGGACGCACCGACGCCTCGCGGCTCTCGACGATGACCTTCCGGGACAACCCGGTGTCCTCGTCGACCCGCTCTTCCATCGAGACCCCCTCGATGACATCTTTGAACGCAATTTCTCCTTCGCTGTCGGCCAACACCGGCGTCGCGAACGGCTCCCATTCGGCCAGAATCTGACCGCTTTCGATCTCGTCGCCATCGGCGAAATACAACTTGGCGCCGTACACGATCGGATATCGCTCGCGCTCGCGGCCGTTTTCGTCGACGATCGAGACTTCCCCGTTTCGGGTCATGACCACGCGGACCGTCTGGCCGGCCTCCTCGCGCTCGACGAACTTCATGTCGTGGTACTCGACATACCCGTCGTGTTTGACCTCGTGCGAGGACTGCTGGACGCTCAGCGATCCGACGCCTCCCAGGTGGAAGGTGTTCATCGTCAGCTGCGTCCCCGGCTCGCCGATCGACTGGGCGGCGACCGTTCCGACCGCCTCCCCGACGTTGACCATCCGGCCGCGCGCCAGATCCCGCCCGTAGCAAAGCGCACAGACGCCGTCGATCGAGTCACAGGCGAGCACCGACCGGGTGCGCACCTTCTCGATACCCGCCTCCTCGACCATCTCGGCGGTCTGCTCGTCGATGATCGTATTCGCCTCGACCAACACCTCGCCGTCGTGATCGAAGATCGGCTCCAGGGTCACCCGGCCGAGAATCCGCTCGGAGAGCGGCTCGATGATGTCGCCCCCTTCGTACAGCGGCGAGATGGTCATCCCGTCGAGGGTTCCGCAGTCGTACTCGACGACCACGCAGTCGTTGGAGACGTCGACCAGACGCCGGGTCAGATAACCCGAGTTGGCCGTCTTCAGGGCGGTGTCGGCGAGAC
This sequence comes from uncultured Bradymonadales bacterium, assembly GCA_964600555.1. Lineage (GTDB taxonomy): Bacteria > Myxococcota_A > Bradymonadia > Bradymonadales > Bradymonadaceae > CAJXPB01. The sequence continues at coordinate 26,279 of CAZRLK010000057.1, forward strand.
CTTTGCGGGCCCCGTGCGTCGAGATGAAATACTCCAGGACGCTGAGTCCCTCGCGGAAGTTCGCCATGATCGGCGTCTCGATCAACTCCCCGGAGGGCTTGGCCATCAGGCCCCGCATGCCGGAGAGCTGACGCATCTGCTCGCGCGAGCCCCGGGCGCCCGAGTCGGCCATGATGTAAATCGAGTTGAACGACTCGTCGACCGTCGTCTCCCCGGTCTCCGGGTCGGTGAATTCCTCGGTCGCGATCTCGTCCATCAACGTGTCGGCGATTTCGTCCGTGACATCGGCCCACACGTCGACGACCTTGTTGTAGCGCTCGCCGTCGGTGATCAGACCCTGGGCGTACTGATCGTCGATCCGGTCGACCTCGTCGCGCGCCGCGTTGACCTTGTCCCATTTGTCGTCCGGGATGGTCATGTCCTGCATCGCAATCGAGATCCCGGTCTCGGTGGCGTACTTGTAGCCGATCGTGCGGATCGAGTCGGCGAGAAGAACGGTCGCCTTGTCGCCGGCCACCGAAAAGCAGTGGTCGATCAGATCGCCCAGCGGACCCTTGCCCAGCCGCTGGTTGCACATCTCGAACGGGATCTCTTCGGGACACACTTCGTAAAACAGGACCCGACCGGTCGAGGTCTCGATCAGTTCGCCTTCGTGGCGGACCTTGATCCGGGCCTGTAGAGCGAGTTCGTTCGCATCGAAGGCGCGTCGCACCTCCTCGAAGTTCGCGTACACGCCCTGCAGCGGGTGCCCCTCGTCGTCCTCCTTGTACTCGCCTTTCGCATAGGGGCGAATCGCCGTCATGTAGTAGCAGCCCAGCACGATGTCCTGGCTGGGCATGATGATCGCCGAGCCGTTCGCCGGCGAGAGGATGTTGTTGGTACTCAACAACAACACCCGCGATTCCATCTGCGCCTCGAGCGACAGCGGCACGTGGACGGCCATCTGGTCGCCGTCGAAGTCGGCGTTGTACGGCGGGCAGATCAGCGGGTGGATCCGGATCGCCTTGCCCTCGATCAACTTCGGCTCGAAGGCCTGCATCCCGAGTCGGTGCAGCGTCGGCGCCCGGTTGAGCAGCACCGGGTGCTCCTCGACGACGTCTTCGAGGATCTCCCAGACTTCGTCGGTCTCGTCTTCGACCATCTTTTTGGCCGACTTGATGGTCGTGACGTAGCCGCGCTTTTCGAGCTCGTTGTAGATGAACG
>CAZRLK010000058.1:0-27422 GCA_964600555.1 uncultured Bradymonadales bacterium
GATGGGGCCGTACATTCCCTTCGCCAACAACATGTTCTCCGGGCCCGAGGCGTTTTTTCGGATGTTCATGAACCAGACTCCGTGGGAGTCGTCGACCCCCTGGGAGCAAGGCGCCAATGCCACCCCTCCGAGTGAGACACCACCTCCACCCGAGGGCTCCGACGAGCCGGTCGCTCCCCCCGCCGAGGACGAGGCCGACGACGCCGAACCGGAGGTCGAGGAGTTGCGCGAAGAGATCGACGAATTGAAATCGATGATCCGCGAGATGGCCGAGGAGTGAGGTTCGGTTTCTCCGGGCGCTTGTGCAGGCGATCGAAGAAAACGCCAACCCGCCGACAATTTTTTACATTGACATCCTTCGAGACGCTCATTAATTGTTGCATCGCAATATACCATAACGCCGGGACCTCGCGATGAATCCTCCATGCCGCTGCCAGGGAGCCACCTCGCGTATCGGGGCTTGTGCGTGTGCAGCAATCGCCGTGTTCGCGGCCGTCGCCTTCGGGTGCAGCGACGGGTACGTACCGACCGAGGACGACGGCGATGCAGCGAGCCGCGACGCGCGCCCCGATACCGGGGAGAGCGAGACCGAAGCCGACGGGGTTTCCGGCGACGGCTCCGGGGAAGGTAGCCCCGGCGATACCTCCGGCGACGAGGAGACGGGTCCGGAGGCCGGAGACACGGGAGAGGGCGACGGGGAGGGCATCGACACCACCTGTGTCGCCGACGGAGACGGGGTCGTCGAGGCCGACGAGGTCCCGCTTCGCCCCGGATTGACTTCACTCTTTCGCGTCGCCGGCGACGTCGAGGTCGACACCGCCGGCTCGAGCGGCGGCGAGGGGCCGCGCTGGGACTTCGCCGGCGAATACGACGGCGACGAAACACAGGTGCTCGAACTTCAACCGATGCAGGGCCAGTGGTTCGCCGCCGACTTCCCGGAAGCCGACTACGCGATGAAGCTCGTCGGCGACCGCGAGGAGCTCGGAGTCTTCCGGGTGACCGACGAGGCCCTCCTGATGCTCGGCGTCGTCTCGCCGGACGACGACGGCTTTGCCGAGACGAACCTCGAGTACGACCCGCCGGTCAAAGTCCTCGATTTTCCGCTCGAGGAGGGCAAAAGCTGGATCACCGAGACGACCGTCTCCGGCACCCACGAGACGTGGTCGCCGTACACGCCGATCACCTACCAGGAGACCTACCGCAATCAGGTCGACGCCCGGGGTTCGCTCGACATCCCGTACGGGCAGTTCGACGTCCTCCGCGTGCGCACCGTGCTCGAACGCCAGGTCGGGTTCGCCTCCGACACCGTCCGCACCTTCGCGTTCGTCACCGAGTGTTTCGGGACCGTCGCGACCATTCGCTCGCAGGGGGGCGAGTCGGAGACGGAGTTCGACGAGGCGGCCGAGATCCGGAGACTCACGAAGTGAACGGCTCGTTCCTCCAGCTCGCCGTGCGGGGGCTCGTCGCCGTGGCGTTGGCCTCGGGGGTCGGGTGCGTCTCGTTTCATGCCGGTCCGCTCCCCGGGGAGCCCGAGCAGGCCGACTACGCCGATCTGTCGCAGGCCCGCGTCAGATACGTCGACGTCGGCGAGGGATCGCCGGTCGTCTTTTTGCACGGGTTCGGCTCGTCGCTCGAATCCTGGTCGAACGTCATCCCGGAGGTCGCCGAGGAGCATCGCGCGATCGCGCTCGATCTAAAAGGATTTGGCTGGTCCGGGCGTCCGGAAGGCGACTACTCGCCGACGGCGCAGGCACGGCTCGTCTTCGAGTTGCTCGACCGGCTCGGGATCGACCGGGCGGCCATCGTCGCCCACTCGTGGGGCTCGTCGGTGGCGCTGCAGATGGCCCACCAGCAGCCCGACCGGGTCGAGCGGCTGGCAATGTACGGAAGCTGGGTGTACGCCGACCAGCTCCCCTCGTCGTTTTACTGGGCGCGTGCCGAGGGCCTCGGCGAGCTGATGTACGGCCTGTACTACGACCAGCTCCCGAACGAAAAGCTCGCTGCCGCCTTCTACGATCGCTCCGAGATGACCCAGGCGTACGTCGACTACGTCAAAGAGATGATGCAGCGCCCGGGGACCGAGGCGGCGGCGCTGGCGGCGGTCCGAGGGCAGCGCTTCGAGAAACTCCAGCAGCGATACGCCGAGATCGAGCAGCCGACTCTGCTGATGTGGGGGCGCGAGGACCGGGTCGCCCGTCTGCGCTACGGGGAGCGGCTGGTGCGGGAGATGCCCAACGCCGAGCTGGAAGTCTATCCGCGGTGCGGCCACTTCCCGATGAAGGAGGCGGCGAACTCCTCGACCCGCGATCTGATGGCGTTTCTCGGGGAGGGGGAGGCGAGATGATCCGGCGGGTCTGTCTGCAGATTCTACTCGCGGTCGTCTTCGGGACGGCACTCGGCGTCACCCCGCCGGGCGGCTCCCGGGCGTACGCCCAGGGGCTGACCGAGACCGGCGAGAAGCTGCGCGGCGACCGCGACGAGACCATCGAGCTCGACGGGTACTTCCGGGGTCGAGGGACTGGCCTGTACAATCTCGATCTCGACCGCGGGCCGACCCCGTCCGGGCAGTACCTGTACCCGCTGCCCCTCTCCAATCCCGCCTCGCCGTGGCTGACCCACGCCGACATGCGGCTGCGCACCGACCTGTCGGTCTATCCGCAAAACTCGCAGGTCGGCGTCCACCTGCGCGTCGACGTCCTCGACAATCTCGCGTTCGGCGACACGCCTCGCCACACGCCGTTGACGACGACCAGCCAGCGGCCTCCGGGACTCGAGGACGCCCTGCGCATCAAGCGCGCATACGGTCAGGCGCTGACGCCGTTCGGCCTGCTGGCGATCGGCCGGATGGGGGCTCACTGGGGACTCGGCATGCTCGCCAACAGCGGCGATTGCCGTGACTGCAACTCGGGCGACGCCGCCGATCGGATCGCGTTCATGACGCCGATCGCCGATCACCTGTGGGCGCTCGCTTACGACCTCGCGTACCGCGGACCGACCGTCGATCACGCCCGCCGCGGCCGCTCGCTCGATCTCGACCCGGCCGACGAGGTCCGCACCCTGACGTTCGCCGTCTCGAAATACCGCCGCAAGTGGGTGCGCGATCGGCGCCGGAAGGCCGGCCGGGCGACCGTCGATTACGGGGCCTACGTCTCACATCGCTGGCAGCGCCGCGACGTCCCGAGCGAGTACGTCGAGACCGAGGACGACCCGCAGCTCGATCCGAGCCAGTCGATCCACCGGGGCTTCCAGGCACTCGCGATCGACTGGTGGGTGCGCTGGGTGCATCCGTACGTTCGCTTCGAGCTGGAGGCGGCGTATCTCGGGGCGCGCATCGAAGAGCCGTCTCTGGTCCCCGGCGTGCGACTCGACGAGCCTCTGACCTCCCGGCAGTTCGGGGCGGCGATGGAGACGGACTTCGGCCACTGGAAGAGCCGATTGAAAGGCGGACTGGACGCCGGCTTTGCGAGCGGCGACGAGGCGCCGGGATTCGGAGCCTCGCCGGGCTACCGGGGCGAGAGGGGCGAGCCGGGCGATCTTCGCGGGGCGCAGGCGAGCCCGCCCGAGGACCTCCAGGCCAACAACTTCACATTCCACCCCGACTACCGGATCGATCAGATCCTGTTTCATGAGATCATCGGAACGGTGACCGACGCAGCGTATCTGAGGCCGCACGTCCAATGGCTCGTCGCCGACATGGGGCCGAGTTCGGTCGAGGCGTCGGTGGCGGCGCCGATCTCGTGGGCGGTGATGGAGGAGTCGACGCCGGGTGGGGAGTCGCCGCTGGGGCTCGAGATCGACCCGAGCATCGGCTACCGCAACGAGCGGGGGTTTCAGCTCGTCTTCGACTACGGTGTCCTGTTCCCGTTCGCCGGTCTGCACGCACGGGACGAGAGTGTCGGAGCGAGCCCGGCTCAGTTGTTGAAGCTGACGGCGTTGTACGAGTTCTGACGGCGCGAAGGAGAAGCGATGAGCAGCGATGGTGTGCGATCCGAGATGCGGGAGGCCTCGCGATGAGTGTCGGCCGGGCGGACAACGAAAGACGGGTCGGGTGGGCGGAGAGCGCCGCGCTGGCGGTTTGCCTCGTGGGGCTGGCCGCGTGCGGGCCGCGGCCGAGCGGCGGGACGACCGACTACCAGCCCTACGAGCCGCCGGAGCCGACGACGCTCGAGTGTACGCCCGATCTCGACGGTCGGATCGAGCGCGACGAACTCGATCCCGCCTTCGGCGTCGAGGCCAACTACATCGTCTCGCCGGCGGGAGAGACGCGGCTGGTCGATCTGGCGGGCGAACCCGCCGGCGACGGCAGACAGTGGGACTGGTCGCACATCAATCCCGACGACCGCTCCAGGACCGTGACGGCGCGATCGATCGCCGAGAAGTGGTACGCCGACGCCTTCCCGGAGGGTGAATTCTGGCTCCCACTCGATCTCGGCGGCCGGACCGAGGCGGTCTACCGGATGACCGAGGAGGCGATGTTGCTGCTGGGAACGGCGTCGAGCGAGGAGTCGCCGGAGAACGGCAAGACGCTTCTGGTCTACGAGCAGCCGGTCGAGGTGTATCGCTTTCCGCTCGAGCCGGGCGAGGAGTGGGTGTCGGTCGGTCGGGTCGACGACGGGACCCTGCGCGGGGCCCCGTATGCCGGCCAGGATACCTACCGGATCGAGGTGCGGGGGACCGGCGAGATGCGGCTTCCGAACTTCACCTTCGAGCAGGTCCACCGCGTCGACACCGAGGTGACCCTGGCGCCGGCGGCCGGTGACAGCGTCGCCTACCGTCAGGTTTCGTTCATGGCCGAGTGTTTCGGGGAGGTCGCCCGGGCCCGGAGCGCCGACGGCGTGACGGCTCCCGATTTCGAGGAAGCCGTCGAAGTGCGCCGGCTGGGCCTCAGAGACGACTGATCCTTCGCGCCTTTGCGGCCAGTTCGATCGTGTTCGTTTCGTTCATCGCGCCTTTTGGACAGGAGTAAAACGATGGTCTGGGAGATGTGGAAGAAGGGATTCGACAAGTGGGAGTCGGCGACGGCGGAGTACCTCGAGCGGGTACTCGAGAGCCCGGCGGTGTTGTATCCGTCGGGCAAGATGCTGCAGTCTGTGATGAAGACGAAGGCGAAACTGGACGACGCCGCCGAAAAGTGGTGGGGAGTCTGGGGGCTGCCGACCAAACACGACCAGGAGCGGACGCTGCACCGGATCAACAAACTCGAGAGTCGCATCCTCGACCTCGAGGAGCAGATCCGCGAGGCGAATCGCGACGACGGCTGATGGTGGATACGAAGGGCGGCTTGCCGGCCGTGTCGCTCGCTGTTTTCGCGGTTGGATGTAGCCCCGCCGCTCGCGGCGGGGATTGCGTCGAAAGGGAGACAGGTCATGGACATAAGCGACTATCTCGACGTCGAACCGGCGCCCCGGGCGGTCTTCGACCGACTCGACGAGCGGCGCACCCGGCCGCGGTTCATGCTGCCCGACGACGAGGGCCACTGGCGGTCGGTGACCTGGGGGCAGTTCGCGGAGGCTATCCGCAACTGTGCGCTGTATCTCGACGAACTCGGTGTCGGACGCGAGGACCGGACGGCGATCTTCGCCCCGAACAGCATCGCCTGGCTGGCTGCGGCGTTCGGTACGCAGACGACCGGGGCGGCCTTCGTCCCGATCTACGATTCGAGCACCGGCGAGCAGGCTCGCTACCGCGTCGAACACAGCGGCGCAAAGGTCGTCTTCGCCGACACGCGCGAGATCTTGCACCGCATCTACGCCGAGTGGGAGGCCTACGAGTCGGTCGAGCGGCTGGTGGTCCTGGGGGACGAGACCGACGCGTTGTTCGTCCTCGAGGCGTTTCGCGAGGAGACCGGCCGGGGGCCGGCCTACGCCGAGGTGCAACGCCGCCTGGTCGACTGGGAGGAGTTGCAACGGATCGGGGCCGCCAGGCACGAGAGTGAGTCCGGGCGCTTCGAGCAGATGCTGGAGGCGCTGTCGCTCGAGGATCCGGCGATGATGCTGTACACCAGCGGCACGACCGGCCAGCCCAAAGGTGTGCCGCTGACCCACGAGAACGTCGGCACCAACGGCCGCGACTGGATCGAGGTCAACGGCCCCCAGATCGACGAGCAGCCGATCGACCTGTGCTGGCTTCCGTTCAGTCACGTCTTCGGGTTCGGCGAGATCTCGCTCGGCAACACGCTCGGGTTTACGACCTATCTGACCAACCCGTCGGACGTGCTCGATCAGTTGAGTGAGGTGCGGCCGAGTGTCTTCATGTCGATCCCGCGATACTGGGAGAAGGTCGCCCAGCGGGCGATGGAGGGCGAGACCGACCGAGAGCGCGGCGAGTTGCTCGAGGAAATCACCGGCGGGCGCCTCGAGTTTTGTCTGTCGGGCGGCGCCGGGCTCAAGCGCGACATCAAGGAGTTTTTCCTCGATCACGGACTGTTCATCACCGAGGGCTACGGGCTGACCGAAGCGAGCCCGACGCTGACGATGAACCGCCCCGACGAGTTCAACTTCGAGTCGGTCGGCAAGCCGTTTCCGTCGGTCGACATCCGACTCGCCGAGGATGGCGAGATCCTGGCGAAGGGGCCGAACATCTTCGAGGACTACCACGCCAACCCGGAGGCGACCGACGAGGCGTTCACCGACGAGGGGTGGCTGAAGACCGGCGATCTCGGGGAGTGGACCGACGACGGATTGCTGAAGATCGTCGGCCGAAAAAAAGAGATCCTCGTGACGGCGGGCGGCAAAAACGTCGCGCCGGACCACATCGAACAGAAGGTCGACGACGACCCGTTGATCGAGAACCTCGTCGTCTACGGCGACGGCAAAAAATACCTGGTCGCCGGCATCTGGGTCGACGAGGAAGCCGCCGACGAGACGCTCGACGGGGACAAACTCAACGGCGACGAGCACAAACGGGCGCTGCGCGGCGTCGTCGAGAGTCGCGTCGAGCGGATCAACGAGGAGTTGCCGAGCTACGAGACGATCAAGAAGTTCCGGATCTTCGACGAGCCACTGACCGTCGAGAATGGCTGTCTGACGCCCAAGCGCAACGTCAAGCGCTCGGAGGTGTACGAGAAGTTCGGCGAGGAGCTCGAAGCACTTTACGACTGATGGAACCGCCCATGAAGGCACTCAACATCTTGAAGCTTCCCCGACGCTTCAAACGCATCGCCGAGGAGGTCGACTCGACGCCCTCGGACGTCGTCCACGAGGAGGCCGGCTGGAAGTTGCGCCGCTACCGGGCTCGCGACGAGGGGCGGGCGTATCGGCGTCCGCTGGTGATCGTGCCGTCGCTGATCAACCGCCACTACGTGCTCGATTTGCTGCCGGGCCGGAGTTTCGTCGAGTACATGGTCGAGCAGGGCCACGACGTCTACATCGTCGACTGGGGGCGGCCGGGCGACGAGGACCGGTACCTCGAGTTCGACACCATCTGCGATACGTATCTGCGGCGTGCGCGGCGGGTGGCGGCGCGGCGTTCGGGCGTCGAGAAGGTCCACCTGATGGGCTACTGCCTCGGCGGAACGCTCACCGCCATCCACGCCGCCGCCTACCCCGACGCGATCGCCGGACACATCGCGCTGGCGGCGCCCGTCGCCTTCGACGACGACGGCCTTTTGATGACCTGGATGAACGGTCCGGGCTTCGACGTCGACAGTCTGGTCGAGGCCACCCGCAACGTCCCGTGGCCGCTGATGCAGTTCGCCTTCCACATGCTCGAGCCGACGCTGAACCTCAAGAAGGCGACCTACCTGTGGGAGAAGGCCGACGACGAAAGGTTTCTCGACAGCTTCGCGGCCCTCGAGATCTGGGGCAACGACAACGTCGACTTCCCCGGCGAGGCGTTTCGCGGCTACATCACCCGGCTGTACCAGCAGGACCGACTGATTCGCGGCGAGTTCGCCCTGTCAGGAGAGCGGATCTATCTGGAGGACGCCGACCACCCGACGCTGGTCATCTCGTTCGAGCACGACCACATCGTCCCCGAACAGGCCGCCGCCCCGCTCGCCGACGCCGTCGGCGCCGAGGACTGCCAGCACCTGCACCTGCCCGGCGGCCACGTCACCTCGGTCACCTCGACGAGCGCCAAACAGAACCTCTGGCCCCGGATCTCGGGCTGGCTCGCCGAGCGCGACGGCGAGGCGGGGAGGACGGTCGAGGGTGTCGCAGCCGAGTGATCGAGCGTGCGTCGCGGCAAGCTCCGGCAGCTCGAAATTCGGGGCCTTTTGGGTCCTCCGAGCGATCGGAGTGACTCGGAAAGCGAACGCGACGCGACTCGCCATCGGACGACTGACCGCCGCCCGAGGAGTCGCCGCCGGAGGTCGGCTGCCCGTCGTTCTCCCCCGACGAACCGCCGCCGTTGACCGGCGTGTTGCCGTCGCCCTTGTCTCCGAATGGCAGGAATTCGAGAAAAAGGCGGGCGGAGGAAGTTGACCAACGTGTAGAGGAGTGTACTCTGTATTCTAGAATTTAGAACAAAGTCCCATTTCTAGAAAAGAGAATGACGTCAACGAACCTCAAGCCGAAAGACTTGGTCGTTCTGTTTACTATCTTCACCTGGGAGGAAGAGGAGTGGACGTATGCGCAACTTGCCGAGGAGCTGGGAATGAGTTCCTCGCAGGTCCATTACGCACTCGAGAGACTCGACTACTCCCATCTTTTCGACAAGAGCGAGCGGTATCTGCGGCCCTACGAAATCCGGGAGTTCATTTCACACGGGGTTCGCTATGCGTTTGCAGCGAGACCGGGTCCATTGAAGCGTGGTACACCCGCGGCCATGTCCGCACCGATTGGCGAGCAGCTTTTCGTCGGCTCGGGGCGGGGTCCCGGCTACGTCTGGCCCCATCCGGAAGGGGACGTTCGGGGAGAGAAAATCGAGCCCCTGTACAAGCACGTCCCGGACATGGTCGAGAACCGGCCCGAGCTGTACGATTGGTTGGCCTTGATAGACATCCTTCGAATTGGCTCGGCGAGGGAGAGAGAAGTCGCGGCCGAGGAGGTCTCGGAGAGGATCCTGGCATGAGCGAAGAGAATCCCCACGTCCAGCTTTTGGAACGAGCAGTCGACGAACTCGAGGAGTTGGAGGTCGACATCGTCTTTATTGGCGGAGCGACCGTCTCGCTCTTCCTCGACGATCCTGCAGCTGGAGACATTCGTTCGACCGACGACGTCGATTGCGTGGTTTCGGCGGCCACCTACGTCGAATTTGCCAGCGTCGAAGATGAGCTTCGACAGCATGGATTTACGCAGTTGGATGTGGAGGGAGGGCCGATGTGTCGATGGAAAAAAAGAGAGCTTCTGTTCGATATTCTTCCCTCTGACCCTTCGGCCATCGGGTTCAGCGAGAGTGAATGGTTCGAGAGAGGTCTCGCGGCTGCCGAACAACGAGAGTTACCCTCCGGGCGAGAAATCGAGGTCTTCGATGCTCCTCACATGTTGGCGGCGAAGATTGAGGCGTACCGCGAACGGGGAGACGGCGATTACATGACCAGCAGGGATTTCGGCGATATCGTCACGATTTTGGATGGGCGCTCCGAGGTGTTCGACGAACTGCACGAAGATCGCCCGGCATGTTCGTTCGTGCGGGACTGGTTGGCAACGCTGGATGGGGCCGAGCTACAGCGGATGCTCACCTCGCATCTGCGGGAATCGGATCGAGCGAAGGTGCTAAAACGTCGGATCTTGGAGCTCGTCGAATGAGAAGTAGTGGTCGAGTCGGCTCCATGACAAGGAAATTCATTACAAGGAAACAGGGTGACAGGAAAGCAGTCCCGACCCTCGATCTGAATGAAGGCCGTCGATAATCAGCTGCCAGCTCAGCCACCATGAATGACGTCGAAGCGTGAGCGTGTCACCGAGGGGTTTCAGGAGGGCGACCGTGAGTTGCGACAGCGACGCCGAGAGGTTTCGTTGCCGAGTCTGCGGCGCGAAGCAAGATCAGCCGCCGTGGGGGGAGGACTGCGAGAGTCCGTCACACCGAATCTGTTCGTGTTGTGGAACCGAGTTCGGCTACGAGGACGTGACGATGGAAGCGGTGCAGATGAACCGGCGGCGGTGGGTGGAGGGGGGCGCCGAGTGGTTCCGGCCCGAGGAGCGTCCATCCAACTGGTGTCTGGAAGAGCAGTTGGAGCGCCTTCCCGAGAAATGGACATGAATTGGGCTCATGGCCGTCACTCCGCCGGCGACTCCGTCTCCTCGCCTTCGAGGAGGACCTGGGCCAGCACGGTGGGTTGGAGCCGTTCGACCCGGCCCGTGGAGCGGGTAGATTGCGGCCTGCCGGAAGCGGTTCAGGCGGCGGATTCATCTCCGGGTGGAGGCGTCGATGGGCGCCGTGACGTCGACCGATTCCGGAGTTCCCACACCACGATGCCGGCACACACCACCGCCCAGCCGTACAGCCAGAGCCGGGCGGACAGGCCGCCGCCGTAGCGGGCGACGAGCCAGATCGCCGGCGAGGAGGCGGGGAGGAGCAGGAGGCCGGCGAGACGCCAGTCGCGGCGTCCGGCGAGCCAGAGGAGGGCGGGCAGCACCACCAGGTAGCTGTAGGCGCCGACGCGGGGCCAGACGACGACGCTCGTGGTGGCGAAGACGAACAGCTCGTCGGGCGCCGGCGAGCGGCGGCGGACCCACCAGGCGCCGAGTGCCAGCCACGCGACCACCAGCAGGCCGGTGGCGGCGAGCCACCAGGGCGTCGGCAGCAGGCTCGTCGAGAGGCGGTCGACCGAGCCCGTCATGGCGAGCCACTCGCCGACCAGGTCGCCGTGCCAGCACGTTGCGAGGGCGACCGCGCCGAGTCCCGCCGCGAGGCCGGCGAGGGCGCGCCAACTCCGGGCGGCGACCAGCAAGAAGCCGAAGGGGAGCAGCCAGTACGGCTTCAGGGCGATGCACACCCCGAGGACGGCGCCGGCAGCGAGGTCGCGAGGGCCGCGCTCGGAGGTGACCGAGAGGTGCGCGAGGAGCGTCGCCGCGCACAGCAGGATGGCGACGTTGCCGTGGGTGAGCGCGAAGTACAGGGGGAAGTACGCGAAGACGAGTCCGGCAGCGAGGACCGTCGGGGTCTCCGGGGTGTACCGGCGGGCGAAGTACACGAGGGAGCCGAGCGCGAGGCCGACGCCGCCGACGAACCAGACGACGGAGGCGGTCTCGAGCGACAGCCCGGCCAGCGGGCGAAACAGCGGCAGGGTGCCCGGCGGATAGACGAACGGCAGGGTGTCGCCGCCGGCCTGCCGAAAGGCCTCGGAGTACGGGTGGCGGCCGTCGGCCCACCAGCGGGCGGCGCGGTGGTACATGCCGAGGTCGTTCGGCACGTAGCCGTCGAGTCGCTGGAGGAGCTGCGACAGGAGCACGTAGCCGAGCGCCGCCCACAGCGTGATGCGCAGGGCGGGGTGGACGGGCTCGGAGCTGTCGAGGGGCTCGGACATCGATTCCAGTGGACTGTTCAGTCTCCCACGCGCATCGTGCCACCCGGCGTCACCGACCGGGGGCGGGGGTTGTAGTACGGATAGGCGATCGCGGGCGGGAGCCGAAAGCGCCCCGGGATCTGCGGCACGATCTCGTAAGCGAGCTCCACCGACTCGCCCGCCTCCAGCCCGGGGAGATAGGCGACCAGATGGGTCGGGGTGCGCTCCAGCCGATCCAGCGCCCCCTCCTCGACCATCGCCTCCAGCCCGCCGGCATCGGCCCACGCTCCGGGCGGAATCGGCAGTCTGGCGAGTGTGGCGCCGACCTCCGACTCCGAGTCGTTCGCGATCGTGGCCGTCGCCGCCACCCGCTCGCCCGCCTCGAGCCGTCCGCCGCCGATCTGCAGGTCGACCTCCAGCGCGGCGTCGGGGCTGCGCGCCTCGTCGGTGTGCCAGGGGACGACGTACTCGGTGGTCGCCTCGGCGAGGGCGTCGGTCGGCTGCTCCGCCGCGACGGAGAAGGTGTGCGAGCCGCTCTCGAGCGCCCGCGGCCCGAAGTCGGTCGGCACCGTCCGGCCCGGGATCACCCGGAGGTGTCCGTCGGTGTCCGCGCCGGAACGGGCCATTGGCTCGTCGTCGGCCGCGACCTCGAGGCGTACGGGCTCGTCGCCGGCGTCTTCGAGTTCACTGAACGCCTCGATCGCCCAGACGGTCGTCTGCGTCGTCGCCCAGCCGCCCCCCTCGTCGCGCCGGCTGGCGAGGTGGTTGGCCATCCGCGCCCGGAGCTTCGGGTGCGTTTCGCGGAGTGCCATCGCCCGGGTCGCGAGCGCCGTCACCAGCGTGTCCGCCTCGTCCCCGCGCTCGCCGGTCCACCCCTCCATCTCGGCCTCCAGGTAACGCCTCTCGTCGTCACCCTGCGCCTCGGCGGCCAGCTCGTCGAGCAGGATGTCCGCCCGGTCGGGTTCACCGGCCGCCACCAGGGCGTTCGCCGCGAGGGCCTTCTCGAGGGGTCGGTTGCCCTGCAAGTCGGTCAGGTCTTTCAGGGCCCGCGCCCCGTCCGAGAGCGCCTCCGGCTGGTCGGCCTCCGGGGCGGCCCCGAGCGCCCAGACCGCCAGCGCGGTCGCCTCCATCTCGGTGAGCTCCCGGGTGTCCCACCGACCGTCGGGCTGCTGGTGGTCAGCGAGCCAGGCGGCGGCGCGCCGGATCGTCGAGCGGGCCTCGAGCGACTCCAGCGCCGAGGCCATCGTGCCGACCTGCAGGAGGCCGTAGGCGGTCGTCGTCAGCTCGGCGGACTGGCCGGCGTACGGACCGAACCCGCCGTCGTCGGTCTGGAAGCGCACAATCTTCTGGTAGCCCTCGTCGACCAGGCGCCTGGCCCGCGAGCGAAGCTCCTGCCACGCCTCGCGCCCCTCGGACCACGCCTCGGGGCCGACCCGCTCGAGGGCCTGCAGGATGATCGCGTTCGGGAAGGCCGCCGAGGTCGTCTGCTCGAAGCAGCCGTGCGGCCGGTCGAGCATCGCCCCGACGCCGTCGAGGGCGACGCCGAGCCGGTCGGGCAGGATGCGCAGCCGGCCGGTCGCCGTCCCCGCGATCGCGGCCTCCGGTATCTCGACCTCTTGTTGCCACTCCCCGCCGACGATCGCCGAGGCGACCTCGCGGATCCGGCGTCCGTTCGGGGCGACGTGGGTCGAGCGACGGACCGCGTCGCCCTCGAGCCCCTTCCCGCCGGCCTCCCCGACCGGCTCGGCGCGGACCGTCAGCTCGCCGTCGCCGATCGCCTCGGCCGCGAGCTCGACCCGCGCGACGCTCCGCCCGCCGGCCGGGAGGCGCACTCGCTGAGTGTCGACACTCGCTGCCAGCCCGCCCGACGTCTCGACCTCCAGCGCGACCTCCAGCGCCGCCTCCGGCTCGTCGCGGCCATCGACCAGCGCCACCGGGACCGCCAGCTCGTCGCCCCGGTGCAGCCGCCCCGGCAGGTCGAGCTCCACGAAAAACGGCCGGTCGACCTCGAGCGCGGCCTGTCCGCCGGCGACGGCCCCGTCGTCGGTGTGGGCGACGCCGTGCAGCCGCCAGGTCGTAATCGAGTCGGGCAGCTCGAGGTCGACCTCGGCGTGGCCGTCGTCGCCGACGATCTCGGGCCGCCAGATCGCCGTGTCGGGAAAGGCCTCGCGCACGCTCGGCTCCTCTCCGTCCTCTCCGGCGTCCTCCCGCGCGGGGCCGTCCGCCTCGCTGTCGCCCACCGAGGGCCCGGCCGCGCCCGGCGCCTCGCCGCCCGACCCGCCGTAGTCGACCATCTCGTCGACGGAGGCCGTCGCCCGCTGGAATTTCGGCTCCGGCTCGGGGGCGCTCGCAAACAACGCCGCCAGGGCGACGAACGGGATCAACACCGCCACCAGCAGCGAGGCGGTGGCGGCGACGTAGCCGCGGTGGCGGTAAAACACCAGCGCCCAGATGGCGAGTTCGACGAGCAGCGCGAAAAAGACGAGCGCGTAGAGGACCAGCGACGTGTAGCCGAGCACGTCGAAGGCGGTCGACCCGTGCGGGATGTACTGGTAGGCGAAGATCGAGAGGGCCGCGAGGCCGGCGATCAGCACGAACGTCCCCAGCCACCGCCCGTACGGAAGCTTCGAGGTGTTGAGCACGCCGGTCAAAAGACACGCCCCCACCGCCCCCGCCTCGACCGCGATCAGCACCGCCGCCACGACCTCGGGGTAGGCCTGAAGCAGGAGGAAGCAGCCGACCGCCCCGACCAGCGAGATGGCGGCCATGCCCGCGTACTGGTGCAGCCGGAACTCCCCGAAATCGACGTGGCGCCACAGCAGCCGCGTGGCGTCGACGAACAGCGCCAGGACCAGGCAGATCAGCAGGATGACCCAGGCGATGCTCAGGTTCGTCTGCAGGCGCTCGTCGAGTTTCTGGTCCGACGAATGCGGGCGGCTGGCGTACTCGAAGTCCGGCGCGTCGACCGCCCGGTTCAGGCGGGCGCTGGCGAGGGTGGGGGCGTCGTCGGCGTCGGTGCCATCGAGGGTCTCGGCGGCGCGGGCGGCGGCCTCGGCGGCGTCGGCGGGCTGGCGGGCGAGTAGATCGATCGGCAGGTCGGTCCGCTCGACCAGCGCGTCGAGGGCCTCGTCGACCGCCCGGAGGCCGAAGGTCGTCTCGGCCGCCGGTTCGGCGCCCTCGGCGTCGCCCGCGGGATACCGGAGCGAGACGTTCGCCACCTCTCCCGGGCGGTGGTCGGTCCCGGCGACGTCGATGCCGAGTGTGTCGCCGCGCTTTTGTCTCACCCAGATCGCCGACCAGCCCGCCGGGTTGCCCATCGTGTCGAAGGCGACCAGGTAGGTCAGCCCCCGGGCCGAGGCGGGAAGCTCCAGGCGCCCGCCCGGCGGGGAGTCGCCGTCGTTCGCGGCGGGAGGGGCGGAGACGGTCGTCGTGGCGACCGGCCGCCCGTCGTTGAGCGCGGCGACGGGGACCGACGCGCCGAGTTGGTGGTCGCCCTCCGGGAGGTCGAGCGCAAACCCCAGCGCCTCGCTGACGCGGGGCATCGGGTCGGTCGGCTCGACGAGCACGTGGTCGTATTTGGCGAGGACGACGGAGGCCGTCGCCTCGATCGGGCGGCCGTCGGCGGTCGTTCCCTCGATGCGGAGTCGGAACTCGTAGTCGAGATCGTGCTGGTAGAGCCGCGGCGGTGAATCCCACTCGAATCGCGCCCGGCCCTCGGCGTCGGTCTCGAGGTCGCCGGCGACGACCGGACTCTCCTCGGTGGCGCGGTGCACGCGAATCTGCGCCCCCTCGAGCGGCTCGCCGCGCCGGTCGCGCACCACCACCAGGCCCTCGGCGGCGTCGCCCTCCCGGAAGCGCGACCGCTCGGTCGGCAGCACCTCGACGTCGAAGCCCCTCGCATCGTCGACCTGCACGCGGGTTTCGGTCTGGCGCGTCCGGCCCGACGGATCCTCGACGGTCGCCGTCAGCTCGTATCCCCACTCGCCGGTCCCCGACGCCGGCGGGAGGCTCTCGCGGAAGGCGAACTCGCCGGCCTCGTCGAGCCCGCCCTCGAGCGTCTCACCCTCCCGGTCGGGTCCGCCGAACGGCTCGAGCCGCACCTCGGCGCGCCCCTCGGCAACCGGCTCGCCGTACACGTAATGCGCCCGCAGCGTGCCCCGGACGTGCCGCCGGTCGCCGCCGGCCTCGAGCCCGGCCTGCAGGTCGAGCTCGAAGCGCGGTTTCTCGTAGGGCCGCACTTCGATCTCGCGGGTCACCTGGCTGCCGGCGACCGACATCCGCGCGGTGTAGGTCCCCGACTGGACTTCGTCCGCGAGATGGAAGGTCGCATCGACCACCCCGCGTTGGCTGACCAGCGGGTGCTCGCGATACAGGACGTGGCCGCGCGGCCCCTCGACCTCGAGGTCCGCCGCCGCCCCCTGGTCGGTCGTCGCCGGCTCCCACGGGCCGCCGCCGTCCGACTCCAGGACCAGCCCCCGCATGCGGACCGCCTGGCCGGGGCGGTACAGCGGCCGGTCGGTCGACAGCGTCATCCGCACCGGCTCGGCGACCGGGAGGGTCTGGTAGCTGGTCGATCGGCCGAGCCCGCGCTGGACGCGCAACAGAATGGTCAGCTCGTCGAGCTCCGCCTCGCCCGCCGGCGCGTCGTCCAGCGAGGAGACCGGCGGCACCGACACCCACGCCTCCCCGTCGGCGTTGGTCTGCGCCGAGCCGACGGCGGTGAATCCCTCCGCGAATGTCTCGGCGATCGCCCGCCGCTCGCCGTCCGGCGTCCGGGTGTAGCCGACCTCGATGCTCGCGCCCCCGAGCGGAGCGCCGTCGCCGTCGGTGACCGAGACCGGAATCGCCGTCTCCCCGCCCCAGTTCAGCGTCGACGGCCACCCGACGTGGGCCTGCGTGTCGCCGCCGTACCAGTCGACCGACAACGCCAGCGTCCCGAGCCCGGCGACCACCGCGATCGCCAGACCCCGCGCGAACAACCGCCAGTCGAATCGCTGCTCCGTCGACACGGCCGACCTCCGTCCAGTCAGGAAAGTTGTGTGCCTGGCAGCTTCAGAATCGCAGGGAAAGAGGGCCAAATGCAAGGTGATAGGAATCGGAGGGCGGGGATTCGAGGTGGGACATCGGAGCTCGGAGGTCGGACATCGGAGATCCGAGAGCTCGCGCGATCGAGCCACTCCCCGACGTCGATCTCCTCGCTCCCGACCCTCGCACTCCCCACCTCACCCCCCGTCGATTTTCGCCGGGAGGCGTTCGGCGAGCAGCTCACCAGTCGCCGCGACCCCGTCGGGCTCCCCGCCTCGAACACCTCCCGAGGTGGTCGAGTGGAGCGGGGAGCCTGGAGGAGGATAGCTCGCGGGCCGGTCGACCGGGTCGGTCAGCTATCGTCGCATCAGCTCCGAGCCGTGCTCGGGGCCTCCGCGAGGTCTCGTCACGACACCGCCTCGGGCGAGGGAACCATCCTGCGAGCTATGGGTCGAACATCTTCCGAGCGCTTCGACCCGGTCGCCCAGCTCGGGGAGGGATACCCCCGAACCCGGTTTTGCGCCGAATGGGTATTCCCCCCCAACCTCTCGGACCGTCGACCCTCTTGGCGAGGTGTGGGCTGCATAGCCGGGGAGGGGGGTGACCCGGGGGGCGGTCGTCGCGCTCGGTCCCCCATTGGCGAGTCGCCGCTTACGACTCCTCACCTTCCGCCTCGCTGGACGAGCCGCCGTCGTTTTGCTCGCGGTGCGGCTCGTCGACCGGCTCGCCGGTCTCCGGGTCGACCTCGGGCATCTTGCCGCTGCGTTTCAGCGACCGGCGGGTCCGTTCGGTCTGGGTGTGGACCGGCGTCAGGATCTCGTTGAGCGTCTCGAGATCGTCGCCGTAATCGTGGAGAACCTTGATGAACAGTCGGTGGAAGGCGTCGTGTGCCTCGGCCCGGGCGCTCTGGACTTCCTTGTAGGTGACGGTGCGGCCGGTCTCCTTCAGCAGCTCGCCAAATTCTTCGTTGAGCGCCTCGAGGCGGTCGACCGCGTGGGTCAGGCTCATCGCCTCGACGTGTTCGGTGTACGGGCCGTTGAGGCGTTCGACGAGTTCCTGGACGGCGAGGTGCTGGTCTTCGAACGTCTGAGAGGTGATGTGGTAGACGCCGGTCGGGAACAGTCCGTCGAGGTACTCTTCGGCGAGGCGTCCCTGCTCGGAGTCGGGAGTGGTGGCGGCGAAGGCTTCGCCGGCCTGCATCAGGCTGCTGAGCATCGAGTCGATCTCGTCGTCCAGCTTCTTGGCCTCGGGGCGGGTGAAGGGATCTTCCTGCTTTTGCACCTCCCAGTCGTACTCGAGCGCGCGGGCCTGCTTGCAGACCCGTTCGGCCTCGTCGGCGACCGCGACGGCCTCGGTGTTGCCCAGCGCGTCGAGGGCCTCGCGCATCCGGGTGATGCAGTACATCAGCGAGCCGACGGCGAACTTGTAGATGTCGAGCCAGTCGCCACGTCGTTCGGTCTGCATGGGCGTGTCTCCCGTCGGGTCGAGCTGTGTGTGCGGCTGCCACCTGTATATGCGATGGCAGGGGCGTGTGCAATGCCGACCCCCCGGGTGCTGATATACCTCACCACATGGGGGGCCCTCCGGGCGCCCGATGGCGCCACCCCGACCGGTGCCTGCCGGACGGGTGTCGGGGCGGGTCCGCTGGTCACACGAACCCGCCTCGCACGGCCGTCCCCGCCGCAATCCGCGATGGAGGCCGTACACCACCCGCCATATATAGTTACCGACAGAACTCGCCGGATCGTTTCGTCGTGAAAGCGTTCGGGCGGGTCTGTGGGGGGAGAGCGGAGGCGGCGCAGGTCGCCTCGTTTCGTAGCCCCGGTCGCAGGCGACCAAGGGGAGCCGGAGGCCGGGGAATTGCGCGGAAACACTGAAAAAAGGTTTTCTCCGCGCGCTCAACCCCGGCCTCCGCTTCGCTCCGACCGGGGCTACGAGATCGTTGCGTGGTGAAAGCGCCCGATGGCGCCACCCCGGCCTCCGCTTCGCTCCGACCGGGGCTACGAGATCGTTTCGTGGTGAATGCGCCCGGAGTGTTCGCGGCGCCCGGTCCGGGGTCGTCCGGCCGAGAGGCTCGTAGGTGTTCGGCTCGCCTATTGGAATATCGGATATTTAATATACATTTGAGGGGTGGATCTGTGGGGAGACCAAGACGCCGAAGACGGTCATCGATCGGTGTCGTGAACGATTGAAGTGCTACCGAAAGGCGAAACGCGGTCAATAAGACCGTTTGCGTAGCTCCCCGCACCGGAGGAAGGACGATGGACGACGAGACCAAACAGAGACTCGACGAGGCCGGATTCGAGGAGACGAGCGTCTCCGACTTTCTCGAGCTTTCACCCGCCGAGGAGGTCGTCGTCGAACTGCGGGTGCGGCTGGCAACAGAACTGGCGAAACGTCGCAAGGCCGAGGGTGTGACCCAGTCCGAGCTGGCCGAGCGGCGAGGGACGACGCAGTCGCGCATCTCGAGCATGGAGAACGCCGACGAGTCCGTCTCCATCGATGCGCTGATCGCGGCGCTGGCCGAACTGGGGGCCGATCGCGAGGAGATTGGCCGACTGATCGCGGCGTGATTCGGATGCTGAGCCGGAGGTGGAGCACGGATACTGATGCGGAGCGCGGGTGCGGGGCACGGAGGCGGAGGCTGGAAACTGGACTCTGAAGATTGCGCGGATTTGGAGCGAACCCCTGAGTGCGCCCGGAGTGTTCGCGGAGAGCGGCCTCGTGTGGCACTCGGTGCGGTGTGTAGGCGGCGTGCGGGCTTGGGGTCGGGTCATTCGGGTTCGGCGGCCGGCGGCGCTGGCGAGTTCGAGGCTGATTTCCGGCGAGATGTCGGCCAGGCGACGGCATGTGTAGGGGGGCTGGATTCGAGCGATCGGTCGGCCCCTATTCTTCCCCGATGCGGAGGAGCGTGCTGGATCGACCGACGTTACCGTTGTCCGTGTGGGCCGTTGCCTCGAGGCGCCAAGAGATGTTCGCATCGGGAAGTTGCATCTGGAACTCGGTTTTACCCCCTTCTGCTCGGATCTCGGGTGCCCAGAATACGGTGTCGCGGACATTCTGACGAGTTTCGGGAAGCTCGCGGGTCGAGTCGTGGTCACCCTCGAGTATGATCCGTGCCGTCTGGCGGATACCCTGACGTTTCTGATGGGCGAACTTCTGAGTCTGGTGTCGGGAGCCAGGTGAGGTCTGGACTGAGACATACACCAAGAAGTATATCGCGAGCGTGGCGGTCAGCCAGGAGGACGAGGCGGCGACGCACCACCACCGCGACCGTCGGACGAATACGAGGCTCCAGGCCAGGGCGTGGAGGCAGAACGGGAGGAGCAGGAGGAACATCGCCAGAAAGGCGAACTCCGACCTGGTGGCACCGACGAGGATGAAAGCCAGGAAGAGTTGGATGAGCAGCGTCCCCGCCCAGCGGCCGAATGGAACTTGCCGTGCGTTTCGATAGGCGTCGATTTGGCCACCGATGAGGAGGACGACAAAGGCGACCGCGAGGATCAGTGCCACGAGGGGGCTTTCGGTCGCGTACACCAGCAGCGCCCCCAGAGCGGGAAGTCCCATGGACACCCCCACGGCGAGGCCAATACGACTCCCGGTCAGGAGGTAACGGTCGAGATGCGGCCAGACGAGACGGGTCGAGACGCTCATCAACGCGAGCATGATCAGTGCCACGACTCCACCCCACGGGCGTCCCCATCGCCGTCGCCGCTCTCTGTCGAGTTCCGGATGGAGCTTCTCGCTGGTCCCAATGATGCGAACCGTCGGGCCGTGTGCGGCGGCATTGAAGCGTGACGCGGAGTGGGAGGTGTCGGTGGTCTGCAGGTTCGTTGCAGCGCGGGCCGCCTCGACGGGTTCGTCGAGCAGGGCGGCCAGCGGCAAGTCGGCGCTGCGCTGGAGCGCATACAGTTCCTCGTCGACGGCCCGGACGCCGAAATTCGTCTCCCGATCATCTAGATCGGTCTCGCTGTTGCCGGGAGGGAACTCGAGTCCGACCGTCGCCGAACCACCGGGTCGGGGTGGTTCATCCGAGACCGTAATGTCGACGCGTGGTACGTGTCGTTGGCGCACCCAGAGCGCCGTCCAGCCCTTTTCCCATCCGGAAGCATTCGGCGAATACGGAAGAGCGATCAGGTGTGTCAGTCCTCGGGCGGTCTGATCGAGTGTGAGCGAACCTTTCAGAGAGGTATTTGGCGGAGCATCTTCGGGGACTCGGATCGTCGTCGCGGCGACCGTCCGACCATCGTGGTAGGCGACGACCGGGAGGGCGTCGGGGAGGCTCGAATGTGTCTCCGTGTCGGGGAGCTGCACTCGGAATTCCACCGTGTCGCCGGCACGGGGGAAGGGCGTCTCGGGCGTGACGAGTAAGTCCTCCGACGACGCGACCGGAACGTCGACAGTCGTTTTTTGGCGCTCGTCGGAGGGCAGCTCGATATCAACCCGGAACTCGACCAGCGGTTCACGTGCAAGATAATGCACCTCGTCGTTGTAAGGGCGTTCGCTTCGCTCGGGTTCACTCGGCGTCCACGGGAACCGGGAGCGTCCATCGGCTCCGGTGCGGAGGTCGGTTGCGATGGGCGATTGTTCGGCGTCGACCTCGAGTATGTCGACGTCAGCTTCCCGAATCGGTTGCCCCGAGGAGTCACGAACGGCGATGACGGCTTCGTTCGGCTCGCCGGCGCGGAAACGCGTGCCGTCTCGACGCCAGACCGAAAGGTCGAGGTCCCGGTTTCGGTCATCGATGTCGGTCGAGGAGCTACGGGTCCGGTCCGTCGGGTCTC
Organism: uncultured Bradymonadales bacterium; assembly: GCA_964600555.1. Classification (GTDB taxonomy): domain Bacteria; phylum Myxococcota_A; class Bradymonadia; order Bradymonadales; family Bradymonadaceae; genus CAJXPB01. The sequence goes on from CAZRLK010000058.1 coordinate 21,199, forward strand.
GGACCTCGAAGCTGCGATCCGCCTCCGCGCCACCGACCTTGATCGTCGCGGTGTACTCGCCCTTTCGGGCGTCGGGGGCCAGGTCGAAGTTCTCGGCGACGACCCCAGTGGGTGAGACTACGGGATGTTCCGAATAGACCACGTCGCCGCCCGGTCCCTCGATGTCGAGTCGGGCGGTGGGGCCCTCCGTCGTTTTCGTCGGTGAGTACGGGCCCGAGAGATCGGAAGCGAGTGCCAGTCCCCGAAGGCGCACGGGGTCGCCGGATTCGTAAAGCGGGCGGTCAGTCTGCAGGTCGACCTCTGCGCGGGACGGAATGGGGAAGGACCGATACACGACGGTTGGAAATGCGCCTGACTCGACACGGACGACCAGGGCGATGTCTCCAGATTCCGGAGGGGGAGAACCCTCGAAGATGTCGCGAACTGGCGGGGCGGTCAATCGGGCGGCACCGGCACTGGCCGTCTTGGCTTCATCCAGCGTCTCAAACTGTTCGTAGTTCGCGGCGAGCCGGTAAGGAACTGGTACATCCGCGGGAACGAAACCGAGTTCGACCTCGGTCCCGCCCAGCGGCGACCCGGCGGTGTCGGTCACGGTGACAACAAGGGGGCTGTCGGCGGCCCAGCTCAGCTCGAACGGCCAACTGGCCCGCACCCTGGTATCGTGGCCGTACCAGGAGCTGCTCGTCAGATAAGTACCGGCCACGACGAACGCGAGCAGCGCGGCGCCCTTCAAACACGTGACGCCAACCGATCGCCACGTTTGTTGCATATGACCGACCCCGGTGATGTCGTCGTGAGCAGTTCCGGCGGGGCACCGCGTCTGAGGCGCGGCTTCCCGACGTCTCGGATATATAAGTTAGAGCGGTTTGCGGAGTATTCCTGCTATGATGTCGGCGAACTGTTCGGAGCCGACATGTCGCAGTGCTGAGAGGGCGTCGCACCACGGAAGCGTCGAGGCTGATACGGAACGGGGAGACGGATGCTGATGCGGAGCACGGATGCGGGGCACGGATGCGGAACACGGAGGCGGAGGCTGGGGGCTGGACCCTGAAGATTGCGCGGATTTGGAGCGGACCCCTGAGGGCGCCCGGAGCGTTCGCGGAGCGCGGAGCACGGAAGCTGATGCGGAGCGCGGTCCGGGGTCGTCGAGCCGAAAGGCTCGTAGGTGTTCGGCTCGCCCGACTACCGGCCGACCTCGAGTTCGCCGCCGGAGACGGCGGCGCGCGGGCGGGGGTTGTAGTACGGGTAGGCGGTGGCGGGCGGCAGGCGGAACTCGCCGGGCATGCGGGGTACGACGGTGTACTCGAGCGTCGTCGACTCGCCGGCCTCGAGGGCCGGCAGGTAGGCGACGACGTGGGTCGGGGTCTGCTCGATGCGATTGAGGGCGCCCTGCTCGACGCGCTCCTGCAGGGCGAGGGTGTCGGCCCAGCCGCCGGGCGGGACCGGGAGTCGGGCGATCGTCGAGCCGACGCGAGAGTCGAGTCGGTTCTCGACGGTGACGTCGACGCGCACGCGTTCGCCGGCGTCGGGCCGGCGGGTCGCGAGGGTCGTCTCGACGGCCAGGGGCGCATCGTCGGTGCGTGCGGCCGGCGAGTCCCAGGGGACGGTGTACTCGGCGGTCACCTGGGCGAGGGTGGCGGTCTCGCGGTCGGGGGAGATGGCGAGCTCGTGCTCGCCGGCGTCGAGCTGGACGGGGCCGAGCTGTTTGCGAGGGGTGCGGCCCGGGATGATCCGCACCGACCCGTCGGGGTTTGCGCCGGGCCGGGCGATCGGTTCGCCATCGGCGGTTACCTCGAGGCGCGTCGGCTCGTCGCTGCCCCCGGCGAGTCGGCCGTACAGGTCGAGTGCCCAGACGGTCGTCTGGGTGGTCGGCCAGCCCCCGCCCGGCCCGCGCTCGGTGGCGATGTAGTCGGTCGCGCCGCGCACGAGTGTCGGGTGTAGCTCGGCGCGGATCATCGCCCGCGCCGCCAGGGTGGTCGCCAGGAGGTCGGCCGACTTGTTCCGCTCGCCGGTCCACGCCCGGCTGGTCGCTTTCCAGTAGCGTGCACCGCTGTCGCGTCGGACGGTGGTGTGGAGCCCCTCGAGGAGTTTCTTCGCCCGAGCGGACTCGTCGACGGCCAGGAGGGCGTTGGCCGCCATCGCCCGAGCGAGCGGTCCCGCCTCCCGTGTGTCGAGCAGGTCGGCGAGTCCCTCGACCGCCCCCGCGGTCAGGTCGGGCTCGTCGGTGGAGGGCGCGACGCCGAGCGCCCAGACGACCAGGGCCGTCGTCTGCAGGTCGGAGACGGTCGGCGCCGTCCAGGTGCCGTCGTCGCGCTGGCGGTCGGCGAGCCACGAGGTGGCCTCGCGGAGTCGTCGGTCGGCGGAAAGCGACTCGATCGTCCGGGCCATCGTCCCGAGCTGGAGCACCCCGTAGGCGGTCGTCGTCACCTCGGAGGCGCGAGATCGAAACGGCCCGAAGCCGCCGGTGCGGTTCTGGAAGGTCGAGAGCCGCTGGAAGCCCTGCCGGACGAGTCGCTCGGCACGGGCGCGGAGCTCCTCCCACTCGGCCGGGCCGCCCGACCACGCCTCCGGCTCGATCTCGTCGAGCGCCCCGAGGATCGAGGCGTTCGGGAAGGCGGCGGAGGTCGTCTGCTCGAAGCACCCGTGCGGCCGCTCGAGCATCGAGCCGACGCCCTCGAGGGCCACAGCGAGTCGGTCGGGGAGGAGCTCGACCCGGGCCTCGGCGGTTCGCGCCGAACCGGGGATCTCGAGGGTCGGAGACCAGCCCTCCCCGACGATGCTCGAGCGGGCGCGAATGTGCTGCCGCCCCGGGGCGACGACCGTGGTCGACCGGCGGACGGCATCCCGCAGCTCGGTGTCGGTCCCCGCGCCGTCGGTCGTCGCCTCGACGGTCAACGCTCCCTCGCCGGTGTCCGCGGCGGTCATCTCCAGGTCGACGACCGTGCGGCCACCGGCGGGAACCTCTCGCTGCACGCGCCGCCGCTCGACGGTGATCGCCCCGGAGGTCTCGGCCTCGATCGTCGCGCTCATCGGCGCGTCGGGCTCGGGGCGGTTGTCGACCAGCGTCACCGGGATTGCCACCTCGTCGCCGCGTCGCAGCTCGGCCGGGAGGTCGAGATCGGCGAAAAACGGCCGGTCGACCTCGAGCTTTTCGGTGCCGCGGGCGACCTCCCCGTCGTCGGTGTGGGCGATGGCCTGCAGCCGCCAGGTCGTGATCGAGTCGGGCAGCTCGACGTCGATCTCGGCACGGCCGTCCTCGCCGGTGATCTCGGGGCGCCACAGCATCGTGTCGGGGAAGGCGTCGCGGACGTCCGGAGACGCCTCGTCGGCCTTCCCGGGCCCGGCGTTCGTCTCGGCCTGGCGCCTGGTCTCCATCGAGCGATCGGAGCCGGAATCCGCGCTCGACCGAAGTTTGTGGCGGTCGTATTGCTGTTGCGCCACCACGGACAGCACGCCGAAAAGGGAGAGGAACGTCGAGAGGACGAGGGAGTGGCCGGCGGAGAGGAGCCGGTCGCGGTGCCAAAACAGGGCCGTCCAGCCGATAAAGTGGGCGGCCAAGGTGAGAGTCCCCAGGGCGGCGGCAAACAGGGCGCAGTTTTGGAGGGGGGTGGCGTGGGGGGCGAAGGAGAGCGAGACGATCAGCGCGGCGGTGACGCCGATCACGAGGACGAAGGTGCCGAGCCACCGGGTGTAGGCGCTTCCCGCGGTGACGAAGAGGGCGTCCGCGATCGCGCCGAGGGCGGCGAGTCCGCCGATGCCGAGGATGATGTAGAGGGCGGGCTCCTGGAGCCACATCCCGAGCAGAAACCAGCCCCCCGTCAGGCCGACGTTCGCCCCGAGGGTCCGCAGGAATTGCGTCCAGCCGAGTTCATCCCAGTCGAACTCCTTCCACAACGTCCGGGACGCAGCGGCGAGCAGGCCGAGCGCGACGACGAGCAACAGCAGGCTCCAGGCGAGGGCCCAGGACTCGCGGCGCTCCTCGTCGAGGGCGTCGTCGAGCCCCATGATGATGCGGTCCGAGGAAAGCTGTGGGGTGCCGGCGGCGTGGTTGAGCCGTGTCGCCTCGAGGAGGCCGCGCGTCGAGTCGGTGTCGAGCCGGTCGGTCTGCTCCAGCGCGCGTCTCGCGCGGCTCGCGGCCTCGGCGGCGTCGGCGGGCTGGTGGAGGAGATCGAGCAGCGGGAGGTCGGCCTGCTCCTCGAGGTTGTACAGGGCCTCGTCGACCGCCCAGACGCCGAAGGTCGTCGCGGCCGCGTCGGCGGCGTCGGGCGATGCGGAGCCGGTGCGATGGGCCAGCGAGACGGTGGCGGTCTCGCCGGGGTGGTGATCGTCGCCGGCGACGTCGATGTCGACGCCGGCTCCCCGGGCGTCGCGCACCCACAGGGCGGTCCACCCGTCGATGTGGTAGTCCCCGTCGAGCGCGAGCAGGTAGGTCAGGCCGCGGGCGCGGCGGTCGAGCTCGATCGAGCCTTCGGCGGTCTCGTCTCCCTCGGAGCCGGGTGTGCGGGAGATCTCGGTCGCGGCGACCGGCACGCCGTCGTGGAAGGCGAGCACCGGCACGTGCTCCGGGAGGGCGCGGTCCTCGACGATGTCGAGCTCGAAGTCGAGGGATTCGCCGACGCGCGGGGTCGGGGTCTCGGGGACGAGGAGCGTCGCGTCGGAGCCGGCGGTCGAGACCTCGAGCGACTCGACCGCCTCTCGCCCCTCCGAGGTCGTGATCCGCGCTCGGAGGCTCCCCTCCGAGCGTCGAGGTCTCCACTCGAAGTTCGCCCGACCCCGCTCGTCGGTGCGGAGTTTCGAGGCGACGACCGGTCTGGAACTCTCTCGCTGCAGCGTCACCCGGGCGTCAGCGAGCGGCCGACCGTCGCCGCGTCGCACGACGACGACCGAGGGGTTCGACCTCCGAGCGCGGAATCGCGTGGTGTTGCGGGGCGAGACCGCGACCTGCAGATCCGAGTCGTCGGCTCCCAGCCGGCGCGTCATCTGCCGTATCCGCCCCGACGGGGCTTCGACCCGTGCGACGAGCCCCGATTCGGCGGCCGCGGCCGCCAACTCCCCGTTGTGGAGGTCGAACTCCGCCCGGCCGTCGGCGTCGAGTCTGGTCTCGCGAGTCGGAGTGTTCTCGCTCGAGGAGAGGGCACGGAGGGTCACCGCCGCGTCGGCGACCGGTTCGCCGTAGATGTACTCCGCGGCGACGGTGCCGGTGATGCGGGAATCGTCGTCGGTGACCTCGGCCTCGAGCGAGACCTCGAAGTTCGGTTTCTCGTAGGGCCGGACGTCGAAGGTCCGCGTCGTCTCGGCATCGGCCAGCGTCAGGGTCGCCCGGTAGGTGCCGTGGCGCGGCTCGTCGGCGAGTCGGAAGGCGTGGTCGACGACGCCGTGGTCGCTGACGAGCGGGTTCTCGCGGAGGAGCGTCGTTCCCTCCGGGCCCTCGATTTGGAGGTGGGCCGCGGCGCCGGCGTCGGTGGTCGCCGGGGCGTACGGCCCGCCGGTGCCGGCGTCGAGCGCGAGGCCGCGGAGGCGGACGGTATCGCCCGGGCGGTACAGGGGCCGGTCGGTCGTCAGGGCGAGGCGGGCGCGCTTCTGGAGGGGCACGTCGGCGAAGCGGGCGGTCTCGGTGCCGTCGTGGCGGACGCGGACGACGAGGGTCGCCTGCGACGGGTCCGAGTCCTGGAACCCGCGCTCGTCGAGCACGCGTCCGGCGGGCGCCTCGAGCCAGGCGTCGCCGGCGGCATCGGTCTCCCCGTCGGCAATGGAGGTGAACTCGTCGTAATGTTCGGCGAGCCGATCGGCGCGCCCCCATCCGGCCGGGGCGAAGGCCGCCGGGGGCGACTCCCCGTCGCTCGATCGGGGGACGTAGCCGAGCTCGACCGTCGCGCCGTCGATCGGTTCGGCGTCGTCGTCGGTGACGGTCACCGGAATCTCGACCGAGGCATGCCAGCTCATCTTGTTCGGCCAGCCGACGTCCGCCTCGAGGTCCCACCCGTACAGATCGATGGTGAGGGCCCAGGTGGCGAGGGCGACGGCGACCGCGAACGCGAGCGCGCCTCCAGTGAGGCGCCAGTCGACGGATTCCTCTGGAGACATGGGGTGGGCTCCCGGGCGCCGAGAGATGTGGTGGCGTCACCGAACAGGCTGCCAGCGTCGGGAGCGGAGTGCAACCGGCGGGTGAGTCTGATCGGAATCGGTGGGACGTCCTTTGCGCTCCCGTCGGCCCGGGATCCGTT
>CAZRLK010000059.1:0-27171 GCA_964600555.1 uncultured Bradymonadales bacterium
TTCAACAACCTCGGCAACGAGGAAGTCCGCGTGCAGGTCATCCACTCGGGGGTCGGGAGCGTCACCGAAAACGACGTCAATCTGGCGGCCTCCTCGGAGACGGCGGCGATCATCATCGGATTCAACGTCCGTCCCGACTCGCGAGCCCAGGAGATCGCCGAGGAGCACGACGTCCAGATTCTGACCCACTCGGTGATCTACGATGCAATCGACCAGGTCAAAAACATCCTCGAGGGCCTGCTCGAACCGATCGTCGAGGAACGGGTGCGCGGCCGGGTCGAGGTACGGGACCTGTTTTCGTCCGGGCAGGCCGGGACGATCGCCGGGTGTTACGTCACCGACGGCGTCGTCAATCGCAACCACCGGGCCCGCGTCCTGCGCGGCGACGGTCGGATCGTCGGCGAGGCGGACATCGCCTCGCTTCGACGCTTCGAGGACGACGTCAAAGAGGTCCGCGAAGGCTACGAATGTGGTATTTCGCTGCAGGGCTTCGACAACATCGAACTCGAGGATGAAATCGAGTTTTTCGAAAACGTCGAAGTCTCGGCGACGTTGAGCTGACGCCTGCCGCCAGAAGTGCTCGATACCCGCGTCCGGTGTCGCCGGGCGCGGGTATTCGTTTGTTTTCGCCCGTCGATCATCTCGCCCTCCAGCCGCGGCCGAACCGATGGCCAAACGAGACTACGACCGAACCGACCGGGTCAGCCAGAAGCTCCACGAAATCCTCGCCAAGCTCCTGCTCAAGGAAATCCGCGACCCGCGCCTGCAGGGCATGGAGATCACGGATGTCGAGATCAGTCCCGATCTCAAGCACGCTCAGGTGTACTGGGTGTTGATCGAGAAGTCCGGCGAGGCCGACCGCGAGGGAGCCGAAGAGGGGCTCGCCCACGCCAAGGGGTTTCTCAAACGCGAAGTCGGCAACCGGCTCGACACCAAATACACGCCCGATCTCGATTTCCGATTCGACGAGTCGCTCGAGCGGGGCCGGCGTGTCGAGGAGTTGCTCGCCGAGGCCCGCGAGGACGACGAATGGTGATTTTGCGGACGGGGAAGGAGCATCGATGAGCTCGAGTTCGAGTACCGAGCCCGAGACGGTTTCGATTCGCACGCCCTCGAGACTGCAGCGACAACTCTCGCAGATGGCCGACAGCCTGGGTCGTCGGGAGTCGTTTCTGGTCGTCTCGCACGAGGAGCCGGATGGCGACGCGATCGGCTCGACGCTCGGCCTGGCGCGTCTGCTCGAGCAGCTCGGCGGCGAGGTGATCCGGTTCAATCACGATCCCGTGCCCCGGAACTTTCGGTTTTTGAGCGGGGCGGACGAGGTTGTCTCGGAGCTTCCCGACGAGCCCGACGTCGAGGTCGTCGTGTTGCTCGATTGTTCGTCGGTCGAGCGGCTCGGCGGGCGCTTCCCGCCCCTCGAGCACCTGGCGCCGGAGGACGTTCTCGTCATCGACCACCACAAGACCATCGATCGGGAGACCGGCGACCGGTATCTCGACGACAGCGAGGCGGCGGCCACCGCGGAGTTGATCTATCGCCTCGCCGAAGAGATGGACGTCTCGGTCGACGAGCCTCTGGCGGAATGCCTCTACTGCGGGCTCGTCACCGATACCGGGGGATTTCGCTACGCGAATACCTCGCGGACGTCGTTTCGGATCGCCGGGGAGTTGCTGGAGGCGGGCGTCGATCCCTGGCGGATGACGGTGGAACTGTTCGAGAGTGAACCGCGCCGCCGCGTCGACTTGCTCGCCGAGGTACTTCAGACGCTGCGATTTTCATCGTGCGGCCGCCTGGCGTTCATCTGCATCGATCGGGAGATGGTCGACGAGTCGGAGCGAATCGCCGAGCTGACCGATGGATTCATCAATTACGGGCGCTCGGTGCGCGGGGTGGAGGTCTCGACCCAGCTTCGCGAGCGGCCGGACGGCGACTGGAAGGTCTCGTTTCGATCCAAGGGCCGGGTCGACGTCTCGAAGCTGGCGGCCGAATCCGGCGGGGGAGGCCACCACAATGCGGCGGCGTGTGTGATGGCCGGCCCGCCCCGGGAGATTCGGCACAAACTGACCGACCGACTCGTCGAGATGCTCGGCGAGGCGGACTCGGAGATCCAGCGAGACGACCAGTGAGAGGAGGGCTCAGGCGTCTCCCTCTTCTTTCAGAAAGCGCTCGGCGTCGATCGCCCCTTTGCAGCCAGTCCCGGCGGCCGTCACCGCCTGCCGATAGGTGAAATCCTGGACGTCGCCGGTCGCAAAAACACCGGGGATGCTCGTATGCGAGCTGTCGGGTTTGGTCTCGATGTAGCCCTCGTCGTTCATCTCGAGCTGGCCCTCGAAGATCTCGGTGTTCGGGATGTGCCCGATGGCGATGAACAACCCGTCGACCGGAAAATCCCGGACCTTCTCGGTTTTGTTGTTGATCACTTTCAGCTTCTCGACCCCCTCCTCCCGGTCGCCGACGATTTCGACGACTTCGTGGCTCCAGAGAAATTCGACTTTCGGGTCGTCGACGGCCCGCCGGGCCATGATCTCGGAGGCGCGCAGTTCGTCGCGGCGGTGGATGATGGTGACCTTCGAGGCGAATTTCGTCAGAAACGTCGCTTCCTCCATCGCCGAGTCCCCGCCGCCGACGACCGCCAGTTGGTCGTCCTGGAAGAAGTACCCGTCGCAGGTGGCGCACGTCGAAACCCCGTGGCCCATCAGCTTCGATTCGTTCTCCAGGCCCAGCAGTCTCGCCCGGGCGCCGGAGGCGATGATCAGCGTCTCGGTCTCGAACTCGGTCCCGTCCTCGAGGGTGATCTCGAAGGGACGCTCCGAGAGGTCGGCATCCTCGATCAGCGCCATGTGGATTTCCGTGCCGAAGCGTTCGGCCTGCTGGCGACATTCGTCCATCAGGTCCGGCCCCAGGATGCCCTCCGAGAAGCCCGGGTAGTTTTCGACATCGGTCGTCGTCGTCAGTTGGCCGCCCGGTTCCGGGCCCTCGAAGACGACCGGCTCCAGGTCCGCGCGTGCCGTGTAGATGGCCGCCGTCAGACCGGCCGGGCCCGAGCCCATGATCGTTACTTTGTAGTGGTCCTTGTCCAAATCCGTCATCGTCTACATCGGTTGTCAGGGGAAGGGATGGGTGGGTGCGTGCATCTGATGGTACAGACGAGTCAGCCCGCGGTCGCGTTTCAAAAGTCCGGGGTGTCGCCGGGCGACGCTACGGAGTGTCGGTCTCCGCGGCGTCCGGCGCATCGGACGGTAGGGAATCGTCGCGAAATTGCCAACCACCGATGAGTGAATCGACCTGATCGACCAGCTCGGCTTCGTCCTCGGCCGGGCCCCAGGCGATGATCTGGTAGCCCCAGTGGCCATGGGTGACGAACGTCGCGATGTACTGCACGGTGTCGTCGTCGACCGTCCCTTCGGCGAAGACCGAGACGCCCTCGCCACCTTCGAGCGAGACCGGTCCCTCCTGCTCGACCCGGAGGTCGTTGACATTGCTTCGCATCCGCTCGAGGCTCGCGTCCTTGAGTGCGTCGGCGCCGGGCGGGTCGACCCCGTCGAGTTCCGGAAGCTTCTGGGGGATGACGATCGCGAACAGGCGTTCGTCTCGGGTGGCCGCCAGGTCGGCATGCGGATTGAGTTTGTCGGGTTTGCGGGTCGTCGTCCAGCCGGCGGGAAGTTCGACGCGGTAGGGGGCCTGCTGGCTGACGAAACTCTCCCGGGGCGACGGGGAGTCGGCGCCGCCCGCGGCCCCACCGTCGCGGTCGCATCCCGCCACGAGCACGAAGGCGAACGTGGCGGCGAGGATACCGATGAATTGCGTGTCGGTGCGAATGATCAACCTCCGGATTCGGACGAGTCGCGGGGTGGGCTCAAGTCCCCCAGATGCGCCTGCACGAGGGCGGTGGCGACCACGGCGGCGGTTTCGGCCCGGAGGATGCGCGGGCCGAGGCTGCACGGTTGCCCCCCGGCCTCCACGAGCCCGTCGATCTCGGCCTCCGCAAACCCTCCTTCCGGCCCGACCCACAGCCGAACCGCCGGCCCGGCGTCGGGCCGGGCGGCGAAGGGCTCGAGGCGGGCGCCGAGCGGCGGGCTGTCGGAGCGGGCGTGCAGGACGAGATCGAGGGCCTCGGAGTGGCCGGTCTCCCCGAGCGCCTCGTCGAGTGAGCGTGGCGGTGCGATCTCGGGGGTCCGGGTGCGCTCGGACTGTCGAGCGGCCTCGCCGAGGATCTTGCGCCACCGCTCGCTTTTGTGCTCGAGGCGATCCTCCGGGATCTCGACGACGCCGTGGTCGGTCTCCAGCGGCACGATGCGCGCGACGCCCAGTTCCGTGGTCTTCTCCAGAATCCACCGCCATCTCTTGCGTTTGGGCATCGCCGCGCACAGCGTCAGCCGACACGGGCTCTCGTTTCGGTCGGTCTTCCGGTCCTCGAAGACCGCCAGCTGCACCCGGTCGTTGCGACACGACTGGATGTGCCCCTCCAGTACCCGTCCGCGCCCGTCGAACAGTTCGACGGCGTCGCCCGGTTCCAGGCGGAGGACGTCCCGGAAATAGTGAGCGATTCGGTCGGGCACGGTGAAGTGGCGGTCTTCGAGCGATTCGTCGGGAAGTTCCCCGGGATCGATGTGGGCGCGTCGCTCGGTCATGTGCCTGATTTTCGCCCGATCTGGTACGCCTTCCAGTCGCCCTCGGTGAGGCTCGCGGTCACCTCCCAGCCGGAGCGGAGAAATTCGGCGAGAAACTCCTCGTGCTCTTCGCTCGTCACCCCCGAGATGATCAGACGGCCGCCGGGACCGACCCGTCGGTACAACGCCTCGCCCAGCTCGAGCAACACTCCGGCGAGGATGTTGGCGACGACGACGTCGAAGCGCCCCTCGATCTCGTCGAGCGGTCGGCTCGAGATGTCGAGACGATCGGCGAGTCCGTTGCGTCGTGCGTTCGTCCGAGCCGCCTCGATGGCCTCCTCGTTGACGTCGATACCCACGATCGGCCGCGCACCGCACGTTGCGCCCGTCATCGAGAGGATCCCCGAGCCGCAGCCGACGTCCAGCAGCGACGGGGAATCGAACGCGCGAAGGCGCTCCGCAAGAAGGTGCGCCGAAAGCCGGGTCGTCTCGTGGTGACCCGTCCCGAAGGCCATGCCGGGATCGATCACCAGCGCGACGCCCGCCTTTCCGCTTCGTTCGGCCAGGGCTTCTTCCTCCCAGGGCGGCCCCACCCAGATGTTGGGCGCGATCTCGACCGGTTCAAAAAACTGCTTCCATTCGTCCCGCCAACTTTCGTCGGTGTACAGGGCGAGCTCGTGGAGGCGGGCCTCGAAGTCGGCCGGGGCGAGGACCTGTTCGCGAAGCCGCCGCGAGAGGTCGGGGGCGGCGTCCGGCGAGGGCGCGGCGACATAGCCGACCAGCGAGACCGAGTTCGGGATCTCTGCGGATGCGGGGTCAGACTCCTCGTCGACGATGTGGGTGCCCCGGAATCCCTCGATCGTCGACAGGAGTGTCGAGAGAAGTTCCGGGTGCTCGGTCTCCAGGAGAATTCGGTACGCAAACTCGCCTCCAGACGCGGCATCGGGCTTTTTGGAGGGCGGGTCGGGCTTCGGCATTGACGCTGCACAAGTAAGTGAGTAATTACTAACCGCTTCGACGACGCTGTCAGCACGGCAATTCGCGCCGCGAACATAGCATTGGATCAAAGGAGTGGCCATGAGTGACGAGATTGTCTTGACGGAGACCGAAGATCATGTCGCGACGGTGACGATCAATCGACCGGACCGGCGCAATGCGATGTCGAACGAGGTCGTCGAACGGTTGACCGAGCGCATCGAGACGCTCTCGGACGACGAAGACGTCCACGTCATCGTGTTGACCGGCGCCGGCGACAAGGCGTTTTGCGCCGGTGGCGACCTCGGCGACCAGGGCGGTGGCGGAGGCATGCTGCAGATGCACTACGAGCGGGGCGGCTTTGCGGATCTGCTTTTGACGATGAACCGCTGTGCCTGCCCGATCGTCGCGCGAGTCAACGGCCACGCCCTCGGCGGTGGGCTCGGCCTGGTGCTCAACTCCGACATCGCCGTCGCCTCGACCGACGCCGATCTGGGGACGCCGGAGATCAAGCTCGGATTGTTCCCGATGATGATCATCTCGGTCATCCAGCGGAATATGAGCCGCAAGCGCGCCATGGAGATGGTCCTGACCGGCCACAAGTTCCCGGCCGAGGAGGCCGAACAACTCGACATCGTCAACTACGCCGTCGAGCCCGACGAACTCGACGAGAAGGTCGACGAACTGGTCGATCGCATCAACGGATTTTCGCCGGCGATCCTCAAGCTCGGCCGCCGCGCCTTCTACGAGACACAGGACATGGACTTCGAGGAGCAGCTTCGGTCGCTGCACAAGGATCTGACGATCAACACGTTGACCGAGGACGCCGGCGAGGGGGTGATGGCGTTTTTGCAAAAGCGCGAGCCGGAGTGGGAGGGGAAATGACGGTCGTCGAGTGACCGTCGTCGGTCGTCGGGGATCGACGGGGAACCCCCCCGGCCGTCGACGTTCACCCGAACAGCACGTCCTGCATCGAATATTTGCCCGGTGCCCGACCGTCGAGCCAGCGTGCGGCGGTGAGGGCGCCGCGGGCGAAGATCCCGCGATCCTCGGCCCGGTGGTTCAGCTCGATTCGTTCGCCGGGGCCGCACAGCGAGACGCTGTGGTCGCCGACGATTCCCCCGCCGCGCATCACCTGGAAACCGATCTCGCGGTCCTCGCGTTCGCCGACCTCTCCGTGTCGGGCGAAGGTGCCGACCTCCTCGAGGTCCCATCCACGGGCTTCGGCGGCGGCTTCTCCCAGGCTCAACGCCGTGCCGCTCGGAGCGTCGACTTTGTGGCGGTGGTGGGCTTCGAAGATCTCGACGTCGAACTCGCTGTCGGTCGCTTCGGAGGCGTCGGCGACGAGCTTCAAAAGCAGGTTGATGCCGACCGAGAAGTTCGAGGCCCGAAGAATCGGGATCTCGGAAGCGAGGGCGCCGAGTCGGTCGATCTGGGCGTCGGCGAGGCCGGTGGTCCCCGAGACGAAGCCGACGTCGGCGCCGGCGGCCGCCTCGGCGGCCCGCACGCACCCCTCCGGGCTGGAGTAGTCGACGGCAATCTCGACCTCGCGGGCCTCGAACGCCTTCGCGGCGGCGTCGTAGACCGGTACGTCGCCCGGCTGAAGCTCGGTCCCGATCTGCGGCGAACCGGGCGATTCGACGCCGGCGACGACGTCGAGTCCCTCGAGGTCGGGGGCGTTGTCGAGCAGCGAGCCGCCCATGCGGCCGGCGATTCCGACGATGGCAACCTGGGTCATCGATCAAACTCCTGCGGCAGTGAGACGGGTCGGTCGAAATGCAGCCCGCTGGATTCAGAGAAGTCCGTACTCCTCGAGGAGGTCCTCCATCAACTCCCGAAAGTCCTCGGAGGGGACGTACATCGGCTGGCGGACGTCCGGCCGGCACCATCCGAGGATCGAGGCGGCGAGTTTGGTCGGCACCGGATTGGGTTTGGCGAACAGCAGACGGGCGAGGGGCTGGATTTTCTGGTGGAGCTGGCGGGCGCGCTCGACCTCGCCGTCACGGGCGGCCTCGACCAGCTCGCTCATCGTCCCCGGATCCAGATTCGAGACGACCGACACGCATCCGGTCCCGCCGATTGCGACCAGCGGATAGGTGGTGAAATCGTCGCCCGACATCATCTGCAGGTCGTCGCCGGCGTCGTCGGCGATGCGGGTCGCCAGCGTCATGTCCGCCGAGGCCTCCTTGATGCCGACGATGCGCTCGTGTTCGGCGAGGCGGGCGATGGTCTCGGCGGAGAGCGAGACGCCGGTCCGAGAGGGGACGTTGTACAGGACGACCGGCAGGCCTCCCTCGTCGGCGACCTCGACGAAATGTCGGTACATCCCCTCCTGGTCGGGCTTGTTGTAATACGGCGTCACGACCAGGGCGGCGTCGACGCCCGGGATCTCGGCGGCGGCCCGGGTCGTCTCGATGGTCTTTTGCGTGTCATTCGAACCCGTGCCGGCGACGACCGGGACGCGCCCGTCGGTGGCGTCGGCGCAGGTGCGGATGACCGACAGCATCTCGTCGGTCGACAGCGTCGCCGCCTCGCCGGTCGTCCCGCAGGGGACGAGTCCGTCGATTCCCCCTTCGATCTGGCGGTCGACCAGGTCGGTGTAGGCGTCGTGGTCGATCGAACGGCCGTCGAACGGCGTGATCAGCGCCGTAAACGCCCCTTCGAGTCTGACTGGAAAATTCGACATCGTGGGGAATCCTCCCGTGTGTTCAGCGATGCACGTGCGATTCGGTGGTCATTCTTCGACGACCCACTTCTCCCAGAGGGGCTCGTCGAGGTCGGGATCGTCGCGCAGCTCGCGGATGAACTGCGAGGCGCGCTGCACCTCCATGCGCCGTCCCCCTCGCCCCGAGGCGCGGGTCGGCTGGCACATCACCAGCTCGTCGCCGGCCCGGGTCGTGGCTACGTAAAACAACCGGCGCTCCTCCTCGATCGACTCCTGCTCGTCCATCGCCCGGTGGTGGGGAAACTGCCCCTCGGCGAGCGACAACAAAAAGACGACCGGCCACTCCAGCCCCTTCGCCTGGTGGACCGACGAGAGCGTGACGTAATCGTCGCGGTCGTCGCCGACCAGCACGCCCTTGCCGGAGACATTGGTCAGAAGCGAAATCTCGCCGAGAAACCGGTCGAGATCGGGAAAGCTCTGGGCGAAATCGGCCAACTGCTGGAGGTCGTCGAGCCGGTCGGAGGGCTCGTCGAAGTTGCTGCGGGCATGGTCGGTGTAGCCAGACTCCAGGATCGCCTCCATCGCCTCGCCCGGCGGCTGCATGCGAAGCTCGGCGACGCGCTCGAGGCGCTCGGCGAGTTGCCGCCACGAAGCTTCGGCTTTGCCGGGCAGCGACTCCAGCAGTTTCTCGTCGCCGAGGGCCGCCAGCGGATCGGGCTGCGCCGAGATGTACATCCAGATGTCCCGGGCGCGCTTCGAGCCGATCCCGCGACCCAGTCGGGCGACCCGCGTGAAACTCAGTTCGTCCTTCGGATTGAAGACGAACTTTAGATGCGCCAGAACGTCCTTGATGTGGGCCTTTTCGAAAAATCGAAGCCCCGAGCGGACGACGAACGGGATCTCGCGGCGGGTCAGCTCGACCTGCAGCTCCATCGAGTGGTGGTGGGAGCGATAAAGCACTGCCATGTCCTGGAAATCGTACCCTTCGTCGGCGAGTTCGAGGATGCGTTTGCAGACGAACCGCGCCTGTTGTTCCGGGTCCCGTAGCTTGAAAAGTCCCGGCTTCGGGCCCGACGGCCGCTCCGCCCGGAGCGTCTTGTGGAACTGGTGGTCGTTGTTGTGGATCGAGGCATTCGCCAGGGCGAGAATCTCGGGGGTCGACCGGTAGTTGAGTTCGAGCCGGTACTCCTCGCATGCCTCGTGGCGGTCGGGGAACTCGAGGATGTTGCGGTAATCCGCCCCGCGAAACGCATAGATCGACTGGCAGTCGTCGCCGACGACCATCAGGTTGCCGTGATGTTCGGCGAGCATCTCGACGATCTCGCCCTGGATGTGGTTCGTGTCGTGGTACTCGTCGATGAGAACGTGTTCGAACTTCTCGGAGTAGGCCTGCCGGACCTGCTCGTCGTCGCGCAGCAGGTGTTTGAGGTTCAACAAAAGGTCGTCGAAATCCATCAGATTCATCTCGAGCTTCCGCGACTGGTAGACGCGAAAGACGGTGCGGATCGCGTTGGCGAGATGACGATAGTACTCGTAGCGTTCCTCGAGCACCTCCTCGACCGAACGCTGGGTGTTGATGCAGTAGCTGTGCATCGAACGCAGAAGCTTCGGTTTCGGGAAGTTGCGCTCGGTATGCCCGACGTCGGCGTGGGCCCGGCAGTTTTTCATCAGCGTCTTGCCGTCCTCGACATCGAGGATCGTGTAGTCGGTCGCGTAGCCGAGCCGGTCGGCCTCGCTGCGTAGGATGCGGTTGGCGACGCTGTGGAAGGTGCCGCTCCAGAGATCCCGGATCTCGAGGTCGAGCAGGGCCGAGACCCGTTCGGTCATCGATTGGGCCGCCTTGTTGGTGAAGGTCAGAAGCAGGATGCGCTCCGGGTCGACGCCGTGCTCGACCAGCCGGGCGACGCGGTAGGTGAGCGTGTGGGTCTTGCCGGTGCCGGCGCCGGCGATCACGAGCATCGGCCCCCCGTCGGCCTCGACGACACGGCGCTGCTGCTCGTTGAGATCCTCCTCGTAGTCGAGGTCGAGATCGGGGCGGTTGGCTCCGTCGCTGAGACTGTAGCGTTTCACGGCGAGAGGCCGGGGCGGCGAAAAGATGCGAGCAGGCGTCGAGGGGATTGTACAGATTGTGGCCGAGGAATCTACAGGCGCCCGGCGATGTGGACGGGTTGCGGGTGAGCAGGCGTGGCGCTATACTCGCCGGTACGTCGTAGACAACGAGTGCCGCCATCGGTTTCGACCGGATGGTGGGGGCGTGTTGTTGCGGGGCGTCGGAGGTCGACGGCCGCGAATGAACAGGCGCGGGGATCGGGGCAGACCGACGTGTCTGCGTCGACCTCTCGAGCCGGAAGCGCTCGGGAAATTCGACACGGATCATCGACCAGCATACACGGGAGGCGTGCGATGAATATCGGAAACGCGATCGGGTCGGTCACCGAGGGGATTGGAGCGCTCGGGGAGTCGGTCAAATCCGCGATCGACGGGGATGGAGCGGAGGCCGGCGAGAACCTGGCGCGATTTGGACTCGAGGCGGCGGGGATCGCCGGAACGGCTCTGACCGGTCCGGCGGCGGAGGTCGTCCAGGAGGGGATCGAGGGAGCGCTCGACAACGCGGTTTTGGAGCGGGGGACGGGGGACGTTCCGGGGCCGGAGGGCGAGGGGGCCGACTGGAGCATCCCGAATCTGCTCTCCGGGGCGGTCAGCGGGACCGCCGAGGGGCTCGGGGCCGGCGGGGGGACGGGAGGTGCCATCGGCGAGTTGCTCGGGAGGGGGGGCGAGGCGGGGGGATCGCTCGGCAAGATTCTCGGAGCGGCGGGCGGTCTCGAGGGAGCCGGAGGCGGCGAAGGGGGCGAGGGGCTCGGTGAGCTGTTCGGAGCGGCGGGTGGGGGTGGAGGATCCGAGGGCGGGCCGGGGGAGCTTCTCGGAGCGTTCGGCGGGGACGGAGGCGGTGGCGGGAAGGGGCTCTCCGAGCAGATGTCGTCGTTCGGTCAGGCGGCTGACTTGATGTCGGGGCTCGGCTCGAGCGAGGGCCAGGTCGCCGACAAGATGCTCAGCGCGCTGGTGTGAGGCGGTACGGGATCGGCGAGAACGGGAGTAATTGCACGGGAGAGAATCGATGAAAGAGATGGTGGAGTCGTTCGAATTTCGCGAAGATGCCACACTCGAGGATCTGAGCGACCAGGAGCGACAGGTGCTCGAGAAGGTCGCCCGCCGGGTCGTCGAAGAAGACGCCTCGCTGCAGGAGGCGCTCGGGGTCGGCGAAGCGTTCGTCGAGACGATGGAATTTTACGCCCACCAACTGTACGAGTACGGCAAGCTCGACCGGGCCGGGGTGTTGGTCGAAGGCATTCTGGCGCTCGACGAGACGCGCTACTACCCGTACCTGTTGATCGGTGATATCGCGATGCAGCGCGAGCGCTGGGAGGATGCGGTGGTCTGTCTCGGTGCGGCGGTCAGCTTCGGGCCGGAGAGCTCGATGCTCGAGGGGAAGCTCGGGGAGGCGCTCGTGCGGGCCGGTCGCCCGGACGATGCTGTCGTCCACCTGCAGCGCGCCGTCGCCCTCTCCGAGCAGGACGGGGAGATGAAATACGGTCGGCGAAGTGCCTCGCTTTTGGAGTTGATCGGCCGGGAGGTCGAGCGCGTCGCCGGCGAGTGATCGGAGCTGCTCAGTCTCCGTCTCCACGGGCGAATTTGACAGTCTGGAGGGATTTCCGTACTTCTTGCAGGCGAGGAATCTGCTCCGTCCGTCGCTCTCCTCTTCCA
Organism: uncultured Bradymonadales bacterium; assembly: GCA_964600555.1. GTDB lineage: Bacteria > Myxococcota_A > Bradymonadia > Bradymonadales > Bradymonadaceae > CAJXPB01. Next base: position 12,013 of record CAZRLK010000059.1, read on the forward strand.
GGGCATCGAGATGCGTAGCTTGGTTATCAACGGCCACTGCCGTACGTCGGCGTTCGCGTGGGTGATTGGAATCGTCCTTCTCGTCGCCGGATTGGCCGGGGCGTGCGGCGAGGGCGACGTCGGGCGTCAGGAGTCCGGTCGGATTCAGGTCTCGCCGGCGACCGTCTCGTTTCCCGTCGTCTCACTTGGCGATTCCGAGACTCGCGTGCTCGAGATCCGGAACACGGGCTCGAGTGAACTTCGCGTCTTCGACATCGAGTTCGAGGCGAAGGAAAACGCGACGATCGACAATCTGTCGATCGTCGACGGAGTTCCGGACGAGATTCGCGTCGCGGCCGGCGAATCGGAGACGCTCGAGATCGAATATGCGCCCGAGGAGACCGGCGAGCGAAACGACGGAACGCTGCGGCTATACAACAGCGATCCGAGCTACGGGTCCAACGACCCGTTGACCGTCGATGTCACGACGCGCGGCGTCCAGCCGGAACTGAACGTCGATCCCTCGCCGGTGCGCTTTCCGCGCCTGCCGCCCGGCGAGCGGATGACCCGCACGGTCACCATCCAGAATTTCGGCAATGCGCCGCTCGAGTTGTTCGAGCCGCCGACGATGACGGGCGACTCCGACTTTCGGGTCGTCTCCGATTCGCTCGACAGTGATTCGTTCCCGGCGACCCTCGCTCCGCTCAATACCTCTTCGGGGGACGGTGAGCGAGGTGACCGGCTCGAATTCGAGCTCGAGTACGCCCCGACCGAACAGGGCAACGACGAGGGGGAGCTTCTGGTGCGCTCGAACGAAAATCCCGGGTCGACGGCCGAGGATCCGACGGTCAGTGAGATCGAAGTCAATGCCAATGCCGACGCCCCGTGTCTGCTGTTCGACCGCACCTCTCGCAACCTCGGGGCGGTACCGCTCGGTGGATCGGTGACCGAAGCAATCACCGTCGAGAACTGCGGCAGCGAGACGCTCGAGATCTCGTCGGTCGCGATCGCCGAAAACAGCGACGACGATGAGTTTTCGCTCGATCTCGGCGAACACGACGAGGACGGCGACGGAGTCCTCGACGAGCCGGTCGAACTCGACGAGTCGGGCGACCAGGCCTTTTTTGCGGTCACCTACGAGCCGGAGAGTGCGGGGGCGGACGAGGCGACGATCGTGTTCAACAGCAACGACCCGGCGCAAAACGAGGCGGAGGTCGACCTGCTGGCCAACGGTCGGGAGGGCGAGTGTCCGACCGCCGAGATCCGGGCGAAGGTCGAGGGCAACTCGACGTTCGTCAATCCGCCGCTGACGGTTGCTCCGCTCGATACCGTCGTGCTCGACGGCTCCGGAAGCGAGGATCCCGACGGCGAGGTCGTCGACTATCAGTGGCGGACGATCTCGAAGCCGGAGGATTCGACGGTTCGTATCAATCCCGTCGACGGGGACGACGAGGACATGTCGAGGCGCGAGTTTCGCGTGCTCACCGCCGGCACCTACGAGATTGGTCTGCAGGTCGAAGACAACGACGGTTTCACCTCGTGTGAAGAAGCGACCGCTCAAATCACGGCCATCCCGAACGAAAAGATCCACGTCGAGCTGACCTGGACCAACCCCGAGGACCCCGACGAGACGGACGACACCGGCTCGGACGTCGACGTCCACATGGTCAAGATGGGCCCTGGGTCATGGTTCGAGGAGCCGTACGACGTGTACTTTCGCAACAAGACGGGCGACTGGAATCCGGAGAGCCCGAGCCTCGACATCGACGATCAGAACGGGCGAGGGCCCGAGAACATCCAGCTCGACAACCCGGTCGACTGCCAGTGGTATGCCATCGGGGTACACTACTGGGAGCAGCGCTTCGGGACGGCTTACGCGACGATCCGGATCTACATCAACGAGAACCTGGTCTTCGAAAATCTCAACACGCCGCTGACCAACGGGGGTCAGTTCTGGGACGTCGCCCGGATCCACTGGCCGAGCGGTCAGGTCTACGGCGTCAACGAGGTCTCTCCCGCCCCGCCCCAGGGTCAGCCGCCCGAGGTTACCGGGGGGATGGAATCGAGTGGCCTGTGTACCGGCCAGGAGCTGTATTGAGCGCATCCGTCTGCGTGCGGCGTGGCGCGTCGGAGGGACATCCTCCTGTGAGCCTGTAGCTCGTATCGGGAGTCGCGGGGTCCCGGACGTCTCGCCGGGCCGCCCGACGCAGCATACCGATCGATGTGGGGGCTCCGATACGTTCGCGCTTCCGATCTGCGCCCGACCCTCCGTGCCCGGCGACTGGCCGAACTTCATCGAAATACGACGGTTCCGACGCCCCGCTCCGAGCTGGTCACACGGCCCACCTTCGTCTATGCTCACGGTGAGTCACGGTAGTGTGAAAAGCAGGCCGTACGCGATTGTGATCGCGTTGGAGCGCTCCGACATCTGACGAGTCCGACACACGGATGTCGACCACGCAGACAAGTTGCCCGGAATGCGGGAGTCCCGCGGCGGTCGGTAGTCCCTGCCCGCACTGCGAGGCCGAAGAGATCGAGGCCGGCGACCCCGTGGTCGCCCCGGGCGAGACCTACACCTTTCCCGTCTCCGGCTCCGCCGTCGGGCTGGAGGGCGAAGAGTTCGCCCTGACGGTCCTGGTCGTCGACGAGTGGGCCGACCTTTTGAACCGCGCCGTCTATGTCGTCGAAGCCATCGCCTGCCGGCGACCGGCCGGCGAGGAGCCAGACGACGAGGATCTCGTCGGTGCGCTCGATTCCGACCGATTCTTGCTCGAAGTCTGTCGCACCGAATGCGACCGGGGGCTCGAAGAGTTGCCGGACGAGGAGGATCTGCCGGTCCGCCGACCCGTCGGGCGGAAACGCATCGACGGCAGCCGGGTGTACCTGTTTCGCAACGAGGCCGGAATTTCGCTGGCCGAACTCGTGACGCTGGCCGACGGCGAACTGGAGCTGCGGCGAGTGGCCGGCGTGTTCGAGGCGGTGCTCGAAGGGCTCGGTCGTCTGCACCGCTCGGGACTTTTACATCTGTACCTGGCGCCGGAGACGGTCCGCGTGCGCCCCGCCGGCTCGCGGATCGGAATTCCCCTGGCGGAGATCGATCCCGACGCCACCGATCCCGACACCGACGTCCGCCGGTTCGACGAGGAAACCGACGGCGAGAGCCCGGGATTCGCCGAGCGTGCCGAGACGGCCGAGGACAATCCGTTCGAGGAGGGCTACGACGAGACTCGGCCCCAGGAGTCACTTGCTTCGCGGCTGGAGGCGTTGGGGGCCGAGGAATTTCCCGACGTCGAGGAGAGCACCTCGTCGCTGGCCGAGAGCAGCTCGGAGGTCAACGACGACGGGGTCGATGCCGAGAGCTGGATCTACGAACTGCTCGGTGCGAGTTCGCCCGGGGCCGCCTCCGACGAGCAGGCGGGCGTCGCCTCGGCCGAGCAGGACGTCCACGAGACGCCGCCGGCCGAGCGCGACCCGTTTGCCCTGGAGGTTGTCTTCGACAGTGCCTCGGGGCTGTTCGACATCGAGGAGCCTCCGGACGAGCTCGAGGTTTTGCCCGGCTTTTCCGCTCCCGAAGCGTACACGCGGGGAGAGCCGAAAACGCAGGCCGTCAGCGACGTCTTTTCGGCCGGCATGCTGCTTTATTATCTCGTCTCCGGACGCATTCCTCCGGTTTCGATTTACACACGCCACGCCCCCGCCGTCCCCGCCCGAAGCTTTCGGCCGTCGTTTCCCCCGGGTCTGGCGCCGGTCGTCAAGCGGGCGGGCCGGCCCGACCCGGACAAGCGGTATCCGGATGTCGAGTCGATGGCGAGCGGATTCGAAAATGCCGTCGCGGCCATCGAGGACCGTGGGCCGGCGGGGCGCGAGCAGATTCCCGCGATGCAGGGAGCGGTCGACCGCCACATCGGGGTCGCCAAGCGCGAGCGCAATCCGGTCAACCAGGACGACGTCTTTTACGGAAGTTCCGAGAAGGGAGAGTTCGGTCTGATCGTCGTCGCCGACGGCGTTTCGACGGCCTCGTACGGAACGGGAGACGTCGCCAGCCGACTCTTGATCGAGACCGCCGAGGAGCACTGGAACGACCTGTTGCCGGCCTACCTGATGGAGGAGCCGATCGACGAGGTGGGGGTGGTCGACGCGATCTTTGCGGAGGCCAACGACCGGATCGTCGAGTACGTCAACGAGCGCCACACGCCGTTCGACGGCGCCGCCCACGAGGTGATGGGGACGACGGGGCTGGTCGCCCTGTATCACGGCGGGCGAGTGACGCTGGGGTCGGTTGGCGACAGCCGCGGGTATCTGCAGCGCGGGCCCGGCCTCGAGCAATTGACCGTCGACCACAACCTCTGGACGTTGAGCATCCTCGAGGGGGTACCGGCCGACGAGGCCCTGTCGATGCCCCGCGGCGACGCCCTCGCTCGGTGCCTCGGCGCCTTCGACATCGACGAGGGGCGGCTCGACAGCAAGTCGCCGGGCGTCGACATGTTTCAGTTTCCGGTCACCGCCGGCGATACCCTGCTTCTCACCACCGACGGACTGGTCGATTTTGCCGGCAGCAATGTCACCAGCGCCGAGGAGAACATCCTCGCCACGCTCCTCTCGGAGCCGGACCCGGCACTCGCCTGTCTCGAGTTGATTCTACTCGCCAATCGCGGGGGCGGCGGCGACAACATCGGGCTGGGGGTCGCGCGGTTTCAATGAACTGTACGATGGGCGACCGGCGAGCCGATCGCGGTGACGAGATCTTCGGCGGGATCACTCGTCCGCCATCTTCTCGGCGTACTCGATCGTCTCGCGCGGTACGAACTCCTCGGGCGGGGCCTCCCGCCGTTCGCGGTCGGCGAAGTCGGGATGGTGTTTCTCGATCCAGCGGACGGTATCTCGCAGCGTCTCGTCGGCGTCGCGGGGCTCCCAGCCGAACTCGCGTCTGGCCTTCGCGGAGTCGATGTACCAGTAGTACTGACCCATCTCGACGCTGACCGGGTCGATGTCGGTCTCCCGGTCGACCAGTCGACTCGCCTGCTCGAAGAGCTTCGCCCCGGAGACCATAAGGTCGTCGGGCAGGGGCATCTTCGGAGCCGGCACGCCCGTCAAAGCCTCCAGGCGTTCGAAAAACTCCTCGAGCGTCAGGTTCGCCTGCCCGAGCAGGTACGATTCGCCGGCCGTCCCCTCCTCCATCCCCCGAACGAACCCGTCGGCGGCGTCGCGCACGTCGACGAACGAGATCCCGCCCGACATCGTCGCCGGGATCTTGCGTTTCATGAACAGGACGACGTCCCCGATCGAACTCTCCCGCTCGTCACCCGGCCCCAGAAGCAGGGTCGGGCGCATCACCACGACCTCCAGATCGCAGGCCTCGGCGACGTCGCGGCAGACCCGCTCGGCGTAGATCTTCGAGAGGTAGTACGGCCAGTCCCGCACGAGGTCCTCTCGTGTCGGAGAGGTCTCGTCGGCGACGAACTCCGGGTCCTCGCTCACCCCGACGGTGCCGCTCGTCGAGGCGACGACGACCCTGTCGGCTCCGGCCTCGTCGGCCGCTTCGAGCAGCCGCCGGGTCCCGTCGACGTGCAGATCGAACATCTCGTGAGCTCGGTCGGGCCGGCGGTCGACCTTGCCCGCCAGGTGGTAGACCCGATCGACCCCCCCGACGGCGCGCCGGACGTCTTCCGCATCGCCGAGCGAGCCCTCGACGATCTCGACGCCGCGCTCGGCGAGGTCGCGGTCGTACGAGCGGCTCAACACACGCAGGTCGGTGCCGCGCTCGAGGAGACGGTCGACGAGATGACGGCCGAGAAAACCGGTGCCGCCTGTCACGAGAGTCGTCATGATGCGTTCCGATTGGACGAGAAGGGAAGGGGAGTCGACACCTCAGTTCAGCCCGAAAAACTCCTGGAAATCTCGCAAAAGTTCGGGGTCGTTGGTCTTGATGTCGCCGCTGACGAATTCGTCGACCGACGGGACGTACCCCTCGCGCACGATCCGTTCGAACATCGCCGGCGAGGTCTTGACCACGCAGTCGGCCTGCCCGCCGTCCGGTTTCCCCCGCCGGATCTTCACGCGGTCGCCGTCGACGATGACGCTCCATTTCAGGTCCGAGACGTCGCCGAGCGTGAAGTAGTAGCTGACCTCCGAGCCGTTCGCATTCTCCGCGTCGAACTCGTCGCTCAACTGCGAGAACAGCGGCTCGACCGGGTCGTCCTCGCCCTCCACCCCGGCGGCTCGATCGCGAAGCGTCGTGATCCGATCGCGCGTCTCGTCGCTGATGGCTGCAAATCGCTCCCGGTCGCCCAGATCGGCCGTTGCCTCTCTCGCCCGCCGGGCATCGAGCACCTCGCCGATGTGGACCTTCAGGTTGCGTTTCAGCGGCGAGGGCAGCGTCTGGCCCTTCGGAAACGCCTGGTAGGTGCCGTCGAGATACATCGGCAAGACGTCGATGGCGTGGCGATCGACCAGATAGCCGAGCCCGTCCTGAAACTCCTGGATCGTCCCGTCGGTCGAGCGTGTCCCCTCGGGAAAGATCAGGACCGTCTCACCGCGCTCGATCGCCCGATTCGCCTCCGAGAGCGCCTGCTCGAGCGATCCGGAACGTTCGACGGGGATGAGGTTCGTGAAATTCGAGAAGTACGTCTGCCTGAGCGGGTCGTCGAAAAAGTAGTCGGCCGCTGCCAGCGCCCGGATGCCCCGACCGAATTCGCCGAGGGCGTATTTCACCAGCCCCATGTCCAGGTGGCTGCAGTGGTTCGCCGCCACCAGCACGTTCGGGTCGTGGTGGGGGATGTTCGCCCGGCCGTACACCTCGACGTCGTACAGCTTGTCGTACGCCCCCATCTGGGCGCGGTGCAGCGCCTCCTTGCCGTACCGCCGCACGAACGGCGGCGGATCCCACGTCTCGACGGCCCCGCCCCCGCCGGCGTCGGTCTCCACCAGCGCCGTTGTCTCCCCGCCACCCCCGTCCCCTCGACGTTCGATCAATTCGCGCAGATCGGTGTTGGTCTGCACGTCCGACAGATCTTCGGGGGTCAGCTCGACGCCCCGGCGCTCGCGGACCGTGTTGGCCAGTTCGACGGCCATCAGGCTGTCGAAGCCCAGATCGTCGATCAGGTGGGTCGCCGCGTCGATTTCGGCCGGCGAGCAGTCGGCGACGCGGGCGACGATCGCGTCCAGCCACTGCCAATCGCCGCTCTCGGCACCGTCGGCCCGGGCGCGCGCCTCCGATTTCTCCTCGTCGAGCATCTCCTCGAGGATCTCGACGACCTCCGTGCGCCGGATCTTGCGCGTCGCCGTCCGGGGAAACTCCTCGTCCCAGAAGCGGAGCACGCGGATCTGTTTGTGCGACGCGGTGCGCGAGGCCTCCGTGCGAAACCACTCGCGCAGTTCCTCGCGGACCGCCCCGGCCTCCTCCTCGGAGGCCTCCTCGGGCAGGGCGGGGCGGACCAGACACGCGACCCGCTCGCTTCCCGACCCGTCCGGGAGCCCGACCACCGACAGCTCGTCGATGCGCTCGTGGCCGCCGTACATCTCCTCGAGCTCGTCGGGATAGACGTTCTCGCCGCCCGGCGTGACGATGACCTCCTTTTTGCGACCGACGATCTCGAGGTTGCCTTTCTCGTCGAATCGCCCGACGTCGCCGGTGAAAAGCCACCCGTCGCGCAGCGTCTCCTCGTCGGCCTCCTCGCGGTCGAGATATCCCGCCATCACGTTCGGCCCCCGGGCGATCACCTCGCCGACCCCGTCGGCGTCCGGATCGTGGAGGTCGACCTCGACCTCCGGGAGCGCCTCGCCGACCGTCCCCGGCGCGATCTCGCCGTCCGGCCGGTTGACCGTCAGCACCGGCGCCGCCTCGGTCAGCCCGTAGCCCTCGTACAGGTCGAAGCCGAGCCCGTAAAAGCCCTCCAGCACCTCCTCGGGAAGCGCCGCGCCCCCCGAGACCAGATACTCCAGGTTGCCCCCCAGCGCGCGGTGGACCGCCGAGAAGGCGACCGGCCCCAGATTCACCCCGGCCCGGTCGCGAAGCTGGCGGTTGAGCTTCTGGAGCTTGTCGACCACCCACTCGACCGCCGGGTGCGTCTCGGTGACCCGCCGGCGGATCTTGCGATACAGAAGCTCCCAGAGTGCCGGCACGCCGACCATCGCCGTCGCCCGGTTCGAGGTCGTCGCCTCGATCAACTCCTCGCCGTCCAGCTCCTCCAGGTAGGTCACCGTCGCCCCCTCCGACAGAGGCATCAAAAACCCCGCGCCGAACTCGAAGGTGTGGTGCAGGGGCAACACGCTGACGAACTCGTCGGACGGGTCGATCTCGAAGACCGACTTCATGTTCGACAGGAGCGACGTGAAGTTCTCGTGGGTCAGCATCACGCCCTTCGGCTCGCCGGTCGTCCCGGAGGTGTAAATCAGGCTCGCCAGTTCTCCGCCGCGCCGGGACTGCTCGACGAGAGCGTCGTTCGGCTCCCAGTCCTCCGGGTCGCCGGTGCGCCTGTCGGCCAGGTCGACCACCTCGCCGCCGTCCGCCGCCGACGCCTCCAGCGCCGGAGTGAACAGCCGGTCGAAGGTCAGGAGCGTCGCCGGCAGGCCCTCCCGCTCGAGCCGCTCCCGCAGCTCGTCGCCGACGCGCGCGTTCACGTCGCTACTTACCAGGATCGCACGTGCCTGCGAGGAGCGGACGAAATTGACGAACTCCCCGGCCGACGAATCCGGGTCGACCGGCACCGCGATTCCGCCCGCCTCCAGGATGCCGAAATACGCCATTCCCCACTGCGGTCGGTTCTCGCTCGCCAGCAATACCGGCACGTCGTCGCGGACGCCCTCCGCTTCCAGCAGCCCCGCTGCCCGCTCGGCGTACTCGCGCATCTCGCCGTAGGTGTACCGCTCGACGACCCCGCCGTGGTGGTGCTGCATCGCCACCCGGTCCTCGAAATGCTCCGTGCTCGCTTCGAACAGATCGACCAGATCTTCGTAGGTGTACACCTCCTTTCGGCTGCGGCTGAGCCGCGCGTCGATCTGCGGGAAGATCAACTCCGCCAGGGCGGGGACGTGGATGTTCATCCAGTACTCCCGCCAGTCCAGATCCCGGATGCGCGGCCGGTAGCGCTCCCGCTCCGCCGCGGACAGCCCCTCGAGCAGATCGTCGTAGCGGCGCGAGCGGAAGATGTAGCGGTTCTCGGCGATGAACGGGAAGAACACCTCGAAGAATTTCTCGGTCGTCAGCGCCGCCCGGTGCGCCGAGTCGACCGCTCCCTGGACCGCCTCGACCGCCTCGCCGAGCCCGCCCATCTGCGAGGTCGGCACCCGGTCCAAAAGCCCCTTGAGCCCCTCGGTCGTCTGGCGGACCCTGGGGGCGGAGATGTTCTCGAAGGTCGTCGGGTGGACCGGCACGCTGTCGGCGTTTTTGACGATCAGCTTCTGCAACCCCGACATCCCCTCGTCGCGATCGGCGAGCCGCCGCGAGGCCAGCTGGGTGAGCTCGGTCAGCCGCTCGGTGTCGACCGGATTCAGGTCGCTCGAGCCGATCTGGTAGACCGGGTCGTGGCGCCCCGCCGCGAGCGCCGCCGTGATCCCGATCAACGATCGCGAGACGTAGTCGACCGGGACGATGTCCATGAACAGGTTCTCCCGGGTCGGGATGAACCTGTGGCCCCGGTAGATCAGATACGACAGCGGCCCGCTGGTGTTGACGCCCTCGATCCAGCCCGGCTGCGGGTACTCGACCGAGCTCTCGATGATCGCCGGCCGACAGATGCAGACGTCGACGTCGTCGACCCCGGCCAGAATCCGCTCGCCGAGTGACTTGGTGTACGTGTAGATGTTCGGCCACCCCCAGTGCTCGGCGCGCTCGAGCCCCTCGTCGGAGAGTCGGTTCCGAAGCCACTTGTCTCTCGCGTACTCGTAGGCCTCCCGGAAGGCCTCGTCGTCGCCGGGCGGGATGTTCTTGTCGTCGAGCCGCGCCTCGGCCGCCCGCCGAAACCGGCTCTGGCGCTCCTGGTCGTCGGCGAGCTGCTTGGCGTGCTCGACCATCGCCAGGCAGTCCTCGATCTCGCGCTCGGCGTCGAGCTCCGCCCCCAGCTCCTCGTAGCGCGGGTAGCGGGTCGGGCCCGGAAGCTGCTCGGGAATGCGCCCGTCGCGATTGCCGGCGACGAAACACGTCGAGACGTGCAGATACGAGGCCTGCCGGTCGGCGAGCCGGATGAACTCCAGGAATTTGCGCTGCGAGAGAGTGTTGATCTCAAGCGCATTCTCCAGGTTCGGGTTGAAATTCGTCAGGCCCGCGCAGTTGACCAGCAGGTCGAGCCGCTCGGAGAGCGCACGCGCCTCGTCCGCCTCGAGCCCCAGGTGTTCGGCGGTGATGTCGCCGTCGACCACCGAGGTCTTCTCGTCGAGAAACTCCTCGAACGCCTCCCCGTAGATCTCGCGCACCGGGTCGAGCACCGGCGAGTCGGCGATCAGCTCCCGGAACCGCTGTTCGGCACTGCGATCGGAGCGCGAGCGGATCAGAAAGTGCACGTGCTCGAGGTCCGGGTGGTGCCTCAACAGCATCGAGGCGAAGACCTTCCCCAGAAAGCCGGTCGTCCCGGTCACCAGCAGCTCGCGGCCGGCGAGCGACTCCGAAATCGACCAGGCGGGCGTGGGCTGCCGTGGCGTCGTCTCCGTGTTGTCGTCGTCAGTCGTCATCGTCTCCGCCGACGAATGAAAGGTCGTGGTTGGGTCGGAGCGCTCGAGGCGTCGGGTCCGATCACTGCACGTCCGCCATCACGTAGGGCGGATGGTGCATCAGCGAGATCTCCGGATCGTCGTGTTCGTCCTCGGCCATCCGCAGAGCCTGTTGCATCGTCTCGGCCGTCTCCCAGCCGAGCCGCTCCGGGACGTGGTCGTTTTCCGCCCCGACGACGATCACCCGCCCGACGTGCTGGGCGCCGTTCTCCGCCCAGTACCACATGTAAAACGGGTGGACGCCGTGGTAGGCGTTGCCCCGGCGATACATCTCGACGTAATTCGGGTTGCTCGCAAATTCCTCTTCCCACCGGTGCGCCAGCTCGGCCGAATCGCGGGTCTCGGGCAGACACCGGTTGAAAAACTCGATGTAGCTCGGGTGGTAATCGGCGTCGAACTCGTCGTAGCATGGGTGAGCGACGATCAGCGTGCCGCCCTCCGTGATCAGCGGCTTGCCCCGGTGCATGTTGAAGAAATATCCGAGCGCCATCACCCGCACCAAAAGCGGGTTCATGATCGAGTTGACGTTGTAGGGACTCTCAAAGGGGATACCGTAGACGACCACCTCCGACTGGCCGTCGACCTCGATGCAGTGCTGCTGCCAGCATTTCTCCAGGGTCTTCTCGTGGACCGGTTCCGTCTCGCCGGCGTGCACCGAGACGACCCCGTAGTCGGCCGGCATCGAATGGAACAGCTTGCGTTTCGCCGTCCGCGGCATCTTGTCGAGCGACCAGCGCATCGACTTGAACTTCATGTGGTCGGCGCTCGTCCACTCCTCCTCGGGGCGGGAGAGGAACATCAGCGGGTCGTCGTACATCTTGTTGTTGAGCGCCGTCTCGACGTGAAAGACGTCGATGTGCTCTTTGAGTAGCTCGCCCATCCGCCGGTTCGAGTCGTACAGCTCGGAGGTGTCCGGATCCATGTACGAGTCGGACTCGCGGATCGTATCCGGGTTGTGGTGATGCCGGATGCCCTCGTAGCCCGACAGCCCCGTGCCGATCGACTTGTAGCCGCCGTTCATCGGCACGTAGTTGACGTTGAGATAAATCAGCAGGTCGCTCTCGGCGGCGCGCCGGATGATCTGGACGTCCTCGCCGTGGTCGGTCTGCCCGAGGACGACCATGTTGTCGTCGTCCTCGGCATCCATGTTGTACAACTGCTCGGGATACAGTGTGTCGAACAGGTCCGGGCCGACCATCCGCTCGATTTCCGATTCGGTCATCGGCCGGTGCAGGGCCAGGGCGATCGGGATCTCGTAGTCTTCGACGCCGTGTTTTTCGAGCAGCTCGACGATGATCTCGAGCATCGTCTGGCGGACGTCCGGGGTCTTCATCGGCGGCAGCGGCACGCTGATGTCGTCGACCGCGATCGTCACCGTCATACCCGGCTCGAGCTGGGCGTACAGCGGCGGCTGGCCCTCCGGGTTGTTGAGGGCGTACCGGATCGCCGCCCCGCGGTTCGGCACCGGGTCCATCGGGGGTTTCGGGTACAACACCCGCGTGCCGGCCGGGAACGGCTCCCACATGAAATCCTCCCCGTAATGCAGCATGCGCGGGAGGGAATCCTCCTCGAGGATGCGAACGTGTTCGGATGTCGTCGAAGGTCGGCTCATCGCAGTCGGTCTCGCAATCGGAATCGGTGAAGGCGGACGGAGCCAGGCTCGCGGAAGCGGTGCCGGGCGAGGGGCCGGGCGTTTACTCGAAGTCGAGCACGGGCCATTCGTACGAGTTGGCGGTCGTCGAGAGGCTGAAATCGGGGTTGACCGCGCAGGGATGGCCGACGACCGACAGCATCGGTACGTCGGAGGCGCTGTCGGCGTAGGCGAAACATCGCTCGAGGTCGTAGCCGTGCTCCTCGGCGTAGCGCCGGATCCACTGCGCCTTGTTCGCTCCGGCCATCATCGGTTTGCGCAGGTTGCCGGTCGCCTCCCGTCCTTGAAACTCCAGGCGATTGCATCGGTACTCGTCGACGCCCAGATGCTCGGCGAGCGGCCGGGTGATGAAATCGAGCGCTCCGGTCACCAAAATCAGGTCCATGCCCCGCTCCCGGGAGCGATCCAGCAGCGAGCGGGCCCCCTCGTAGATATTCGGCCGGATGACCTTCTCGAAGACCTCCTCGCCGAGCACCACCAGCCGGTCCTCGCTGAAGCCTCTGTAGTTTTGGTAAAACGCTTCGTTGAAGGTCCGCCGGTCGAACTTGTCGGCCAGCCAGTACAGCGGCAGGCCGGCCGCCAGGCTGGCGACGCTCGAGAGCCGCCTGAGGATGCTCGGCGAGTTGATCGCGTAGTAGGCGTAGGCGTGGACGACGTTGGTTTTGATCAGCGTGCCGTCGACATCGTAAAACGCCGCGGCCGTCGTCTCGTCGGCGGCCTCCGGGGCGGCCTCCGGCGGCGTCTGCTCGCGGGTCGTGCGCTTGCTCATGGCGGCGAATGTCCAGGGTGTGGATGGGTTCGTCGGCGTCGGTCCGGAACGCTCCCGGAGCGAACAGGGTTGATAGGGCCGAAATCGAAAATGTGTCAAGAACCGACGGCTGGATGACTGGTCAGTCACGGTTCGTGCCCGCGCCGAACCCGGGCCGTGCCGTTTGTCGTTTTGCCGTTGGTTGTAGCCCCGTCCCTCGGGGCGGGGACCGACGTTTCCCGCGGGGCGGGGGCTGGCCAATCTCCCGGCCGGATCGTATAAGGTCCCTGAACCGATTTCCCTGCCGACCTGCACGTCTTGACCGAACGCGATGGTGCCGACGCTCGAGAAAGTCAACGAGGTGGCCGAATCCCTGCTCAAGGGCGGCACCCGGTATCACTCCGAAAAGATCGCCGTCCTCGCCGGCTACGTCGCGATCGTGCTGGCGAGCGTCGTCTGGGCGTTCAGCGGCGTCGAGATCGGCTCCGGCATGCAGGGCGAGTTCGAGGCGCAGACGATCGAGAACCTCGAACACCAGGCCTTCGTGCTGAAAAATCCCGGCTCGACTCCCTGGCACGACGTCCGCATCGTCCTCAACGGTCAGTACCTCGCCAAACTCGACAAGGTCGAGCCCGAGGGGCGCCCCAAGCTCAGCCCCGCCGACTTTCGGTACTACTTCCACGTCCCCCGCCCGTTCGGCCAGAAGGCCTGGGAGAAGACCGCCACCCGCCCGAAACCGATGGCCTCCGCGCCCGGCAACGTCGAGATCGACTCGCTCGCGGTCCACACCCGCGAGGGCGAGATCGACGTCGAGGTCGTCACCGACGGGTAGGAGGCTCGTCGATGATCGGTCGTCCGGATGGTCGTCGTCGGACGTCTGGCGAGTCGAAACGCCCCTGAATGCATCCCGCGGTGCCATGCCCGCCGGTCTCTACATCGACTTGCCGTTTACCCGCCCCCGACCGTCCGCGCCGACCTCGAATATCGTCGCCGAACCGCCCCGCGACGCCTACCTCGACGCCCTTCGTCGGGAGATCGACCGGCGGTTCGACGAGATCGACGGCCGGGAGCTGGTCTCGGTGTATCTCGGCGGCGGGACGGCCTCGTACGTGCCGACGACCTGGATCGACGAGCTGCTCGCTGACATCGCCGACCGCCGGGGGCTCGCCGACGTCGAGGTGACGATCGAAGCGAGTCCGCTCGATCTCGAGCGCCGGCGACTGGCGGCCTGGCGCCGGGCGGGCGTCACGCGGGTGATCCTCGAGGTCGAGAGCTTCCAGCCCGCCACCCTCCAGACCCTCGGCGCGCCGCACCGCTCGGCAGACGCCGAGCGTGCTGTGCTCACCTGCCACGCCTTCGGGCAGCTCGACTACGGCGTCGACCTCGCTTTCGCCGCGCCCGGTCAGACGCCCGCCGACTTCACCGCCGATCTCCGTGCTCTCGACCGGCTCGGTCCGCCGGGTTCGGTCTTCGGCGGGGAGTATCGACCGGGCGAGGGCGGCGGCGCCGACTCCCGGCGGGCCGCCGACATGCTCGAGCACCTCTGCGAGTGGTGCGCCGCCCGGGAGCTTCGCCGCTACGAGGTGGCGAGCTTTTGTCGACCGGGTGCCGAGAGCAGGCACAACACCCTGCACTGGACCGGCGGCGAGTACGTGGGCGTCGGCCTCGGCGCCGCCAGCCTCGCGGTCGAGGGCGCCACCGCCCGACGTCGCCGCAACACGACCGATCTCGCGACCTACCTCGCCGACCCGGCCGAACCGTCCGAGGCGTGGGGCATCGCGCCCGCCGACTACCTCGTACAACGCCTGGAGTTCGCTTGTCGCTCGCGCGCCGGGCTCGACCTCGATCGTCTGCACGATCAGTTCGTCGGGGAGCTCGAGGAGGGCCGGCTGGAGGCCGCCGACGACGCCCTCGAGTGGGCGGCCGACCGGGGGCTCGCCGAGTGGTCCGACAGCACGTGGCGGCCAACCGACCGGGGGCTCGATGTTGCCGATGGGTTGGCCCAAAAACTGCGGGTGCTAACCGCAGAGACGCAGAGGAACGCGGAGGAAAAACAGCGTGGGAGGTAAAAAAACGG
>CAZRLK010000060.1:0-6589 GCA_964600555.1 uncultured Bradymonadales bacterium
AGCCTTCCCCGAGCAGTTCCCGAGCCTTCCCCGAGCAGTTCCCGAGCCTTCCCCGAGCAGTTCCCGAGCCTTCCCCGCAGTTACCAAACACGCGCAATCTTTTCATATCCCGCACGCACGCGGAGATCTTTTCGTCCTCTTCCCGCCCCTTCGCCCCTCGGCTCCTCCCAGACGCATCTTCGGCACGATCCTTGCGAACCTCCCGGGCGCCGACCTTCTCGACGCCTTCGACTGGAGCCAACCCATGCGACGACTGCCGCTGCTCGCTGTCTCGCTCGCGGTCGCCCTCGCCCCGGCCCTCGCCGCCGGACAACAGGAATCCGACGAGCCCTCCCCCGACGAGCCTCCACGGCCGGCCGGGGAACGATCCCAGCCCGACCGTCGGCCCGACCAGAATCGAACCGACGAGGACGAAACGGACGCCGACGAATCCGACGACTCCGACGACTCGGCCCCGGACGAACAACAGCCCGACGACCCGGAATCGAACGAACGACGATCCGACGCCACCGAGCAGTCCAAGCAGCAATCCGAGCGAAAGCCAGCCCTCGCCCAGCAGCAGGACGAACCCGACCCACCCGGCGAACAGACCGACCCGCCCGACGAACAGACCGACCCGCCCGACGAACAGACCCCGGCCGCCGACGCCGACGACGACGGGACGGACGACGACGCCGAGGACGGCGCGGACGGCGAAGGCGAAGGCGACGACGCGGACGACGAGGAACTGATCGAATACGAGCACCTCGTCGAGGATTTCGCCCTGCGTGGCTACGGCGCCGCCGAACTCAAGATCGCCGAAATTACCGGCAACGTCGGCGCCTATTTCGGCGCCCGCGCCGGTCTGATCTTCGAAGAGGTCCTCGGCTTCGGCATCGGCGCCTACGGCCTCTCGAATTCCCCCGACGACGTCCCCGAAGTCGAGGGCAACCGCCCGGTCATCGGCGTCGGCTACGGAGGCCCCTTCGTCGAGGGCCTGCTGTTCCCCCGCTCCATTCTGCACGGCGTCGTCGGCGGCCTGTTCGGCATCGGCAACGTCAGCTACACCACCCAGTCCGAAAACATCCTCGCTCGACGCGCCGACAACGGCTTCGTCGTCATCGACCTGTGGGCCGCCGCCGAACTCAACGTCACCGACTTCCTGCAGGCCGGCGCCGGCCTCGGCTGGCGCGCGACGATGGGCGCCGAACTGCCCGAACTCGACGACAGCGACCTCAGCAGCCCCACCGGCAGGCTGTATCTGAAATTCGGCAAGTTCTAGGCTCGTCGACCCTCCCGGACCGGGGGCCGATCACTCGAGCCGGAAGAAAAACTCCGGCCCGAAGTCGAAATGAAAGATCTCGTCGTGGCCGGGATATCCCGGCCCGAGCATCGCACTGAACGGCCCCCGCCTGCGGAGCACCTCGGCCAGCCGGTGCAGAAACTCGCTGTGCCGGCCGGCGAACCCGCTCGACGCCCCCCAGTGATCGCCGACCCGCACCTGAAACGCCTCCGCCGCTCGCTCCGGCTCGACGCCCTCGGCTTCCTCACCCGAGACCGCCTCGAAGTCGAATCCCACCACGTCGATCGCATGCCCGAAGGCGTGCTCGCTCAGCTTCTCGCCCTCGCCACCGACCGTCTTGCACTGGTGCCCGCCGTAGTGGACCACCCGGTCCGGCGCCCGCCCGTACACCTCCCGGGCGACCTCCCGGACGAGCTTCTCGAAGCGCACCAGCCGCGGCCGAAATTCCCGGTTGATCTCGATCGGCCGGTTGTACGCGATCACCGACCCCTCGTAGTCGACCAGCTCGATGTCCGGACACTCCGGCTCCCCACTCACCTCGCGCGGCCGGTCGTGGTACGGATACGCCCCGTCGCCGAGCTCGCGCTCCCGCGCCCCCGACTCGAGCTCCGAGACGCTCGCTTCCTCACCCTCCCCCGCCGACCCCTCGCGCTCGTCACCCTCCTCATCGCCCCGCTCGAGCACCCGCATCTCCGGCGCCTCCTGCCCCCACACCGGACCCGCCACACAGACCGCCACGCCCCCGACGACCACTGCCAGACCCGCACGTTCGAGCATCGCGACCTCGCTTCCGGTTGTCGAGCATTCTCGCTATCCCCACAGTAGCGCCCGCCCGACGCCGACCCAAACGCGAGCGAACCCCGCCCCCTTACACCTTGCCCAGCTCCTCGAGCCACGCCGGCCGGTTGTCGTACTGCGATCGCAGGTCCTCGACCACCGCCTCCCAGTACCGCGCCGCCCCCGCCTCCTCCAGCTCGTCGCGCAGCCGCCGCAGGATGTCGCATGCCTTTCGGTAGCGCCTGCGACTCCCCCGCTCGACCAGGTGGGTCACCTGCGCGAGCCGACACGAGATCAACAGCTGTGTCCGCTCCTTGCCGCACGCCTCCAGAAGCTCGTCGGCCACCAGCCGCGCCCGCCGATGCCCCTCGTGCTCGAACCAGCACTCGACCGCCGCCTCCCGCTCCCCGTGCTCGAGCGCCCGCCGAATCCAGACGTCCGGAAGCTCCTCGCGCAGCGTCTCGTCGACCCACTCGAGCGCCTCCGGGCGCCCCGCCCGCCGCGCGTACTCCTCGAACGCCCGGTAGTCCTTGAGATACCCCCCCCGCTCAAACAGCTCCGCCGCGTACGGCAACACCTCGACCAGCTCCTCCGACCCCACCCGCTCCACCCACGCCTCCAACGCCTCTCGCGCCTCCGTCGACGACATCTCCGACTCCCCCGCCCGCCACGCCTCCAACGCCTCCGCCCCGCCGTTTTGTTGCCCGCCGTTTTCCCGCCTTTCGCCCAGCTGCTCAGCCGCCTCGCCGTTTTTTTGCCTTTCGCCCAGCTGCCCAGCCGTCTCGCCGTTTTTTTGCCTTTCGCCCAGCTGCTCAACCGCCGAGCCGCTCAGCTGCTCAGCCGCCGAGCCGCCCAGCTTCCCCACCTCGAACATCTCCTCCACCCGCTCCGCCAGCGGCCGACACGCCCCCGGCATCACCGGCCCCTCCCACTCGTAGACCGGCGCCTCGTCGTAGTAGGCCGGCAGATGCTCCAGCGTCTCCCCCGCCCCACCCCGCTCGTCGCGCGCCCCGAAGACCACCCGCCCGATCCGGTGCAACAGCAGCGTCCCCGCACACATCACGCACGGCTCGAGCGTCGTGTAGCAGGTCATCTCCTCCGCCCGCGACCACAGAGGCGTCGACACCCCCTCGAGTGCGACGATCTCGGCGTGCCGCCCCGGGTCGTAGACCGGCTCGAAGGGCATGCTCCGCCCCTCCGCCACGATTCCTCCGTCGAGCACCACCACCGCCCCGACCGGCGGGTTCCCCTCCCGCTCCGAGACCCGCGCCAGCTCGATCGCCCGCTCCATGAACGCTCGCTCGTCCTGCATCCTCGACGACTCGCCACTTCTCGGGGAGATTGACTCGGTTCGTCCCATTCGCCCGTCGCAACTCGACCGATCGCGAGCAACCACGGGGCCGGCAAGGGAATGTCCTAGAAGATCCCGCCCGGGCTCAGTGCCCCTGCACCACCGGCTCGACCCGGTCGAAGTTGCGGCCGGCCAGGTCGTCCTCCCGGATCATCAGGTACAACCGCCCCGTATCTCCCCACCACAGATCGCCGCAGGTGTGCGGATCGGAGTCGTATGCCCACAGAAGCCGCCAGCGCGCCGCCTCTTCTTCCGAAATCTCCGCCTCCTCGTCCCCCCGGCGCCGCTTCTCGCATCGCTCCCGGGCGTCGTACTGAATCCACTCGACCTGCCCGCCGACGTGGTGTCTCGGCGACGGCGACCACTCGGCGGCGAACTCCCAGAGGGCGTCTTCGATGTCGTCGATCAACCCCGGCGCATCGTCCGGCCTCGGCTCCGGCGCATATCGATCCCAGGCACCCGGCAGCGTCGGGTACAACACCCGCTCGGCCCCCACCTCCGGCTGGTCGAGTTCCTCACGCGGTGGCTCCAGCAGCCTCCCCTCCTCCGGACGTTTCAGGTACGTCAGCTCCCAGTACGCCTCGTCGTCCGTGTTCACCCACAACTCCTTCGAGGTGAACAACGCCAACACACCGCGTTTCGGCAACCCCTCGATCGCCCCCTGGTGCACCTCGCGGAGCTCCGCAAAATCAATCTGGCCCATGAACCACATCGGCCCCTCCGGCGACTCCGGCCACTCGACCTCCGGGGCCACCAGCGGCCTCCCCTGAAATCGCGTCCGCGCCGAATTCGTCTCCTCGATCGGCCGCAAAAACACCGACGGCGCCGCCGCCGACGCAAATCCCGGATGCAGCCTCTCCGACAGCTCCTCGATCTTCGCGCGCACCTCGTCGACCGGCGGATACTCCGGCGGCGGCGGCGTCCACCCGTCGTCCCCGTCGGCCGCCTCCGCCTCCGCGGTGCTCTCCTCCTCGTCGGACGACGCCTCCGCCTCGCCCGCCTCGTAGACCTCCCGCGGGACCACCTCGTCCGCCGCCCACCCGAACGTCTCGTGGCGAAACATCTCCGAGGCGTGCACCTCCGCCCCCTCCTCCGGCCTCCCCTCGCTCGCATATCCGCCGAAGGCGACCTCCCGGCCCGACTCCAGCTCCACCACCCCCACCCGGTCGGCCCGACTGTAGTGAACCACCCGCCCGGTCCCCTCCGCCGGCTCCTCCTCCCCCTCCGATCCCTCGTCGCTCGACTCCTCGTCGCGAACCAGATTCATCAACCAGTCCAACATCGCACGTCCCTCCGCACTTCGAACTCACGGGTCTCTCCAACACCCCGACCCTAGCAGGCTTCCCCCCCACTTCTCCAGAGCCCGATCCCGTCGACTCCCCCCACACGCAGCCCCGCCTCAAAATCGCCGCTCCAGCCCGAAGCCGGCGACCGGCCCGAAATAACTCTCGCTTTCGAGACACATCTCGGTCCGCTCCACCGAACCGCAGTCGCTCGTCTTCCGGTCGCCCCAGACCCCTGCCGCCCCGATCGTCACCGTCAGAATCGTACTTCCCTCGGTCCCGTTGCCGGCCGTCAGCACCCGAAGCCCCACCTCGCCGAGTCCCTGGCCGGCGGAGTGAGTCCCGCCCCGAAAGATCATCCAGGTGTTGTCCAGAAACCGCGACATCGACACCTGAAACTCCCCGGTCGTTCCCCCGTACTGAAAGACCGCGTCGACGACGATGAAGCTGTTGCGCACCTGCAGATTCAACCCGTCCCGGGCCCCGAGCCGGACGACCTGGCGCAGATCGAACGCCGCGTCCTGCCGGGTCGGCTCCCCGAGCCCGAACGTCCGGTCAGCGAGTTTGTACACGCCCGTCCCGAGCCCGAGCCGAAAGACCGTCGTGTCGTACGAAAACGACCCCGAGATCGCCCCCGGCACCACCGTCTGCTCGGACGAAGAGGCGAAGCTCATCGGGTCGAGCCGCAACTCGGCCGTCCCCGGCCACTCGAAGCTGTGGCGGAGACTGGCCGACCCGACGATCCCGCCCCCGAGCTTGCCGAGCGCCAGCAGCGGCCGCGCCATGAACTCGAACGCCGTCTGACCGCGCGGCCTCGGCGGCGCCATGTTGTCGGCCGTCACGCCGCGGTCGGTCGGCCGCGCGAAACGATCGAGGTCGACCTCCTCGTTGAGACCGAGATCGACCACCGCACGATCCTCGGCGACCGCCCCCACCTCGCCGACCACCTCGGTCACCTCGCGGTCGGCCTGGTCGTCGCTCAACTCGACGGCTTCGCGCCGAAAGATCTCGACCGTGTCGCCGCGCTCCAGACCGTCGGCACTCCCGATGTCGACGACGGCCGCCCCCGAGCGCACCTCGACGACCTTCCCTTCCGGCCGCCGCGTCGCCGACTCCGATGTCTCGGCCTGTGCACTCGCTTCCGGTGAGTCCGACTCCTGCGCCCCCTCGGTCGACGTCTTCGCCGACGCCGACTCGCCGCCTCTCTCCCCGCCCCCGTCGCTCCCCGCCCGAACCGGCCGCTCGTCCACCCGGCGAGTCTCCCCCTCGCCGACCGGCCGCGCCTCGGTCCGGACGATCTCCGCCCAGACCCGGTCGCGCGCCTCGAACAGCACGTCGACGCTCCCGCCCAGATCCTGGAACCCGACCCCCTCCGGGGCCGACGGATCGGCGAGGCCGTAGCGGTACAGCCCCTCCTCCCCGCAGGCGACGTACAGCTCCTCGCCGCTCCGCCTCAGATCCCGCGCCCGACACGGCGGCTCGAGCGTCGTCACCGGCTCCCCGCCCGACCGCACGACAATCGCTCCCTCCTCCAGCCGATACGCGAAACTCGAGGCCTCATCCGCCGCATCGCCGCCGGACGCCGCATCCTCCGACGAGTCCGCCGACGCCTGCTGCGACGTCTCCTCCTGCGTGTCACCCTCCTGGGCGTGAACAACTCCCGGACCCACGGCGAACCCGAGCACCAACGTCATCCAGAGTCCCTTGCGCAACATCCTGACAACCTCCATCCATTCGAACAGTCGAGATTTCCCGAAGATACGCGTGTACCGGCCGGCACACAGTCGGAGTCACCGGCCGCCCCGTCTTCAGCCACTCACCGATCCAAACCGCCCCGTCCGCGCCCCCCGCCGCCCCCGCCCACCCCGTCGCCGCCCCCCCGGCACACCGCGGCGG
>CAZRLK010000060.1:6599-26916 GCA_964600555.1 uncultured Bradymonadales bacterium
CCCCCCCCCCCCACCCCCAGTCACCTGTCGCCAGCTCAGCCTCCCCACGCCATCTAAACCCTCCCCCTACCCGACCGACCCCGCCGCCGAGCCCGCCGACGCCGACCCCCCGGAACAAACCTACTCCGCCCCCGGAACAGACTTGCCCCGCCGTTTTTTGCCGTGACCCACTCACGGGTGTGATCCAACTCCGTGGGCTCGGGGTGCCGGCGTCCCGCGTCGAATTCGCCAAGACGCCAAGACGCGAAGACGCCAAGAACAACCCGACGTGCCTCCCGCAACCGGCGGCACCGGCCGGTGCCTCGAGCGAGCGAGTCCTGTCGGGGGCCCGAGCACACCTTGGCGAGCTTGGCGCCTTGGCGTAACGGATCCCGGGCCGACGGGAGCGCAAGGACGCCTTCGCGTGCTTTGCGTTCTTTGCGGTTTGGCGTCGTGGTTCCCGGAGCGCCGGAAGCTCGAGGACGTGCCACCGATTCCGATCAGACCCCTCACTCACTCACTTCCTCATTCACTCGTGTATCTCTTGACACGCCTCACAACCTTGCATACCTTCCGGCTCCGCTGGCCGACCCCTCGGCCAAAACGGGACGTGGCGCAGCATGGTAGCGCGCTTGCTTCGGGTGCAAGAGGTCCCCAGTTCGAATCTGGGCGTCCCGATTTCCAAAAATTTCAGTGAGTTAGTGCCGGAATCTAGAACTCGTGAACACCTGGGATCATGCTTTATTTCGATAAATAGCCTGAACCGAGTGACAATCGAGTGACAGACGGAAGTGTCTGGATTCTTCTCGTCCGACGTGACTGCCGTATCCTCCTTTTTGGCCTTGACATCACCACAGCGGTTCCCTGAGTGGGCGGCTGAGGGTCGCCGTCGTCGCCATCCTCCTTATGCTCGCGGCGTAAAGCAGCTATCCGAGGCCACCATTCTTCGTACTCCTTCTTTTTCCATCAATCCTTGACGCCGATCCTAGAGCCAGATCGCGAGCAGTGCAGTAGATCTCACTGCCAACAAATATGGGAAAACTAGGAGGAGATTTCCGTACACCTCGGAACGGAAAAATTTCGAGGATCGCGGAGAGAAAATTAGAGTTAATCCAGCGGTTTTCAGAATTTTCGAAAAAAGGCGGCTTCCGCCCCTGGAATCCGACGTGTGGCCCGGGTCGATCCTGCAGATCCGCTAATTCAGACGGCTTATAGAGGTGAGCCAACATGAAAGAGAAAAGCCTGAGGTAGAAAACTGATTCCTGCCCTCGGGCCGACGCGGGTACGCGCCCGAACAGAGAGAGGGTCATCCATATTCCAGACTTCCTGAAGTCCGCTTAAAAGTATTTCTCTACGCGTGTGAAACGGAAATTTCTTAATTTCTGTGATTTAGAGCACGAATTTGAACTTTCTTAAAAAAAAGACGGAGAAACCCCGGTTCGCGACTACAAAATAGACGTGCGCAAGCAACTTTCACAGG
This sequence comes from uncultured Bradymonadales bacterium, assembly GCA_964600555.1. GTDB lineage: Bacteria > Myxococcota_A > Bradymonadia > Bradymonadales > Bradymonadaceae > CAJXPB01. The sequence goes on from CAZRLK010000060.1 coordinate 8,059, forward strand.
CCCTGCCAAAAAAAAGCCCGCCGGAGGCGGCACCTCCGGCGGGGGGCAGCGATGTCGACTGTCATCGGCTGACTCTCACCGTCTGGACTATCCGTATCCCTATTCAGGGTATCGGAACAATTGCCATTGTGACGATCGCCATCTCCGATTCTGTCACTGAGAACATGACTGCCACTACTACCACGACTGATGATGATGGTTCCGGTTGGATCCGAGTCCCTGCGGGACACGGCCAAGATCACACGATCTAGGTTGCCTATCCCTAAGGAATAGTTACCTAGATCCTGTGATCTTGGCCGGACCCTTGGGACGTAGTGCGCGCGCGTCTCCGCGCGTTCCCGCACGTCCGCTCGGCGTTCGTGCCGGGGCCGGCTTCGCGAATGCGTCGCCGTCAACGTCGGGCCTCTCCACCTACTTCCTGAGGATCTGTGGTACGATCCGGCTTCACTCTCGCCGCCGCCTTCGCGACGACTACGGCCGATCGTCGTCGAACCGAGAGTCCATCACCCTCCGCATCCGCCGTACTCGTTCCGGGCGGGGATTCAGGTTTCGCTGTAGGGGGCTTCAACCGATCCGGTGAGAGCCGAATCAGTTCCACAGCCGCACGGGTCATACGGCTCCTTTTTGCCGTTCATCAACCCGTCGCCCGCGTTTCCCGGACACCTGCCGGCCTACCAACAGCGGCGGGCCGGCCCATCCGGTCGTTCGCGTTCACCTGTGTAAAAGATCCCGATAGAAGGATTATTCCAAGCGATTTGAACGAACAGAGAAAGATGACCTCTTGGGTCAGGCCATTTCTGAAAAGCGCCTGAAAGGCCGTTATAACCCGGCCGCGGAGTAGGGGGAGAGATCTTACCCTCGCACGGAGAAATATCCGTCATGCAACATAGCACGCGACCCTCAGGGCGATGCCTCCACTGCCTCGTTGCATATAGAAATACAGCTAGTACTACCCGATTAGATCAGCCGAATACATAGTCACGAAGCATGTTTCGAGCCCTCGCAAAAAACGAATCCGGTCGCGTCGCAAGCTGCGAGGGGACCTCCGTTTCATCGAATCGCCGCCTGCAGGTCGGACAGTGGCCGAGCTCGAGGTGGAGCCGATGTTCGAGTCGCCGCCTCGTCTCCCCGACCGAAGGGGAGGGGCTGAGGGGGAAAAACCCGGCGATGAATCGCCAGGTAGGTCATCGCCGCCATACACAATGTCAGATGGTGGTGAAACGAACGCCACTTGCGTCCCTGAAACTCTCCCAGCCCGATCTCTTGTTTGAGGTCCTGGTAGTTGCGCTCGACCCGCCAACGCAAACGACTCAGTTTGGCGAGCTTCCGGAGCGAGCGTTTCGGCGGCAGGCTGGAGAGCCAGAAGTGCGTCGGCTCCTCCTCCTCAGACGGCTGTTCGATCAAAAGCCACTGCTTCTCTTCCCTCCCGCCCCCTTCGGGCACTTGAGCGGTCCGGACACGCAGCGCCGCAAACCGGCCACGGATGGTTCCTTTCGTCCCATCCCGCAGCTCCATTGTCTTGTAGGCACGCTTCGGCAGCAGTTCGGCCACCTTGCTGACCGACAACGTCTCGGCGTCGGTCCGGCCCGTGAGGCAGTGCGGGCGCTCGACGGTGATGTTTTTTCGGATCTGGAGCATGTAGTCGAGCCGACGGGCCCGCAACTTTTGACGAAACTCCTGGTCGACCCCGAATTCGGTATCGGCAATGACCGTTTTGCGCGGAAAGCCTGCATCGAGAAGAGCATCGATCTGGTCGAGCGCCATCTCGGTCCGTGTGCGAAACTCGACCTCCTCGGGGATCCCGGCTTCCCGACAACGCTCGGGGTCCTCGGTCCACTCTTCGGGCAGATACAGCTCCATGATCATCGGCAACGCCGCATTCCAGGCGGCGAGATGAAGACTGATGACCTGCTGACAATTGGCCCGCTTTCCCAACTCGCCACAGTACTGGCGGGCCACTCCCGGACTTTTGGTGCCCTTTTTGGGGAAGCTCGTCACATCGAAGAGCCAGGCATGAGCGTGGGGCAGAAGCTCGTGGTTGAGCGCCCCCAGCCGCTGGGTCGCGGTCTTATTTGACCAGGGAGCCAGAGTCGCGCGATTGAGCCGCTGACGAATGGCGTCGGCCTCTTCCGGGTTTTCGGCCAGATAGATCCCGGCTGCCTCGTGATTTTTCCGGGGAATCGTCATCAGTCGGGACTGGACATAAAGGCCCATGTTCTCTCGCAGTTCGACCCGGCCGAAGCCCTCGAACAGATAGTCCGAAAACAGGTCGAACGAAGCGTACTCGTCGATGTCATGTTGCAATTCGATCATGGTGGAACTCTCTCGGGGAATCGTCTGTCGTGTGGGATTCGACGTTCCCCGAAAGGTCGACACCGTTGGAACATCGGCCAGTCAAAATGACGAAACTAATCGAGTAGTACTAGAAATACAGCGTCCTCTCCTGAGGCCCTTCATAATCTGAATTCACTGACAGAGTAGCCCCAGCCGGAACGTCATGGATTTCCCTAAATGCTAGAGGACTTCTGGGATGCGGTTGTCGGCGAACATCTGAGCGATATCCGATCGCGAGAAGCTGCTCGAGCGAAGATTCAAGCGTCCCCGCCTTCACGTTTAGAAATCCGAGAGATCGTCGCCGGATTGAACGGCCGACCCTCTCGATTTTCATAACCAAGGTCCTCAAGCCGGTCGGCGATCGCCGAGAGAGTCATGCCGGCAGCTCGATAGGCGCGGATCGACTCGATTACCTGTTGTTCCTGCGGATCCTCATTGAGAGTCGAGCCATCATCCGCCAGAACGTAACCGTACGGGATTCCTCCACCGGTATACTCGCCGTTGGCGGCTTTTGCCTGTAGAGCCGCGGATGTCCGCTCACCGATCGTCTCGCGCTCCCATTCGGCAACAACCCCGAGCATCCGGACAACCATTCGGCCGGCAGCCGTAGACGTGTCAAGTGACTCGGCCACCGCTTGCAGCGCAATACTTCTCTCTTCGAACCTTTCAAGTAGTCGGCCAAGATCCGCCGTCGAACGCGTGAGACGATCGAGTTTGAAGACGACCAGGCCTGCCGCCGCTCCGCCTTCTAGAGCTTCAAGCGCCGCCCGAAGCCCACGCCGCTGCAAATCCTTCCCGCTTGCGGCGATGTCTTCATAAGTGTCAACAAGGACATGGTCGTGCAACTCGCAATAACAGGTGATTTTATCCCTTTGAACATCGAGGCTGTCGCCTTGATTTGCTTGCTGTGCTGTGGAGACCCGTATGTATCCGATCAATTTCATGCCGGCCACTGAAGCGGATGGCAATGATGTTCAGTGACATTTGTACAGTACACTTCAACTCAGAACAATTACGACATTACCCTAGGATCCACGGGGCGTTCGTGCGACGGCGTCCGCTCTTTCCCGTGATCGCACTCCACGATCAACCATCGGACATTTTACGGCGGGGACGCGATGTAAAAGTCAAAACCTGATGCACCGAGGTCAGCCACCTTCCAGGAGGTTTCAGTACAAGAGGGAAAAAACGGGAGACTCAATGCCGATCACGGAATCGATCATGTTCCTCATGCACCGTCATCCGGAAGTGACTCTCCCCAAGAAAGAATCTGCGGCCTGACACATCCGGACGGCTCGTACTCGTATTCGGACACAGCATTCCCGCTCTCAAGGCGAATCAAATTCCCCGCTTCATCATACTTCGCCTTCTCCTCCACGTCGAAGTCACCGTTGATCGGTACCCCAGGAGGACCACCATCGACTTTGACCCTCACCCGATTTCCACTTTCGTCATAGACGTACTTTCGGATCTCATCCACCTCGCCGTCCACTTCCGTGCCGGGTGCTCCATCTATCTTCGTCCGAATTTTGTGTCCATCTGAACCATATTTATACTCTTTGACAACTTCAGACTCCCCATTGTCCGTCTTTTTCATCTTCACCCGGTTACCGGCCTTGTCATACTCAAACTTCCAGATCGTTTCAGGGACTTTATCCGGATCTGCGCTATCACTTTTTCGGGCTGTCAGGTGGCCGGAACTTTCATCGTAACTGTAATAGTCCCAACTGTTCGGCTTATCGTCTCCCGTTAAATTGTCCAGCTCGCTTGTTACGAGCCTTCCCTTCTCGTCGTAGTCACGCATTTCCACGCGTTCCGGTTCGCCATCAAATTTCTTGTCCGCATTCGGAGCATATCTCGTTGGCTTTCCCCGAACTTCAATCTCGATCCGCACGAGGTTACCCCTCTTGTCATGTTCGTACGACGAGATGGCATCTATCTCCCCGTCAATCTCATAGGTCATCCAGCCGTCCACCTTCTTTTCTTTCACCCTTCCCGCTTGGTCATAGGAATAAGTCCGAATCCATTCTCTTTCATTGTCACGTTCATAGACCACTTTACGACATGGTTCTCTTTCTCTGGTTTCTCGGCCAGTTTCATCATCGTCCGACTTCTTCGAAGGCTGCATTTGCTCCTCTGTCCCCTCCCCACGAGCAGTGCTCTTTCCTGATTTCTCCGGTCCACTTTCAGTCGAGGCCTTCGAGTTTTCCCCGTCCTCGCAGGAAGTAACTGCCACCACGCCGAACGCGAGAACAAGACGTATTACGGCATTCATTTTTCTCCCTCCATCAACTTCCGATAAAATCCAAATCCGAATTCGAGAAACGCTCCTACCAAGTCATTTCGACGATTACGGCTATCAAGTAGGCTCTGATTGCGCACTCTCTCGGATAAGAGTGATGGCCCGCCGATCCGTGCTCGATGTCGTGACTTCCTAGCACCGTCGCCTTCTCTCTCGTTTCCGCCCCCCGTACCGACGGCCGGCAGACGCCGGCCTTTGGTTATCGGGATTTGGGCAGGGAGGAGGAAGTTGCTAGCCGCTCTACACGGCGCTAGCCCGTCAGGGCGGCGTCAAAGCGTACCGGGCCGGGCCCACGGGCCCACCCCCCGACAACAAGCCTCAGGTCGATCTCTCGGCTTGTGACGCCATCTGTTCAAGTTCCAGCTCCCGGCAACTAACCCGGGGGCTTGGGGGGAGGGGGACTTCCGTGAATATACAGGCAGGGGTCGCTGACGACTCGACGGCGGCCCGTGTCGCAACCGTCAAGCCACCCTTCAGAGAGTCTATTCGCCTCAGGATAAACTCATTCAGGGTCAACCATGCCTTCCTCCAGCGCTTCCCGAAGGTTCTGAGTCTCCCTCCTCAGCTCCTCATCACTCGTCGTCTGCGCGTTTGCTTCTTCGACCTGCTGTTCCAGCCTCACCTTCCTTACTGGATGTTCGCGGTCGTGAGCATCTTTGGAGACTGGCCGAAGATCATCTTTATCTTCAATCCTCAGGAGTCGGATGTCGGAAACTGCCGGCGCAAACCACGTGAATTCCCGAGCGACCTCCTGAACTGCCATTATCGCGTCGACAGCGCTAATGTCCTCCCCCTCCTGAGGGAAGTACACTGACTCTTGCTGTCGCTCAAAACCTTTGTCCTCAAGAACATCTTCTACTTCCGCGTACGCGTTGTTGGAGCTTGAATTGTGGTACAGAGCTTTGAGGACGACCTGCTGCAAATCGAAAGCGATTGCGTACATGTTCGACCCTCCCGTAGTGAAAGGAAACTGACTTCACACTGACTATATTCGGCCATCCCGCAGGACTTCAAGCTGAAATCCCTTGAGCCCGATCGAAAAAATCTTCCCCATCAAAAATCGTAGCTCGGCGTATCTTCAGCCCTTCCCCTTCCCAAATCCTTGTTCGTCGGCCACCCCTCGGGAACGGCATTGAGGGGGAAACAAATGATGTCCATCGGCGGCGAGGCACGGCAGGGTTCCGTCAGCGCGTCATTCCAATTCGTCTGCAAGGGGAACCGTCTCATCGTCTCGATCATGTTCCTTCTTCCACATTTCTTCTATCCACTCCCGCGCGGCGGAGGCTTCGGCGCCCATGTCGTAGTTCGAATGAACGCCACCGGAGATATGGCCAACCAGCGTCATCCGGTACGCCTCCGGCATACCGATCGACTTCCATCGCTGGATCACAGAATGTCGGATCTGCCGAGGAGTGATCTTGTCGATGCCAGCGGCTTCGCAGGCTTCGGCATACCGTTCCCGGATCGGTCGATCCCTGCAGTGGCCTCCGCCGGGACGGGGGAACACAAGTCGATCGGCGGCGATGGGGGGGAAGTCCAGATCTTCCCGTCGATCGATCCAAGCTCGGACACTGTCGAGCACGTGTGTCGGTAGGGGGATCCACTTCTCATAATCACCGGGCGGATCAGAAGCATCCTGGATTTCTTTCGGGTCTCGCACTTCCCCTCCCCGTCGCACTGTCTTGTCAATTCGGACGCCGGGAGGGGCGCTGTCCAGATCGTCGATAGTTAACGCCAACAACTCCCGTGTTCGCGCGCCGCTATATCGGTGGATCTCGAACAGGTACCGAGAGAGTGCCTTGTACTGTTTCCGGCGGATCTGTTCCGTGCGATTGACAATCGTCTCCAATCCCTCCGCCAGCTTCCGAATCTGCCGGCCTCTCACTGCCTTTGTCCGGCTACTGGACTCAAAGGCGGACGGCGGGACCCGCAGGCCGTCCGGTATCGGGGAAGCCAACCCATACGACTCGGCGAAGGCGTTTACGATCCTGGCCAACGTCTCGGCGTATGACTTCGCGGTCGAATAGGCGTTGATCCTTCCGTCTTGTTCCATCCACGGGATGATTCGTTCGACGGCTTCGACATCAATCTGACCGGCGCGAGCGTCGTTCAGCCGTCCCCAACGGTCGCGGACGGTGTGCCAGATCCGGATCGGCTTATCTCTCTCCTTTCTAACCATCTCCCGAAGCCAACCTTTTTCGGGCGGATCGTCTTTCAGGAGCCAACCGGCGCAATCCGGCTGCTCGTCGTCACCGGCTTCCCGAACTCCGGCCTCAACCCACCCGCGCAGGCTGTCCGGATGCGGGTCCGGTTTGGTTTTACCAGCATCGTCGTCGGGTGGGGGGGCCGGTCGGTCGTCCTTACCAGCCTCCGACGTAAACACATCCCAGAAGGACATCCCGTCGGGGATGCCAAAGGTCGACCGGCGCCACTCCATCGAATTCCGGCGGCGCTCTGTCTCGATTTCCTGTACCTTAGCCTCAGCCTGTTTCCGAGCCGTCGCTCGATCACCCCAGATCGTGACTGGATAATCCCACGTCTTTTTACGGCGCTTCCCGCTCAAATCCCGTCCCTTGTATTCGACGACGAATCGGGGATCCGACTTTCGCGTACCGGGATCCCAATACAGCCACTTCATACCGTCGATCTTGGTCCAGTGCGGTCGCGTCATCTCATCTCCCGTGTCGGATCGCTTCGTTTTCAGATTAGTGAAACCCGAACCGAGTGACAATCGGGTGACAATATCCCCCCTCCCCTCTTCCAGTACCCCTTATGCGCGCTACGCTTGTAAAGAAACCCTAGCTTCGGGTGCAAGAGGTCCCCAGTTCGAATCTGGGCGTCCCGACTTCCAGACATTCCAGAGCCCCTCGCAGATTGTTCGGCCGGTGCCCTGTACCGGCCTCCCGGTGGCCTCACCGGCGACTTGCCTCGCTTTCACCGATGCCGTAGCGTTGGCGGGAGTGTCCGAGCAACCAGAGCTGTTCCGTTTGTCTGCTCGAGCACCTGAACAGATCGCTGCTGGCGGGTGACTTGCCCGTCGGCTGGCCGGGGCGTTCGGTCCTCTGGAGACAGGTTACGTCTCGGCGTGGAGTCGTGCCGTATACTTGTTTTCGGAGTGAATCGATGGAGACCCGTTCTGTTTTTATTCTCGCCTTTTTGTCGCTTGCGGTCGGCCTCCTCGTCGGGTGTGGCCCGAACGAGGAAGATCCCGCCCCCGTCGCCAGCACGGTCATCGACGAGACCGGCGGTACCGCCGAAAGTGACGACGGCCACGTGCTTCTCGGCTTCCCCCCCGATGCCGTGGAGGGCGAGGCCGAAGTGACGATCCAGAAACAACCGGACCCGGATCGCGACGATTTCGTCACGAACCTGTACGATTTCGAAGTCGACCGGGAGCTGCAGCAGCCGGTCCAGGTCGAAATCGAGCTCGTCGACGAGCCGGGCGACGCCGATGTCGTCCTCGCGCGACACACCGACGCAGAGCCCGAGGCCATCTCGGGCTCCGGGCTCGATGAGGAGGGTGAAAAGGTCGTCGGACAACTGAGCGAGTTTTCGGAGTACGGCGGCTGGGCGAGAGAAGGCTCGGGCTCGGGCTCCGATCTCGATACCGACAACTTCGAGATCGACCTGGTCCAGGACATCGATCCCGACGGCAGTTCGAGCCCCCGGGCGTTCGCGGTCGCTGGCGGCGACCTGTTTTTCCGTGTCGAAATCGGCGACGGCCTGGATGGTGTCACACAGATCTGGACGACCGACGGGACCGAACAGGGCACCGGCCCGGTCACGGCCTTCGAGGAGACGAGCGGGTCCGTCGAGGAGATGACGGCCTACGACAGCGAGCTGTATTTCAGGTTCGAGCAGGATGCCTCCGGCGATCACAACGACCTGTGGGCGACCGACGCCAGCCGCACCGAGGCCCGGGAGATCTACTCCGATCAGGAAGTCGATCCGCGCGGGCTAGCCGTCCTCGACGGGCAACTGTATTTCCGGGCCAACCATGGAGACCATGAAGGTGAATTGCTGGTCACGGACGGAACCGTGGAGGGAACCGACCCCGTCGCCTGGGCGGCGGGGCTGGAGACGGGCCAGATGCTGGCCATCGGCGACCAGATTTTCTTCGGCGCCGACGACGGGGAGCACGGCACGGAACTGTGGGTGACCGACGGCACCGAGAGTGGCACCCGAATGGTCCGAGACATCAACCCCGACGGTGGATCCTCGCCCGGTCAGTTTGTCGAGTACGACGGCCAACTCGTCTTCCGGGCCAACGCCGAAGGCGCGCGACACGAGCCGTGGATCTCCGACGGCACCGAGGAGGGCACGCAGATGATCGAGGATCTCCTCGAGTACGACTCCAGCGGCGATCCCCCGGGAATCAACGGCTCGTACCCGCGGGCATGGATCGAATACGACGGACGGCTGTTGTTCGAGGCCTCGAGCGCCGGCGTCACCAGCGACCCCGAGTTGTGGGCGACCGACGGAACCTCCGAGGGAACGGAAATCGTCCACGACGTCCGAGCCTACTTCACGCGCGGCCGGGTCATCCACGACGGTCAACTGTACTTCGTCGGCAGCGGCGAGGAGTACAGCCGAAACGTCTGGGTCACGGACGGGACCGAAGGCGGCACCCAGCGGGTCACGACCCTCGAGGATGTCGAGGGTGATATCGGCTCCGGCACGAGCCTCAATCACCTGACTTTGTTCGACGGCTACCTCTTTTTCACCGCCGAGATCGGGGACGACAACCGCCACCTCTGGGTCACCGACGGGAACGCAACGGCTCGCCTCGCACTCGATGGCGCCGTCGAGACGAACCCCGTCGACCGAACCGATTTCGCGATGACGGTCCACGACGGCGCACTGTATTTCTCGGCCGAACACGCCGACCACGGCCGGGAGCTGTGGCGGCTGACCATCGCCGAATGAGCGTGAGGCGTTCTCCGCCGACACGCGGAGCCGACGTTCCCGGCATTCCGCCAGACGCTCTCCGACCCGCGGCCCCCGATCACCCGATCGGGGGCCGGCGACGTCGTCAAAAGAGCGCCTCCAGCAGGACCGCCCGCCCGTCGTCGAGCCGTTTGCGGGCCGCGAACAGACGGTTCGTCCACGCCTCGGCCGCCTCCCGGTCGCCCCGCAGCCGGGCCGCCTCCGCCCGCCGCCACGCCTGAAAGCGCGACGTGCCTGTGCCGACCACGAAATCGACGAAGACCTCCGGGTCGTAGGCCCCTTCGACGCTCGTCCCGAGGGCCGCCTGATACCAGACCGTGTCGGTCGCGGTATCCCTCGGGTCGACGCGCAGCCGTTTGCGCTCCGACGCCGGGCTGGTGTGCAGCCGGTGGGCGTATCGCAGCATGTCGGCGCGGTGCTCGACGGGGAACTCGTCGAGGGCGTCGGGCTGCAGCTCGGCCGGGACGTGTTGCCGGATCGCATCGTCGATCGGCCGGTCGTCGAGAAACGCCAGCAGGTAGCCGAGGCCCGCGTACCGGGACCTCGAGTTGTGCAGGCCGATCCGCTCCCAGTGGTCGGTCGAGACCTCGCCGTACACCCGCCGGGCCGCCTCGAGTTCGCCGGCGGCCGCCAGGGCGGTGACCCGCCGGAGCCTCAGTTTGTTGCGAAGGTTCGGCTCCCCGCTCCTTGCGGCAATCGCCTCGTCGAGAAGCTCCGCCGCGTCGGCGGGCCGGCCGCTCAACTGGTGGACGGCCGCCCGAAACTGCCACCGCGGGCGCCGCTCCGACACCTCGATCCGCTCGAGCTTCTCCAGAGCCGTCTCCGGCGCCCCGGTCTTCAGGGTCGTCTCGACGGCCGCCAGCCGCATCGCCCGGGCCAGGCTCGCGGCACCGGCGTCGGCCGACACCTCGAACCCCTCGGCGATCTCGGAGGCGGCGGCCTCGAAGACCTCCGGGCGGGCCACCGGCGGAGGCGACCAGAATCGTCGCAGGTCGCCTCGCATGTCGACGTGCGAGAGGTAGCGCGTCGCAACCTTCTCGAACAGCCGGTCCCGCTCGAGCGTCGGGGCGACCCCCGTCATCTCCCGGAGCAGCGCCTCGAGCTTCTCGGGCCCGACCTCCTCCCGCTCGAGCGTGTGAGCCGCGGCGGCCAGCCGCACCACCGGGTCGGCGACGGCCGCGTGCTCCCCGACGAACGCCCGCCCCGCCTCGGTCTCCCACCAGGCGAACGGGTCGAACTCGCGCCCGTCGTACTCGACGCTCGTCTCCTCGCCGTCCCCGCTCGCACACAGCGGCCGGAGCCGCGAGACCTCCCGGCCCGCCTCGTCGTTACGCTCCCGGGCGTCCTTCCGGACCGCCGCCCGTCGGCTCGTCGAGTACCGATCCCAGCCGCTGCGCGAGTCGACGTGCTCGGTGCGGTCGACCTCCGCGTAGCGTTCGGCCAGCCGCATGCCCTCCTCGCCACGACCGGCGCGACACGCCATCACCGCCAGCTCGAAGACCTCCGAGCAGCGCGCGCAGGCCAGCGGCTCGTCGCCGAACCTCTCGACCGCCCGGTCGACCACCCACTCGCGCAGGTCGTCGTCGGCGGTGAACTCCGCAAGCTGGCGAGCCCGGTCGAAATCGAGGCTCCCGTCCAGTTCGCGAACGCTCCAGTCGACGTGCCGTGTGCGCGCCTTCTCGATCGACTCGCTGACGCCGCTCAAAAACTGGCGAGCCTGCGAGATGTCGGGCTCGCTGTACGCCAGGCGCACCGGCCCGAACTCCTCGGAGACCTCCTCCAGCTCCGCCAGGGCCTCGGCCCGCTCGGCGGCCGACGGCTCGACGGTCGCCACGTGGCGCAGCCGCGAGGCGTGGGCCTTCGGGACGGCCTTTTCGCGAAACTCGGCGTACGCCTCGCTCGTCCACGGCAGGTAGGCGAGCCAGCCCGCCTGCTCGACCTCCGACAGACACGACAGCGGCCCCCCCTCGCGCTCCGCCGGCTCGACCGAGATGCACGCCCGGTAGGCTTTCTCCTTTTCGTCGAGATAAAAGTCGGGACCGTACCAGGCGGCCAGCACGAGTCCGGCGACGAACGCCACCCGCCCGAGGCCCCGGGAGAATTGCGGCAGCGACGACCCCAGCCCCTCGGCCTCGTCGCCGAGTACGTCTTCGGGTCCGTCGGGGCGAACTGGCGAATCCTCGTCCATCTCGATCCTCCCTCGATCGCTCCGGTCTCCTCGTCGAATCGTCAGTTGGTATCCACACCCTCCTCCCTACCACATCTTCGGCCAACGGTCAGCAATCTGAGGGTCCCGAGCTTTCAACTCTCGCCTCTCTCCGTACATTGTCTGCGCACGAGCAGTCTGTTGCGCATAGTGAATCGAGCCTTCGCCGGTCTCCCGACAATATCGCCTCCTGTCCTCCCTGCGCCCTTGGTCTTGCTCAACGCCGAAAACCTCTCGAAAGCCTACGGCCCCCGGACCCTGTTCGAGCAGGTCGACCTCGCGATCGAGGACGGCGACCGCGTCGGCCTGGTCGGCCACAACGGCACCGGCAAATCGACCCTCCTGCAGATCCTCGCGGGCGACGAGCCCCCCGACTCCGGCGAGATCACCACCGCCCGCGAGCTGCGCCTGGAGTTTCTCACCCAGCGCCCCGAGCTCGACGCCTCCCGGACCGCCCTCGAGCAGGTGCTCGTCGACGGGCCCCCCGAATTCGAGGTCGTCCGCGCCTACGACGAGGCCTCCCGGGCTCTCGAGCACAACCCCGACGACCCGCAGCTCGTCGAACGCGTCTCCGAGCTGGCCGACGAGATGGACCGCGTCGACGGCTGGAGCCTAGAGAACGACGCCAAGACCATCCTCGACCGACTCGGGCTCGCCGACCCGGCGTTGCCCGTCGCCCGGATGTCCGGCGGCCAGAAACGCCGCGTCGCCCTGGCCCGCGCGCTGGTCCGCCCCTCCGATCTTTTGATCCTCGACGAGCCGACCAACCACCTGGACGTCGACACCATCGAGTGGCTCGAGGGCTTTCTCGACGGCCGCTCCGGCGCGCTGTTGATGATCACCCACGACCGGTATTTCCTGGAGCGCATCTGCGACCGCATCGTCGAGATCGACCAGGGGACACTCTTCCGCTACGAGGGCGACTACGCGACCTACCTCGACAAACGCCGGGAGCGCTACGAGCAGATGCGCAAAAAGGAGAAGAAACGCCGGAAGATGGCCGACAAGGAGCGCGAGTGGCTCGCGAAAACGCCCCAGGCCCGGACGACCAAAAACCAGGCGCGCGTCGACCGCGCCGAGGAGCTGATCGAGGCCGACTACTCACCCGACGAGCGCGGCGACATCGAGATCGACACCGTCGAAAGCCGGCTCGGCGACAAGACGGTCTTCCTCGAGGACGTCACCAGATCCCGCGGCGGCGAGACGCTGATCGAGGAGTTCACCTACCGGTTCGACCGCGACGACCGCGTCGGCATCGTCGGCCCCAACGGCGCGGGCAAATCGACGCTTCTGGACCTGGTCGCCGGGCGGCTCGAGCCCGACGCCGGGACCATCGAGCGCGGCACGACCGTCGTGTTCGGCTACTACGACCAGGAGTCGATGGACCTCGACCCCGAGCAGCGCGTCCACGACTACATCACGGATATCTCGAACCGCGTCGAGACCGAGGACGGCGAGCTGTCGGCGACCGACATGCTCGAGAAATTCCTGTTCGACCGCGACCGCCAGTGGGAGAAAATCTCGACGCTGTCGGGCGGCGAGCGGCGCCGACTGTATCTACTCGGCATCCTGATGGACTCGCCGAACTTCCTGCTACTCGACGAGCCGACCAACGACCTCGATATCGACACCCTGAACATCCTCGAAGACTACGTCGACTCGTTCGGCGGCGCCGTGGTCGTCGTCAGCCACGACCGGCATTTCCTCGACCGGACCGTCGACCACCTGCTGGTCTTCGAGGGCGACGGCGAGATCGAGCGCTTCCCCGGCGCCTACACCCCCTGGATGGAGCACCGCAAACAACAGGAGCGCGAACGCCGCGAGCGCCAACGCCGGGAGCGCGAGCAGCACTCCGCCGACGAGCAGACCGATGACGACGCCGGCGACTCGGACCGCCTCAGCTACCGCGAGCGCGAGGAGCTCGGCGAACTCGAGGAGCGCATCGCCGCCATCGAGGAGCGACTCGACGCGATCGACGGCGAGATGGTCGACCAGGCGCACGACCACGAGGCGGTCCGCGAACTCGACGAGGAGAAGAGCGAGCTGGAGGCCGAATTGATGGAGAGGATGCAGCGCTGGGAGGAGCTCGCCGAACGGGCCGATTGATGGCATCCCTGCTCTCGATGGATTGTTGGGAGAGCATCCCTGCTCTCCCACGTTGCAAGAGCATCTTGCTCTTGCACCGTTTTTATCTCGCGAGCATCCCTGCTCTGACGTCGTCTCGTTCGGCCAATTTCACCCACCTCCCGCACGTCTGACAGGTCGCGATCGCCACGTCTTCACTGCTTTCGAGCTGGAGGTGAGGTCGCGATCGAGACGTGGTCACAGCAATTCCCCCCGGGTCGCCGACCCTCGAACGGGGGGTGCCGAGCACCGAAACACTGCCTCCCCGCCCCCGTCCCCGACATCCCGACGACGATTCGCTCGCCGGTCTGCGCGCAAACGGGGCATGGCAAACACCCAAAACCCCCCTCTGCACGTCGAAACGTATCGTGTCTGCCACGAAAAAATCGAAACCTCGCGCTCAGTCTGATCGTGTCGCGCACGGTTCGATCGAAACCTCACCCTCGCATCGAGTGTCTCCCATGCCTTCCGAAGGTCGACCCCCACCCCGTTGGATGCCTTCCACCCCCCTCCGAGGGGCAACCCCGAACCTCGCTTCTCGCCGACGTAAACGTTCTCGATCTCGTCGACGTAAACGTCTTCGTCCTTCGAAGTCGCCATTGACGTTTACGTCTTTTTGAGTCCCCTCCCCACACAAAAAAAGACCCGACGCTCCCACGCCGGGCCTCATACGCTACCTACGACGTTTCACCGCCGTCCTTTTCCTCTTAGTTCTCCCCGTTTTCCTCCTCCCCCTCCCCCTCCGACGACTCGCCGTCCGATGACTCGCCCTCCGACGATCCACCCGAGTTCTGGCCTTCCCCGTCGAGCCCGTCCGCCGAATCGTCGCCCTCCTCCGGAGTCTCCTCGGACTCGTCGACCGGCTCGCCAGTCTCCGGGTCGACCTCCGGGACCGTCCCCCGACGCTTGAAGTGTCGCTGCGCCCGTTCGGTCTGCTCGGCCACCGGCTCCATGATCCGGTTGAACCTCTCCATGTCGTCACTGTGCGCGCACATCACCCGGGCGATCAGGCGGTGGAACGCCTCCTCGGCCTCCCTGTGGGCCGCCTCGACCTCGCTGTATTCGACCTCGCGGCTCGACATGTCGAGTTTCTCGCCAAATCCCTCGTTCAGATTCTCGAGCCGTTCGACCATCGGCTCGAGATTCAGCGTCTTCACGTGCTCGCTGTAGTCACCGTTCAGCCGCTCGAGCAGGGCGTTGACCGTCGTGTACTGGTCGTCGAACGTCTTCGAGGTGATGTGGTAGACGCCGTTCGGAAACAGGTCGCCGAGCAGTTCGCCGGCCAACCGGCTCGGCTTCGAGACGACGTCGGCGCCCGCCAGACCCTCGGCCGTCTGGGCGATGCTGCTGAGCGTCGTGTCGATCTGGTCGTCGAGCCGACGGGCCCCTTCGCCTCGCATCGACTCGTCCCGCTTCTGCTTCTCCCAGTCGTACTGCAACTGCTGAGCCCGCTCCTGTTTAGCCTTCGTCTTTTCGGCCAGCTCGACGCCCCTGGTATCGCCGAGCCCCTCGAGGGTCGTCTTCATCCGCACCACACAGTACGCGATCGCCCCGAGCGAAAATTTGTACAGGTCGATCAACTCCGAGATGCGGGCATACACCGTCGCCAACACTGCTACTGCGATCATCATCATGGCTACAATCCTTGGATCGAGTCACGATTTACTCACCTCATCCAGGAATTCCCCCGAACGAGTCCCCCGACCTGCGGCACGGCCTCTACCCGCTTCCGCCGACCGACGACCCAGACGGTCGAACCCCTGCCGACGGAGCTTCTCCTCGCCCGCCGATTGATATGTCTACTACCTGCGTATGTTTGTAGGCCTTTCGTTCCCGCCCGTCAATACAGGGTGAGAAAGAAACGTAACAAAGGCGGCTCGGCCGCGAAGGCGCGAAGGACACGAAGGAGACACCGCCCTGGACTCGACGAATGTCGAATTCGCCCGTGGGTCGATCGTTGTTACGATTTTCGAAACGACCGATACTCGCGGTCGATAGACTCCGACGAACAGGACGAGGCATGGCTTCCGAAAACGTCAAACAACAGGCCCGCGATATCGTGGAGGGGCTGCCCGACGATGCGGACTGGGACGAGCTGATGCGCCGCATCTACGTCCGCCAGTCCATCGAACGCGGCCTGCAAGACAGCGAGGCGGGCCGGACCCGCTCCGTCGACGACGTGCGGCACCAGTTCGGGCTCCACGACGCGTGACAGCCGCAACTGGCGACTCGCCGATCGCAACTCGCCGCTCGCCGATCGCGACTCGCCGACAATGACGTGCCGCCGACGGGCCATCTGCCGCCCCACACATTGCTGGGAGCGCCGGCTGCCAGCCCGCCCGTTTTCCTATCTCGGAGGGCGATAGATCTGAGATATCCGCGGCCAGCCAACTCGCCATCATATCACAACTCCCACCGATCCTGCCGGTCCGACCGATGCATCTCGTCGATCCATATCCGCAGTATCGCAGCTGGCTCGACACGGCTCGAAAACGACAAGTGGACTCGGGAGGTGATCTGCGATCGGTGTGATCGGTAGGAACGGTGGGATATATGATATCCGCGGCCGGCCAGCCCGCCGTCACATCTCGGAGAGCGAGAGACGTGCTCGAGTCCCGAAGATCATGGGCCGATCAGGTCTCGGAGAGGTCGGCGACGTATCCGTCAGCGTCGGTGCCGTCCGGAGGGCCGGCGTCGCGGAGCCGGTCGACGAGGTGGACGAGATCCTCGAGTGCTCGTCCGTCGAGTCGAGGGCTCTTTTCGGTCACCGTCAGAACGCCTTCCTCAAGTTCGACTTCGTACCACTCGTCGGCCAGTGCGACCAGGGGGGCGGCGATCTCCTCGCGGTCGAGGAATGAGCGGATCGTCTCCGGGTTGTTCCCCTGGACGACGAACGTCTCGTCGAGTCGGGGGTGGCCGACCTGCAGATCGCTGCCCTCGAACATCGTGATGCGAGCCGACATATTCCGGTCATTGTATATCGCCATCCGGTCGGGGACGAATGCCGGAAGGCCGATCTCGTAGTTGATGTAGTGGCGGGGTAGGCTGTTTGTCGTCTCCAGGTCCTGACGGCGTCGTTCGTACACCTGGACCGATTCCCCACGGTATTCGCCGGTCAGGTGTTTGGGATCGTCACTGAAGGCGCCGCTGACGAACTCCAGGTCGTGTTCGCGGGTCAGATCGCGCCACGGGTCGGTATCTCGGTCGTCGAGTTCGATACGCTCGTGGCCCTTCGCGGCTCTCAGCAGGTAGACGATCACGGCGGCGAGCCCGCCGGCCAGCATGACCCCGGCCACGACGGCGAGTCCAAGTATTTGACCTTCCATGGGGGCAGGGGAATGCAGCACGGTGAATAATGTGTCGATTCTGAGACTTTTTTAGGAGCTTTGCAGATGTGGGTAAACTCGCCGGCCCGCCGGCGCGCATTTTCGGCTGTTCACCAAACGCACTTCTGAGCGGGGCGTCCTCCTGTGCCGGCTCCGGCCGTGTGCCGACCCGTAGTTCTTCCGCGTCGTCGTGGGTTCCCTTGGCCGATTGCGCGATCTGCCGTAACAATCGCGAATCGGACGAGAACAGCGTACGGATGGATTGGTCGAACTTTGGATGGAGTGGATACCCATGAATGGATTGACTTTACGTATGGTGTTGGTGGTCGTGTTGCTGGTGTTCGGCGTCGGTATCGGATGCGACGGCTCCGGCGGCGGGGACTCGGCGGGGGCCGGAGACAAGAAAACCGAACAGCCAGAAGGCAAAGCGTCGGAGGAGACCGAGAAGACGGAGTCGGGTGAGGCGGAGAATACCGCGTCCGGCGGCGGGGGAGAGGCCGGCGTGTTGGAGCCGGCGAATGCACTGGCCGACAAGGTCGAGCGGGTCTTCGAGGTGTACAGAGGCGGCGGCGACCTCGAGGAGGCGGTCGGCGAATGGGAAATGGGGATGTCCGAACGGGAGTGGTCGGCCGACCGCAAACGGTTCCAGAACGACATCTCCGTGAAAAACAGCGAGTACATCGAAGTCGTGGCCATCGCCGTCGAGGTCGGCTACGTCGGTGGGCACACCCGAGGCCACGTCCTCGAGGCGACACTCCTGCCGGGCGAGTCGGGGGTGAAAATCGCCTCCGTCCATCGCAAAAACCGCGGCAAGCGGGTGATTCCTACGCGAGTGATGCCCGACAACGCCCCGCACCTCGAGGCCCTGGCGAACCGCGTCACCGAGGCGATGACCGACCCCGAGCGGTGTCGGTCGCTGCCGATCGCCTCCCGGTCGGAAATCGAAAAACGCATGCCGGCGTTCGACGGACGGGCGGCGGCGTTGGAACGCAACGAAAAGGCCCCGGCGCGGCTGGATGACTTCTGCGAGACCATCGAGGCCTGGGACGGGGGCTTCGAGTTCGGCGTCCGCAACATCCTGGTCATGGGGTTCACCGAAGCGGACCGACCGCTCGCCAGCGTCGGCATCGGCCTGGAGGAAAACGCCGACGACAAAATCGTCCCGAGCGCCTGGGCCGACGGCTTCGATCCGGTGCGTTGAGGGGACGCCGTAACTTCTGAACTCCTACCGATCCCACCGGTCACACCGGTCGCCTCGTCGATCTAGATCCCGAGTGTTTGGAGCGGCCGGGACGCGTTCGAAGGGACCATCCGTTGACTGAGGAGGTGATCTACGACCGGTGGGAACCGTTGACCGGTGGTACCCCGACCCGCCGCCCCACCGCGTCGCCCCGCCCGCTGCCCCCCGCCCGACACTCCCCTTCGAAGCCCCGCTCGAGCTGACCCCGGCCGACTCCTACCGCCTACCCGAGACCTGGAGTGAGGTCGTCCCCGACCCCGTCGCCGACCGCCAGACATACGCCATCGACGACCAGCTCGAGGAGGTGAACGTCGCCATCTGGGAGTCCTCCGGCCACATCGGCGCCGCCATTGATTTCGGCCTCCACGGCCCCGGCCCC
>CAZRLK010000061.1:0-26235 GCA_964600555.1 uncultured Bradymonadales bacterium
ACCCCATACTCCCTACTCCATACCCAATACGCCCATCCGCCCCACCGACCGGACGGACCTTCCAACCCCCTCTCTCGGATACACCCACCCACACCCTCCGGTCTCGAAGCCGATCGACACGGGCCGGCCTCCAAAAGACGGCGAAAATTACGATGGGAACGGTTCCGGGCGGTCTCGAGATGTCGCGTGGCGAAATGAGAACGGTGGCGACCGGTTGTTGCGCGTCGTCTCTGTGAAAAATGAGGTGAGGGCGGAGCTGTCGACGCGCCGTTCGGGTCGCGCGAGATCGGAGGCGACCACCGACGCGACCCGGTTCCGGATGGGGGGTGACCCGTGTTGAGAACCGCGAGCATCGGGCTCGAAGCCGACACATCCGTTCGAACCTCCGACGCGTCGCCATCTCTGTGAAATGGTCGAGCCCCCCTCGAACCGTTCCCATGTCGCCAAACCAAATGACGAAGGCACCGGCAACCGTCCTCATTTTACCGAGCGAGATGGTCACCCCCGCTCGCAACCCTCGCCGCGTCGTCTCGGTCGCTCCCCGAGACATCCGACAACCCTCGCCGTAGCGTCCAGTCGCTCCTCGAGACATGCGGCAACCCTCGTCATCTGACCGCAGACGCTCCTCGAGACGTCCGGCCTCCCTCGTCGTCTCGCCGAGCGTGCCGGCCGACACCTCTGACAACCCTCGAGATCTCGCCCGGCGCGCCTCCCGCACCCGACGGCACCGACCGACGTTCGGCTTTTTATCTGCGGCCCGATGCGGCGACCTCACCCGACCCTACACGCCCACTCCACACGCCCTACCCCCTACTCCCTACTCCATACGCCATACCCCATACTCCATACGCCATACCCCATACTCCATACGCCATACCCCATACGCCCTACCTAGATGGCATCCGAAAAAGGACGAGATCCCGAAATCAAGCGATGTTTTGACGAGTCTGTGTCTTCCCCAGAGCGGATTCCCGGGCGTGAGATCCGGTCGTTTGAGCTCTCAAACGATCTCGTAGCCCCGGTCGCAGGCGACCGAGGGGAGCCGGAGGCCGGGGTATTGCGCGGAAACACTGAAAAAAAGGTTTTCTCCGCGCGTTCAACCCCGGCCTCCGCTTCGCTCCGACCGGGGCTACGAAACGAGGCGACCCGAGTCGGCTTATCGTTCCGGTGTTTCGGGGGACGGATGACTTTTCGGACGGCATCTACCTAATACTCCATACCCCATACTCCATACCCCATACTCGATACTCCATACGCAATACGCCATACGCCCCTCCGTCCCCCCGAGCCGAATCTTGATTGTCGGCGGTGGCATGGCCTATCTTCCGGTACATCATTCGTCCACGGAGTCTACGCGGCTCGAAGGTTTCCCGACATGAGTGAGGCCGATTCGATTCTGGTGACCGGCGGCGCCGGCTACCTCGGCTCCGTGCTCGTCCCGAAGCTGCTCGAGCGCGGCCACGAGGTGACGGTCCTCGACGGATTCTTTTTCGGCCGCGAGCCGCTGGCACCGGTCGCCGACCACGATCGCTTCGAGGCCATCGAGGGCGACATCCGCGACGAGGCCCTCGTCGACCGGGTCTTCGAGCGCGGCGACTACGAGGCGGTCATCCACCTGGCGGCCATCTCGAACGACCCGAGCTCCCGGCTCGACGCCGAGCTGACGACCAGCGTCAACCGCGACGCCGTCCAGTACGTCATGCGCGCCGCCAAACGCGCCGGCGTCGACCGCCTGCTTTATGCCTCGTCCGCGAGCGTTTACGGCATCAAAGAGATCGAAGACGTCACCGAAGATCTGGCGCTCGATCCCATCACCCTGTACGCCCGCTACAAGGCCGCAGGCGAGCGCGCCCTCGAGCGGCTCGTCGACGAGCAGTTTTGCGGGGTGTCGGTCCGCGCGGCGACCGTCTGCGGCTATTCGCCGAGACTCCGGCTCGACCTGGTGGTCAACATCCTGACCTCCCACGCCCTGAACCGCGGCGGCATCACGGTCTTCGGCGGCGAGCAGATGCGCCCGAACATCCACGTCGACGACATCACCGACTTTTACATCCACCTGCTCGAGGCCGATCGCGATACGATCAACGGCGAGGCCTACAACGTCTCGCAGGCGAACTACTCGGTGATGCAACTCGCGGAGCTGATCCGCGACGTCCTCGACCGCGACGTCGCCATCGAGGTCGAAGACTCCGATGACGACCGATCGTATCACCTGTCGGCCGAGAAGGCGGCCGATCAACTCGACTTTCGGCCCGAACACACCGTCGAAGAGGCCGTCCGCGATCTCGAGCGAAGCTACCGCGCCGGCGAGTGGGAGGATCACGACGCCTCGATCCACCACAACGTCCGGTGGATGAAAGAGCACCCGGACGACTGGCATTTCGGCGGCGAGCGGTATCTCGAGGAGTGACTCGGTCCGGTCCGCCCCGGTCGACGCCTGTCCAAGTACCAGCCGAGAACCTGCCATGAGTGTGCCGTACATCGACCTCGTCGCCCAGCACGAGCCCCTCAAAGACGAGATTCTGGAGGCGGTCGAACGCGTCCTCGATCACGGCTGGTTCATCCTCGGCGAGGAGGTGACGCAGTTCGAGCGCCGCGCGGCGGAGTATCTCGGGGTGCCGCACGTCGTCGGCGTCGGCTCCGGGACCGACGCCATCGAACTGGCGCTCCGGATGCGCGGGATCGGCGAGGGCGACGAGGTGATCACCGTCTCGCACACCTTCGTCTCGGGCGTCTCGGCGATCGTGATGGCGGGCGCCGAGCCGGTCTTCGTCGACGTCGAGCCCGAGACGATGCTGATGGACCCGGACCGCCTGCAGGAGGCGCTGACCGACCGGACGGCGGCGGTGATGCCGGTGCATCTCAACGGATTCGCCTGCGATCTCGATCCGATCCGGCAATTCTGTGAGACGCACGGCCTCGATCTCATCGAGGATTGCGCCCAGGCGTTCGGGACGAGATACCGCGACGCGTATGTCGGGACGTCGGATGTCGGCTGTTTTTCGCTCCACCCGCTGAAGGTGCTGTCGGCCTGCGGCGACGCCGGGTTCGTCGCCCTGCACGACGACCGGGAGGCGGAGCTGGTGCGCGAGCTTCGCGACAACGGCCGCCGCAGCCGCGAGGTCTTCCCGCACGTCAGCAACAACAGCCGCCTCGACACGCTGCAGGCGGCGATCCTGCTGGTCAAACTCGACCACCTCGACGACTGGATCGCCCGGCGCCGCGAGCACGCCGCCGCCTACCGCGCGCGCCTCGCCGATCACGTCACCCTGCCGCCGGACGAGCCCGACGGCCACCGCTCGGTGTACAGCATGTTCGTCGTCCGCCATCCCCGCCGCGACGCCCTCCTCGAGCGCCTCGAGGCGCGCGGGATCGGCGCCAAGGTGCACTATCCGTTCGGCGTGCATCAACAGGAGCCCTTCGAGCCGTTCGCCGACCGCCCCCTGCCGGCGACCGAGCGGACCGTCTCCGAGATCCTGAGCCTGCCGATCTATCCGGAGATGGGCGACGCACAGCGCGACGAGGTCATCGAGACGGTCGCCGACGAGGCACGGGAGCTTCAGCGATGAGCACGTCCCCCGACGACAAGATCCTGGAGGTCGACGACCTCGCCGAGGTGCGCGAGCGGCTTCGCGACGAGGGCGAGACGGTCGTCCAGTGCCACGGCTGCTTCGACATCGTCCACCCCGGCCACATCCGCTACCTGCAGTTCGCCCGCGACCAGGGCGACGCGTTGATCGTCAGCATCACCGGCGACGAATCGATCGACAAGGGGCCCGGGCGGCCGTACATCAACGAGCGGCTGCGCGCCGAGAACCTGGCGGCTCTGGAGTTCGTCTCGTACGTCTGCATCGACCACCACGAGTGGGCGGGCCCGGTCCTCGAGCGCCTCTCGCCGGACATCTACGTCAAGGGCAAGGAGTACGAGACGAAATCGGACCCGCGGTTCGCCCGCGAGAAGAAGCTCGTCGAGGAGTACGGCGGCAAGGTCGTCTTCAGCTCCGGCGACGTCGTCTACTCGTCGACCTCGATCATCGAGCAGTTCGGCGACCAGTTCGACCTCGAGCACCAGAAGATCGAGGCGTACACCCGGCGCCACGGCATCGACGCGGCCGGCCTCGAGCGGCGACTCGACGCCTTCGCCGACCGCCGGGTGCTGGTGATCGGCGATCCGGTGCTCGATCACTACATTTACTGCGAGGAAAAGGGCGTCGCCAGCGAGAGCCCGATGCTGACCGTCTCGCCGAAACGCGAGGAGTGGTTCGTCGGCGCCGCCGGTCTGATCGCCCGCCAGCTCACCTCGCTCGGCGCCGAGGCGTCGCTTTTGACGACGGTCCGGGACGGCGCCGAAGCGACGCGATTTACGGATGCCCTCGAGGGCGACGGCGTCGAGATCGCAGCCGTCGAGGTCGACGACCGGCCGATCTTCGTCAAGAGTCGCTATCTGGTCGACGACCGGAAGCTGTTCAAGGTCGACCGCGGCCCCTACACCCCGGCCTCGACCCGGGCCACCGAACAGTTGCTCGACCGGCTCGACGCCCTGCTCGAGGCGCACGACGCGCTGGTCGTCACCGACTTCGGCTACGGGCTGTTCGGCCCCAGGCTCGTCGAGGGCGTCGTCGAGCGCGCGGAGGGGACCGACACGCCGTATTTCGTCGACGTCAGCGGCTCGGGCACCTCGAGTCTCCTGCAGTTCGCCCGGCCGACCGTCGCCGCGCCGACCGAAGACGAGCTTCGGTTCGCCTTCGGCGACAAGGAGAGCGGGCTGTCGCACCTGGCCGTCAACTACTTCGAGCGCACCGGCGCCGATCACCTGGCCTTGACGCTCGGCAAGCGCGGGGCGCTTTTGTTTTACCCGCCCGACGGCGAGGGCGAGGACAAGCGCAGCCAGACCGAGTACCTGCCGGCGATGGTCCGCCAGCCGCTCGACCCGGTCGGCGCCGGCGACGTCTTTTTGTCGGCCCTGGTCGCCTCGGCACTGACCGACGCCTCGACCGCCGAGGCGATGTACCTGGGGACGTGCCTGTCGGCGATCCACATCCGACGCATGGGCAACGCGCCGGTCCCCCGGCCCACCCTCCAGAGCTACATCGCCGACCGCCCCGAGCTGAGTCGATGAGCGACGAGCCGAGGCCATCGACCGGCGGGACCGACCCCTCGTCGCTTCGGCGCTGGGGCGGATTTTGCCTCGGGCTCGCCATCTCGGCGCTGTTCATCTACCTGACCCTCCACCGCGTCGACCTCGGGGCGGTCGCCGACGAAATCCGGCGCGCCAGCCTCCCGATCCTCGCGCTGGCCCTGGTGCCGAAATTCCTCGGGTTCGTCTGCATGACCCTCCGCTCGACGGTCCTCTTCCGGCACCTGCACCGATACGGCTTCTGGCGGATGTTCAAATCCGTGCTGGTCGCCTTCGTCGGCAACAACGTCCTGCCGTTTCGTGCCGGCGAGCTGCTGCGCGTCGGCTACCTCACCCACGAGCACGACGAGGTCGAGCCGAGCTCGGCGCTGGCCGCCATCGCCCTCGAACGGCTGCTCGACATGCTCACGCTCGCCATCCTGTTTTTGACGCTCGTCTTTTTCGCGCTGATCGACCTCTCGAGCGAGGGCGTCCCGCAGATGGCCGTCGTGTACGTGACGACCGCGCTGCTCGCTGCCGCCCTGCTCGGCGTGATGCTCGTCAGCCGCCGCCCGGAGGTGTTCACCCGCCTCGTCGGCACGCTCACCTCGGTCTTCGGCGAGCGGATCTCGTCGTTTCTCACCGACCAGGCCGAGGCCTTCGCCGACGGCGTCGCCGGCCTCGCTTCCCTGCGCCAGACCGTCGCCGTGGTCGTCCTCAGCTTTCTGTACTGGTCGACGGCCGTCGTCGCGATCGGGATCTGGGGGTGGGCGTTCGGCCTCGATTTGCCCTGGCACGCGCCGATGGCGATCGCCGTCTTCAGCGCCTTCGCGACCGTCCTGCCCTCCTCGCCGGGCTTCGTCGGCACCTACCATTATTTCGTCAAAACCGCCGTGATGTTCTTCGGCGTCGGCGCCGCCACCGCCGCCTCGTTCGCCCTGGTCGGCCACTTCGTCGCGATGGTCCCGTTCACCGTCGTCGGCGTACTCGTGCTTTTTCGCGACTACCTGCACGGCCGCCTGGTGATGCCCGGCGAGTCTCCCCCCCCGGCCACGTCTCACTCCGACGCCCGATCGAGCAGCGTCGATCGATAGGGGGGAAACGCGTCGGCCTCCGGGTCGAGCCCCTCGGCTTCACAGATCTCGCCGTAAGCCTCCCTGTCGTGGACCCGCTTCAACAGGTGGTAATCGACCGTGCCGGTCGCCATCTGCCGTTTGAACCGACGCAGTCCCGGACTCCCGCCCCCGAGGTGCAACTGCTCGTGACCCGCCTCGGCTGCGTGGCGGATGATGCGGTCGAACAGGATGTTGTTCGGCCGCAACTCCAGATAGTCGCGATCCGACGCGCCGAGAAAGTAAAACAGGTCGTTCGCCGACCTCAGCACCAGGGCGCTCGCCACGATCGCCTCCTCGGAGCGAGTCGTGACGGTCGCCATCTCCGGCAGGTCGATCAGCGCCTCGATCGTCTCGCGCGCAAAAAAATAAAACGGATCCGCCTCGACCTTGCGCATCGTCTCCAGATACAGATCGGCGAACGCCTCGCGCTCTCGCTCCCCCGGATCGGCGTCGATCTCGACCTCCAGCCCGTTGCGCTCCGCCTTGCGCACGTTGCGGTCGAACGAGGCCTTGTACTCCTCCTCGACGCCCTCGTAGCCCGCCCGCAGATCGGCGACGAAATTCTCGGCGTGGAACGTCGCATCCTCCGGCAGCGCCTCCAGGCGAAGCGGATGCAGACGGGCAAACTCCGTGACCGCGTTCCAGTCGGCGAGCAGCTCCTCGAGGTGCGGGCGGAACGCCTCGAGCGCCTGCCCGCCGGCCTCCCCGACCGGGTACGGCCCCCCGAAATCGTACGCGGTCCGCACGTCGACCCGCCCGTCGCCGCCGGCGAGCTCGTCGAGCGGCACGCGCACCACCGGATACAGCACCGTCCCCCGGTCGGTCTCGCAGCGAATACCGACCGGACTCCCGTACTCTTCGCGCTCCCAGATCGCCAGATAGTCGAGATCCCAGTAGATGTCGTCGAGAGCCGCCTCGTCGCACCATGCCGCCCAGGTCTCTGCGTCGCTCGTCGTCTCGATCATGTCGCCTCGATGCCCTGTCGGTCCAATTCACCTGCAAGTCGTTCGAGAACCGCCTCGTCGAGCCTGCGTTCGGTCCGCGCCGAAAACGTCGCCGGAAGCTCCTCGACCGACGCGCGCCCCTCGTCGCCGCTGATCTCGACGATCGTCGAGGCGATCTCCCGGGGAGCCCGGCACAGGTCCTCGTAGCTCAGCTCGGTCCAGTCCGCCGCGTCGCCCTCGCGGCGCGAGGCCTCCAGCGCCTCGAGCGCCGACCGGATCTGGACGGCGATCTGGCGAGCCGGCGAGGCCGACTCCAGCTCGTCGGCCTCCTCCGGGCGGACCGAAAACCAGGCGTCCGCCCGGCCGTAATACTCGATCCGCGTGCGATACAGCGACTGCGCCACCAGCAACGGATCGCGGCGAATATGGACGACATGCACCTCGGGGAGCCAGCGAGCCAGCAGATCGACGGCATAATCGAGGAGGACGTTTTTGAACAACAGCGGCGCCCCGAGCTCCTTCTCGAACGCCCCCACCTCGCGGCGAAATGCCTCCCGAGCCCCCCCGCGGCCGAACCCCTCGCTCAGCTCGTGGTGGTCGTCGAACGGAAAGTGCCGCTCCCAGAAATACCCGAACTCGTGGGGCTCGTACCAGGGGTCGGTCAGGCCGGCGTTCGAGGCAAACGTGAAGGGTCGGCGCTCGAGGACCGGCTCGAGGATCCGCTCGACGCGCGCACCGATCCAGGGAGCACGAAAAAACCGCGCCGCGAGGTTCGACGGATACCCGAACCCGCCCGTCGCCGCCAACACCTGGTACAGGAGGGTCGTCCCGGAGCGCGGGACGCCGACGATGAATGTCGTCGGACGATGCGGGCACTCCCGGGCCGGCGGCTCGAGTTCGGCGATGCGCTCGTTGAAATCCGCCAGCAACGCCTCGTAGTCGGTCGATTTCTCGTATTTTTCGGTCCGCTCCGCCCGCTCGCCCTGTGGCTCGCCATCTCCCACGCTGACGCCTCGCTCGAAACTACGGCTCGCGATCCTGCTGCTCGATGACCCGGCGTCGGTACTCCTGCACCGACTTTTTGCCCTCGTAGACCTCACCGATCGCCTGCAGCACCGAACTCGGCCGAAGCGCTTTCGTCTCCCCGTGCGCCCGACCCCGGGCGAGGTACGGAACCTCGCCGATCCGGATCGTCGGGTCGCGCAAAAGCGCCTTCGCAATCAGTTCCGCGTTGAACGCGTGTCCCGACGAGAGGATGTCGAGCCCGCGAAAACACGACACCCGGTACATCTTCATCCCATTGAGATGCCGGTACGAAAAACCGTACAGCAGGTTGACCAGCTCCGTGAAGGTCTTGGAGACGAGACGGCGAAACAGCGGCCGGATGACCGGGTTGTTGAGATAGCCGACGATCAGGTCGTATTCGTCCCGAACCTCCAGGAAGTTCCAGATCGACTCGAAGATGAACTCGTTGTCGCCCGGAAGAATCGTCGCCCACGAATCCGGCGGGAGACGCTCGTAGGCCTTCATCGCCGATCGCCCGAGCCCGAGGTTCTCCGAGTTGACCATGATCCGACACGTCTCGTCGTGCTCGCCGGCGATCTCCTCCATGACCGCCAGCGTCTCGTCGGTCGACCCGTCGTCGACGAACAGAATCTCGACCTCGACCGGAAGCTCCGGCGCCAGATCGAATACCGACTGAGCCGTGTCGCCGACGTTGCCCTCTTCGTTCAGGCACGGGACGATCACCGTCAAAAGCTCCGCCGCCTCGTCCTCGTCGCCGCCCGCCCGCTCGTCGTCGATGTCAGCCCGACTCTCCTCGGCGACTCTGTTCATCTCGTCCTCTCCTGATATCTGCGAATCTGCGGTCGTCACTCGGGCTCTCGCCCCTCCACCAACGCAGGGGGCTCAGTCCCGCTCGAAGACTTCCTCGCGGTCGATCTCGAGTTTCGTCTCCTCGCCCATCGGCCCCTGCGGCTCGAATGCGAGTCTCGACGGATCGACGCGCACCGCCGGCGCCTTCGTGTTCGCCACGTACGTCTCGCCCTTGAACTCGGCGATCGCCGGCGAGCGCCAGTCCCAGACCAGCTCCCCGTCGCGATTCACCTCGAACAGCCGCCCGTGCCGGCTGTCCGAGACGAGCACGTGGCCGTTCTCCAGCGGCATCTGCGTCCCCCACCACGGGCAGTCGAACGGCTCGTCTTCGGTCCCCGCGTAACTCCACGATATCTCGAGCGTCTCCGGGTCGAACGACGCGATCCGCGAGCGCCCTCCCGGCCCCGACGCCCCCTTGTTGTCGAAGATCATCACCTCGCCATTCGGCATCGCGTCCGGATCGTGTTGCTTGTCCCAGAACCCCCGCGTGATCCAGTCGAGCTCCCCGTCGTCCGGATCGACCAGCCCGATGGCGTTCAGAGATCGCGACGAGAACATCAACTGCCCCGCCTCCGCGAAGGCGTGGTGTTCGGCGAAATCCTCTCCGATCTCGTCGATGTCGTTGGTGTGCAGCAGATCCCAGGGCTTCTCGTCGACGAACCACTCGTCGATCACGTCGTCGTCGTAGCGCGCGACGATCTCGAGCAGCGAGTACCTCGCCAGCTCCTCGCCGTCCGGCGACAGCTTCACGGCGAAATCTTCGAGCGCCTGATCGCTCCAGGTCGGCCCACCCGGCAGCGGATCCTCGCTCAGGTCGCGAAACCGGTGGGTCAACGCCCAGATCGTCCCGTCCTCCCGGACGTCGACATCGTGGTGGACTCGCCCCGGATACCGCCAGATCACCTCGGAATCCTCGTCGACTTTCACCAGCCCATACCCGTAGGGCGTGTCGGCGCCGGTCGTAAACGGCGCGAGCAGATCGCCGTTGTCATACAGGTGCGCCTCCGACCAGTGAATCTTGTGCTCGGGGACGGGATTCGAGACGTCGCCGTGATCGGGAAAGGCCTCGCGAAACGAGATCCCCCACTCGTGGACGACCTCCCCGTCGTTGTCCATCAGATACGCGGCGCTCTCGTGCGCCGAGGTAAACAAGACGTACCCGTCGGTCACCTCGTCTTCGCGGTGGACGAGCACGCCCGATTTCGGATCGGAGACCTTCTGCCACTGCGAGGCACTCTCCGGGTCGGGCTCGACCAGCTCCATGCGCTCCCGGTAGGCGCGAAGCCCCTCGAAGGGCTTCTCCAGAAGCTGCGGGTACGGAAACCTCTCGAATTCGGTCGTGTACGAGCCGGCCAGAAAGGCCAGAAGTGCCACGCCCATCACGAAACACCACTTGAACAGGGCCTGGAGACTCGACTCTCGATCGTCGGGCATGATCACCCTGCAGCTCGAACACGAATACGGGGCCCGATCATACCGCTCCGCCCGGCGAACGCAACGGCTCCGTCACCCGTCGGTCCGCTTCCAGACCGACCAGCGGCGACTGTGAAAGACCTTCTCGAACGTCTCGCCCTGCCCCCGGATCTCGCCCGGCCCGCCGCGCACCAGCACGTACTCGTACCAGCCGAGATCCTCGCGCGGGTCGACCCGGTGGGGCGTCCACTCCCAGCGCGGCCGCACCCTCGGAGGACGATTCTCCTCGCGAAACCGGTACGGCGACTGCGGAAAGTCCGCGAAGGTGAACATCACTGCTCCGCCCCGCCGGGCCTGATAGTAGGCGACGGCGTGCAAAAACGGCGAAAACCGCACGTGCTGCGAGCCCCGATCGAAGATCAGCCCCGCCACCCTCCGCCCCGGCGGAATCGCCTCGATCGCCTCCTCGAGGTTCCCCACCTCCCGCTGGCTGAAGGCCCGAAACTGCTCGCCGACGTGCGAGAACTGCACGACGGTGACGCCGACCAACAGCAGGCTGATCACGTGGGCCGGCACCCGCCGGGCCGCCGGCAGCGCCGGGATCAACAACACGAGCCCGAGCAGCCCGAACCGCGGCGAGATCGGCCAGATCCAGTCGTACGAGATCGGGAGCACGAAGTACCCGACGAACGCCAGCGGCGCCAGGAAGCCGATCCGCTGCGCGAGCGGCACCGACAGCCCCCGCCCCTCGCCGCTCCCCCGGCCTCCCCACGCGCCGGCGACGATCGCAATGACGACGACCACGGCGTAGACGACCAGAAGCCGCTCGTCGAGCGACTGCGGGGTGAGATTGATCAACCAGTCCGGCAGCTCCTCGAGCGCCGTCGCCCAGCCGCGATACTCCCCGCCCCGGCCGACCGCCTCGGTCGCCGAGGTGCCGGCGGGGCTGAAAAACGTCCAGGCGATCGAGACGATCCCCGCCGGCAACATCGGCAACCACCGCCGGAGTGTCGCCCGAACCGACCCGCCCAGCCCGACCGCCGCCGTCCCGATCGCCAGGAACGCGAAGGGCACGACGTGCATGAAAAAACAGATCAGCCCGACCACCCCGAGCCCCACCGCCGCGCCGGTCGTGAACTCGTCACGCAGACGCACCGCCAGGCCCAGCCCAAACAACATCAACGGGACCGCCGCGATGAAGTTGACGAACCCGAGCAAAAGGAACGTGTTGTACAGCAGCGGAAAGACGAACCAGACGAGATAACGCGGCCGCCCCAGCTCGGCGAGCAGGTAGCGCATCGCGTAGGGGGTCCCGACCAGACACATCGACAAAAACAGCCGGTTCGCCACGCCGACCTCGAAGACCCACGACAGGATCCAGACCGCCCCGTAGTAGCCGAGATACTGCGTCTGCAGCGGCGTCAGCCGGAAAAACTCCTCGAAGCGAAGTTCCGGGTGCGCAAAATCGCCGATCACCCGGATCGCCGCGAGATGCTGCGGGAGATCCTGCAGCGGGAGCCACTCCGGCCGCCAGATCGGCACCAGCGCCGCCACCGCCATCGCCGCCATCGCCACCTCGAAGGCCACTCCCCGCCATCCCCGGCTTTTCCACCAAGCCATCATCGCAACCTGCCACCCGGAGTCGAGTCAGCTCGTCGCCCGGCGTCCAACCCGCCGCGGCGCCGACGGTTCAGTCGCGCACGACGGGAATCTCGAGGATCTTCGGACGCCGCTCGCCCTTCGTCTGCACGTCTCCCTCGATCGGCAAACGCCCCTCGTCGTGGCTGTAGATGCCGAGATACACCCGCAGACTCTCGCCCGAGAAATCCTCCGGCACCTGGAATTCGTGCACGTCGGCGACGTACTCGCCGGGCTTCCAGTTGTTGAGCGGATACAGCCCCTTGTTGGGCACGTGATCGAGGTGGAGCATCTTCCCGCCCCCTTCCCCGTGGACGAACAGTTTCCACTCGGTGCCGATCTTTTTCAGCGTCTCGAAATAGTAGGTCACCTTCAGCGTCTGCCCGGGCCGGACTTCTTCGCGCGAGAGGTCGTAGCCGAGGAACTTCGCCTTGTCGCCGTACGTGATCTCGAGTTCGTGGTCGATCTCGGGGCGCTCCCGATAGACGAACTCCTCGATGTCGTCGCGGCTGTAGTCGCGATACATCTCGATCACACTCCCCCGCCAGCGCTTCAGATCGCGGCGCAGCGCGTCGATCTTGGAGTCGGCCTGCTCGGCGATGATGTTCGTCTTCTCGCGCGGATCCTCCCCCAGGTCGTAAAATTCCTCGCCACGCTTGTCGAAATGGTGGATGAACTTCTCGTCCCCCTCGATCCGCGCCATGCACCGCCGCTCGTACCAGCAGTGCGCGTACATCGGCCGCGTCCGCTCGACCTCGAAGATGCTCTTGCCGGGGTAATTCGCCCCCTCGATCTCGTAGCCGAGCAGATCCATCGAGGTCGGCAGCATGTCGAGGTGGTTGACCGGCTCGTCGATCCGCTCCGGCGCGTCGGCGCGCTGCGGGTCGTGGATCACGAACGGCACCCTCAGCCCCTCCTGCCAGATGACGTTGTCGTGCTGGTTGCGCCCGTGCTCGCCGAACCCCTCGCCGTGGTCGCCGACGATCACGAAGATCGTCTCCTCGTACAACCCCAGATCGCGGTACTGATCGAGAATGTTCTGGACGAACTGGTCGACGTAGTGCACCGCGTTGAGATAGCGGTTGAGCCTCTCGCCGTCGGCGAAATCGTGGCGGCCGTACCGGCGGGGCGCCAGGTACTGGTGGTGGGGCGTCAGCGTCAGATACGAGACGTAAAACGGCTCGTCGCCGTGCTCCTCGAGCCACTCGCGGCTCGGATCGAGCATCACGTCGTCCTCGTAGCCGAAGTAATTCGCCTTCTCCATCCCGGTCGTATCCATGTCCTCGACCGAGTAAAACTCCTCGAAGCCGAAATTCTCGACCATCTGGGCGCGCCCCTCGACCGGCTTGCCGTCGAAGGCCCGCCGGGCCGACTGAAAAAAGACCGTCCGGTAGTCCTGCTGTTTCAACAGATCGGCGACGCACTCGGCCGGAATGCCGTCGGGGCGCGATTCGGTGACCGGCATGTTCAACCGCGGCTCGATCCCGCAGTGCATCGCGATCAGCGCCTTCGAGGTGTGCGGCACGACCGCGTACGCATCCTCGGCGAGGACGCTCTCGTCGGCCAGCTCCTCGAGGTTCGGGGTCGTCTCGCGATCCGGGTTGTACGGTGTCGTCGAGCGGGCCCGCGTCGACTCGAGGTTGATGAACACCAGGTTGCGCTTCTCCCCGTCGCCCGCCCCGCCGGTCGGTTCGATCGTCGCCCCCGTCGCCTCGTAGTCGGCGGGCGGATAACCGGCCGTCGGCGCCCCCGAGCTGCCCCCCGGCGAGATCGACAACAGGATGTTCGCCGCCGCGGGGCGCGCAAACGAGGTGTTGTCGACGACGAGCGCCGGCAGTCCGGCGCCGAGTGCCAGAAGCCCCCCTGCCGCCATCAGCAGAACCGTCGAACCGACACCATCCTCCCCCGCCTCCTCGCCGAAGCCCCCTGCACCACTCCCCTCGAACGCCCGGCGACTCCACCACGCCACCCCCCACGGCAGCGCGACGACCCCGAGCGCCGCCACCGCCGACATGACCACGAACCCGACCGGAATCTCGCTGACCATCACCGCCGAAGCGAGCTCGAATTTCGCGATCGAGTGCGCGATCAACGAGTAGTCGAGGATCGACCCGGTCGCCATGTAGAAGTTGTGGCCGATCAGCTCCATCGCGGCAACCAGCAAAAACACCACCTGCAGGCCGACCACCGCCAGCCGTCGCCCCGCCCCCGCACCCGCCCGGCGCACCAGCCCCACGGCGAACAACCCGAGGCCCGCCACCAGCAAGACGTCCCCTTTGAACAGGTCCAGAAGCGTCAACACCCCGCCGCCCGTCCCCCGGTCGATCAGCCGCACGATCCGCAACCCGACGTGCATCAACGCCAGCGGGACGATCAATCCCCCGACGACCCCGAGTTCGAGGGACGAGGACGAAGCGACGTAGCGCCGCAATTTTCGGGTCCAGGACGTATCGCTCATGGAAGCTACTGCTTTGAAGTTCTCAGCATCCAGCGGACGGCGCCGACCCCGGTGCCTCCACCGGGAACCGCGCCGAATCGACGCAATTGTTTAGCACGCGAGAGTTCTGGTACAAGCAGGCGGGTCTCGGCGCCTCTCGACCAGCTCCCGGCACACCGAACACGAGCTTCTCGACGTTTGATTCCATCTTCCCGCATGACCCTCCCGAGACGTTCGCACCCGTGGCTGGTCGGATCCGGCCTCCTCTCCGCCGCGATTGCGATCGGGGCCTGCGTCGCGCTATGGCTTCAGCCTCCCGGTTGGTCGGCGGACACACGCGAGGATTTCGCCGAGAGCGTCCGCACGATCGGGAGCGACTGAGCTCGAGGCTCGGAGGCCGTCTTGGAGTCGAATCCGTCCAGCAGCGACATCTCGACCTGGCGCGTCCGCCTCGGCGCCCTCGCGGTCGTCGCCGCACCGGCCCTGCTTTTCGGCCAGTACCTGGCGGCGGTGCCGGAACGCCGGCTCGCCTTCACGCTCGCTTACGCCGCGACCTTTCTGTTCTGCCTCTGGACGCCGCCCCCGCCCGCTCACACCGGCCCTCGAGACTCGCCGTGGAGCGGCCCGCGACTCGTCGAACGCCTCGGCGCCTGCCTCGGCCTCGGCCTGATCTACGTCTGGACGACCGGCCCGAGCTACCAGGGCCTCGCGATCGCCGATCTCGACGGCCTGCCGACCCGGATCGCCCTCGTCACCGCCGCCGCCGCGATGGCCGCCGCCGCACTCGCTCCCCGCATCTCGACCGGCCGCCTCCTCGCGGTGATCGTCGCCTCGGGGCTCGCCCTGCGCGGGCTCGGCCTCGACGTCGCCGCGATCGACCCCGCCGTCCGCGACATGCTCGCCCTGGTCGACAGCGCTCAGGACCACCTGCTCGACGGCCGCCACCCGTACGCCATCCACGCCATGCAGCGCGGCAGCGAGATCCCGCTCACCTACCTGCCGGCGATGTGGCTCGCCTACCTGCCGCCGAAACTCGTCGAACTCGACATCCGCTGGATGGGCGTCCTCGCCGACCTGTGCGTCGTGGCGAGCCTCTGGTGGGCGGCGGCCGGCCCGGACGACGAACGCCGCGAGTGGGCCGAGGCGGCGGTGCTGACGATCGCGTCGGTCTGGCTGTTTTTGCCGTCGGTGCACTGGAACGGCCTGTACGCCGAACCCCACGTCTGGTGGGGCGTGCTCGCTTTGCTCCTCGGCGCCGTCGTCCGAGAGCGTTGGTGGATCGTCGCCGCCATGCTGGCCGTCGCCCTGTCGACGCGCCACTACGGCGTCATCGTCGCCCCGTTCGTGCTGCTCGCCATGTGGCGCCACCTGGGCTGGCGGCGGATGCTCCCCCGACTCGCCATCTGCGGCACCCTCACCGCCGTCCTGCTCGTCCCGTTCGTCGCCCCCGACCCGGATGCCTTCTGGTTCGGCACGCTGCGGTGGCTCCGCGAGTACGGCGCCGCCCACGCCGGCTGGTTCCACGGCAAACTCGGCTTCGCCGGCTACTTTTATCAGGCGGGGCTCGACGGCTGGCTGCTCCCGATCCAGCTCGCCGGCGTCGGCACCCTGTTCGCCGGCGCCGTCGCCTTCGGCCGCTCGTCGACCCACCGCCTCGTGGCCTTCGCCGGCACCGCCTACCTTTGGTTCGTGATGTTCAACGGGATCATCTGGGACAGCTTCTATCTGGGCGCCTTCCTGTTCGTCGCCTTCGCGCTGGTCGCCGTCCCGCCCGACGGTGCCGAGACCGACGATCCGCCGAGCACTCGAGTGTTGGCTGCCTCCGCCACCGTCGTCGCCGCCGCCCTCACGACGGGCGGCTGGCTCGCCTGGACGCTCGTCACCTCGATGTCGCACCGGGGCTTCGAGCGGGCCGAAACCCGCCTCGCCGAGTCGCTCGAGGCGGGCGACGCCCTGATCGACCGGAGCGACTGGCACCTGCAGTTCATCGACGGCCGGCGGGTCGACTCCTCGAAGCTGCCGGACGGCGTCGAACGCGGCGACGATCTGTTCGACTCGTTCGCCGACCCGACCGGCGCCCTGAGCGCCGAGCACATCTGGGCGATCGCCCGCCCCGGACGCAACGGCGCCTACCTCGATCGACTCGCCGAAATCGGGAGCGTCGTCGAGCGCACCTCCGTCGGACGCTACCACCTGCTCGGCGTCGACCCGCCCGACGAAACCCGCCTGCTGTCGAACCAACTCGATCGGCTGGAGGTCGCCTACCGCCCCGACGGCAAAAGCCCGCGAGCGATGCCTCGCCAGTCGGGCGACAACGAGCCGGTCTGGAAGGGAGACGTCGGCATCCCCTGGCTGAACGTCCGCCCGAAAACCTGCACCCACGCCGGCGACACCCGCCGCGCCCTCTCGGCTCACCCGACCGACCAGGGCTCGCTCGTCCTCCGCTGGGAGGACCTCCGGCTCGGCTCGCACCTCGTCGTCGCCGGCG
The DNA here is from genome assembly GCA_964600555.1 of uncultured Bradymonadales bacterium. Classification (GTDB taxonomy): domain Bacteria; phylum Myxococcota_A; class Bradymonadia; order Bradymonadales; family Bradymonadaceae; genus CAJXPB01. The sequence goes on from CAZRLK010000061.1 coordinate 17,027, forward strand.
GCATCGAGGACCGCGTCGTCGTCTGGGACCGCGCCGCCGTCGAGCTCGAGGTGCGCATCGACGGCGAGCCGCGCGAGCCGCTGGTGGTCCGCAACCGGCGCGGCTTCCAGTGGCGCGCCTGGGAGACCCCCGAACACGCCGGCGAGCGCGCCGACCTCGAGCTGCGCGTCACGACCGCCGACGCCGCCCAGCGATGGTTCTGCCTCGACGGCGTCGTTCTGGGTGCTCCCGACGGATAATCGTGGCGCCGGAGACACGAATCCGACGCGCCCCGCCCGATTCCCGGCCGCCTCGCCGGTTTGAGTCCGCCGGGGGATTTTCCTAGTCTCTCGCCGTTCTTCGATTTACCGGAGATTTCCGTCGACAGCCCTCGACCGCCGTCCCGCGCCCCCTCATGCCATCACGGCTTTTCCGACACGTCTCGACGTGGTTCGACAGGTGGACCTCCGGCTCCGAGGGCCGGGGTCTTCCGCCGAAATCACTCTGGCTCGTGTTCGCCCTCCCGGGCCTGTACCAGCTCGCGCTGATGCTCCGCGCCTTCGCCGGCCGGCTTCCCTACCGCTTTCAGCTCGAGTGGATGGAAGACGGCATGCTCACCCAGGCGCTTCGCATCGCCCAGGGCCATCCTCCGTATCAACCTCCCTCGGTCGACTTCGTCGCGCATCTTTATTCGCCGGCGTATCCCATGCTCCTCGCGGCGCTCGAACCGGTCGCGGGTCTCTCGTATGGAGTCGGACGGCTCGTCAGCGTCCTGTCGGTGGTGACCCTGCTCGGATTGCTCGTCGCCACCGCCTGCTACGAATCGGAGGAGGCCGAGCCGTACATCCCGCTCGTCGCAGCCAGTGTCGGGGCCACCGTCGTAGCTCTCGGCTATCCGTTCACCTCGGGCTGGTACGACCTGGTGCGCGCCGATTCATTGATGTGCGCCCTGGTCGCGATCGGGTTGTACGGCCTGCGCACCTCCCCGGTCGGCCGGGGACCGGTCGGCGGGGAGGGCGCCTTGCAGTTCGTCTATCCCCGGACGGCCGCGTGGGGGGTCGTCCTGGCGAGCGCCTTCTTCGCCAAACAGACCGCCGTGATCTTCGTCGCTGCCGGGGCCGCCGCCCTCCTGTTCATCGAATGGCGGGCCCTCGGGTCGTATCTCGTCGCCGCCGCAACCGTCGGGTTCGGGGGGCTCGGCGTACTTCACGCATGGACCGGCGGCTGGTCGTGGACGTACATGTACGGGTATCACCAACATCACGACTCCTCGTCGGAACGATTCTGGAACGCCCTGCGGACGAGCTTCGACCTCGCTCCCCCGATCTGGCTGCTGACCGGCACGGTCCTCGCTGCCGCACTCCTGTGGCTGGCCTGCAGCGAACGCCGCGTTCGGGCCCTGCGCGGCCTCGTGTACTGGAGCTGGATGGCCGGCGTCGCCGCCCTCGTCGCCGCCGTCGGGATGTCGACGCAATGGGCGGCTAAAAACGCCTTCATGCCCGTGTTCGTGTGCGGCGCCTTCGCCGCAACCGTCGCCCTGGTCGCCCTCGCGGACGCAACCCGCCGGCTCGACATACGGCTCCACCACGCCGTGCTCGCCACCGCGCTCACCGTCTGTGCCGCATTCTCGCTCTCCCGAGGCTGGGAGCCGACCGAGTACCTCCCGAGCGCCGAGGATCAGGCCGCCAATCACCGTCTGCTCGAGACGATCCGGAAGGTCGACGGCGAAGTCTTCGCCCCCTACTTCCCCTGGTATGCTCGGCTCGCCGACAAGGACGTCCACGCCCATCTGATGGGGCTCAAGGACGTCGACGTCGACCCCGGATGTGCCGGCAAACGAGGGCTCTCGGCGTTGGTGTGCCCGCCGCTGTCCGACCGCGCCACGCGCGTCGGCGGGCTGCACGCGGCTCTCCGGGACCGAGAATTCGGCGCCGTCTTCCTCCATCCCCGCCACGACCTCCGCGACCAGATGCCCGACTATCGACGCGAGACCTACTACCACACCGGGGATCTCCCCCTTCCGCCGACGGGCTGGACGATGAATCGTCTCGTCAAGTTCACCCCGGAAATCCCGCCCCCCGCCCCGGACGACGGCCGCCTCCTGTTCGACGGTTTCGAAACGCCCGATCTGCCGACTTGGCGCATCTCCGGCGACGCCTGGGGAGACGGCCCGACAACCTCCGCCCGGCCGAAGCAATCGCCGGTCGGCGGGTATTTCGGCCATCGCTTCATGAACTCCTTTCACGGCGGCGACAAGTCGACGGGGGTCGCCATTTCGCCGTCGTTCGAACTCCGCCGCCCGCTTCTCCACCTCCGGGTCGGCGGGGGAAAAGGGGGCGAGAAGCTGCAGGTGGAACTGCGCGATCCCTCCGGACGCGTCTTGAGAACCGCGACGGGCCGCGACTCGGAGATGCTTCGAGCTCACACCTGGGAAGTCGACGAGCATGTCGGCGAGAAGCTACGTATTGCACTCGTCGATCGGCGCTCCGACCACTGGGGCCACCTGCTGGTCGACTCCATCCGCACCGCCGAACGATAGGCGGCCAAGCGCGAGCCGTTCCGTGGTCTCTTCTGCGCCCGCAGCGACCCCCGCGTTCCTCCCTCCCGCGACCTCCGCGCCCCCACCCCGCCTTGATTTCCCGACTCCCGAGGGTGTAGGTTTCGCCGCGCCATCCCCGAGACGTTCGTTGCGCTTCAGCCAGGAGGACATCGTGTCGACGCTCATCACCGGAGGCGCCGGCTACATCGGCAGTCACGTCGTCTACGAGCTGCTCGATGCCGGCCGCGAGGTGGTCGTCGTCGACGATCTGTCGACCGGCGTCCGCGAGAATGTGCCCGACGATCTCGCCTTCGTCGAGGGCAACATGGGCGATGCGTCGCTGATGGGCGAGGTCGTCGACCGGCACGACGTCGGGTCGGTGATCCACTTCGCCGGCAGCATCGTCGTCCCCGAGTCGGTCGAAAAGCCGCTGATGTACTATCGGAACAACTTTTCGAACACCCGCAACCTGCTGGAGGTCTGCGTCGATCGGGGCGTCGGTCGGTTCGTCTTCTCGAGCACGGCCGCCGTGTACGGCGAGCCCGACGAGACCCCGATCACCGAGCAGACGCCGACCGACCCGATCAACCCGTACGGCCGCTCCAAGCTCGCCATCGAGTGGATGCTCGAGGACGTCGCCGCCGCCCACGAGGCGTTTTCGTTCGTCGCGCTCCGGTATTTCAACGTCGCCGGCGCCGACCCCGAGGGGCGCACCGGCCAGTCGACCCCGAACGCGACGCATCTGATCAAGGTCGCCAGCCAGGCCGCCCTCGGCGAGCGCGAGCGCCTCGAGATCTTCGGCACCGACTACCCGACCCGCGACGGCACCTGCCTGCGCGATTACATCCACGTCTCCGACCTCGCGGCCGCCCACCGCCTCGCGCTCGATCATCTCGAGGAGGGAGCCGACAGCGACGCCATGAACTGCGGGTATGGCGACGGCTACACCGTCCGCGAGGTCGTCGACGCGGTCAAAGCCGTCTGCGACCGCGATTTTCCCGTCGAACCGACCTCCCGGCGCCCCGGCGATCCGCCGGCGCTGGTCGCCGACGCCTCCCGCCTGCGCGGGACCCTCGACTGGGAGCCGCAATACGACGACCTCGAGTTCATCGTCCGCACCGCCCTCGAGTGGGAGTCGCAGATCGAGTGATCCCGCCGGACGGGGCGCCGCGTCACTCCCGCACTTCCACCTCGACCGCTTTCAGCCGCCGGTTGCCGTCGGTCGGCGACGAGCCTTCGACGGGGGTTCGTCCTTTCCGGTCGTGATAAAATCCGAGGTACACGATGAATTTCCCCTCGTTCCACGAATAAGGGACCCGAATCGTGTACTCGTCGGTGAGAAAAGTCCCCTGTTTCCACTCCTCGACGGGATAAAAACCCTTCCCGGCCTCGTACCCGAGATTCGTGTACGGACCGCTCCCCTCGCCATGGGCGAACGTCTTCCAGGAACGGGGAATCTCGGAGAGAGGCTCGAAATAAAAGGTAGCGGTGAAGGTCTCGCCGGGCCGAACCTCGTTTGTCGACAGATCGTAGCCGAGCAACCGGGCGAAGTCTCCGAACCGGGCGTCGAGTTCGTGCTCGGGCTGCGGCCGTGTTTCGCTGACGCGGGCCTCCAGTTCCTGGCGCCGCGACGCGATCTCCTCCTCGCTGACGACCCGATACAGCCGGTTTCCGGGCGTCGCCCCCCGGGTCACCAGCTCGAAATGTTCCGGGTGATTGTCCATCCAGCGCTGTTCCCGAGGATGGGGCGCCAACACCCCTACGTATTCGACCTCTTTTTCGAGCAGTCGTCGACGCCAACTTTCGTAGTCGAATTTTTTCTGTCGATTCCGTTCCGTCGGCTGCACGACCGTCCCGTCTTCAGTCCGGGGAACATAAAGAATCTGATTTTGTAGGCGCCGACCGAAATACGGATACACGAAATAGTTGGACCCCCAGCCGTCCCATCCCACGGCCACGGCGATCCTTTTCGGGTCGTCGGGGTCGTCGGCCTCTTGCCAGACCGGCGCCGACGGAAAACTCGGGGCCAGACTCCCGGTCACCGGCACGTTCGCAAAACTCTGCCCGTCGGCCGCCTTCCGGTACAGATCGTAACGGTAGTCGGTTCGGACCGGCTCGAGGACGGTCGCCGGAGCGAGGTAGGCGACCAGCACGGCGCCGGCGACGGCGAGCCCGAAGCGCCGCGAGGAGTTCCGATACGCGCCCCAGACCAACACCCCGGCGGCCGCGAGCAAAAACGGAAGCGCCCTCAGTGCGAACTCGCCGGTCGCCCGGTAGTCGACAGAACTCCAGTTGGTGGGCCAGAAATAAAACAGATGCACGGCGAGCCCGCCGATAAAAAGGACTTTGTACAACCAGTGTCGGCGGGGGGCAGCGAGCGCCAGCAAAATCAACGGGGCGGCGGCCGCATAGCGCGCCACGTTGAGCCCCGAGCCGTTGGAGAACTTGACGACCATCAGCAACGTCCCGATCGCCGCCACCAGATACAGCCCCGCCGCCCAGCGTTTCACCCGTTGTTGCACGGCGGTGAACAGCGGGACGAGCCCAAACGAAATGATCAGCACCGGAAAGGCGGGGCCGAGATTGACGTGGTTGCGCCAGTTTGCCTCCGGAGCGGACGGATACCCCGGGACGAATTGTTGCCAGAGATTCTCCCAGAAACTCCGCTGAACTCTCTCCTCCGAGAGACTCCCCCGGAAGATCTCGTCGGATCGGCCCTCGAATATTACGGTATCGCCGATACTCAGGCCGTAGGGATACGTCGGAGAGCCGGTTTCCCACCAGACGTGCACGAAATGCGGCACGACGATCGCGATACAGGGGACGAACGCCCAGAGGGTCATCCGGCCGAGCGATATCTCGTCCTCCCACCAGCCGAGCCCCAGAAACGCCACCGACCCGACGAGCGCGAACGGCGCGATGGTCTGTTTGACGGCAGCGCCGGTCGCCAGAGCCACCAGGGCCACGACCCCGGCCATCTCGCGGTGGCTCTCGAGCATGTGCAAAAACAGCACGAACGAAACCAGCACCAGCAGTGCGACGACGTGGTCGGAGTAGGCGACGAAGATGTGGGAGCTGAGAGCCGGCACGAGCCCGGCACAGAGGGTCGCCAGAAGGGCACTCGTGCGCGAGGCCCCGAGCTGGCGGGCGGCGGTGTAGCCGGCCATCACCATCGCGCCCCAGACGCCCATCCAGTACAGCGGGAGCAGACCATCCGACCGCGTGAGGACCATCAGCCACGCCGACAGCGAGTCGCCGAGGGGCGGAAACAGGCGCGAATGCGCCCACTTCCCGGGCAGATCGAAGGCGGTGAACCCGCCATCCTGGATCCACAACGCCGGCCGCGTGAGATGATACAACAGCGAATCCCAGGCCAGCGGGGGAATGACGAGCGAGCGCAACAGGTGGGCGATCAAAAAGGCCGCCACCACCACGACCACCGGCGTCACCCAGCTGGTGAGCAGGAAGGCCCCGAAGTCACGGAGGCTCTCCAGGTCGTGCTTCAGGTGCTCGAGAGAGGTCGGATCCTCGCGCAGCAGCATCCTCACGCTCGCGGCAGCCGCGACGCCGACGATCAACACCTGCACCCACCCGAACTGCCCGGTCGAGGCCAGCAAATAAAACAGCACCCCCTGCCCCCACACGAAAAGCCCCGCACTCGCGGTGGCTCGGACCCCCGTCCGCGCCTCCGGGAACAGTCGAACCGCGAGGACGTACGAGAGACTCGCACCGGAGCTGAACAACAGGCCGGCGAGCAGGGCTCCAAGCCAAATCGGCCACGTGGTCGGGGTCAGCATCTGTTCCGAGACTGCAAGTCGGGACGGTCACGACGATTGCGAATTCTCAACTCTCCGACGTCTGTATGATACAAGTAATTTCGCGTTGCAACCGACCGTGCCCCGAAGGTGACCTGCTGACCTGCACACCCACCCGCTCCCCGCCTCGCCATCGTCGGGTCCGTGCTCGCACAGAGGGGACCGCCTCGCTCGCGATCTGACTTACACGGGCAACCGCCACGTCTCCATCAAACGGCTCGTTTCGTAACATGGGCCAGCGTTCACGACGTCGACTCCGCCCGGGGCAGCCCGAGCGTGCTGACGAAAAAGCTCGAGAGCATGATCTGGGAGCCGAGCGCCACGGCCGTAAACGCCGGGATGATCATGCGCAGCGTCTCCTCGTAGCCGAGCGTCTGGAACCACTCGTAGTGGTAGACGAGCGCGTAGATGGTGAACCCGAGCCCGGCGGCGGTCAAAAGCGCGCCGGCCCCGAGCCCCGCCTCGAGATCGAAATCTCCGAGCATCCGGTCGACGCGCGATTGTTCGGGATACAGGCCGGCGTTGACGGCGAAGAGTTTCGAGAACATGCCGAACCAGATCGCCTGGAAGCCGACCAGCACCATCAGGGCGGCGTACAGGAAGGTGTGGATGTTGAGCGTCAGTGCGCCGATCTCGATCGGCGGCGAGAAGAAAAGCCACCCGCCGAGACCCAGACCGAGCATCATCAAAAACAGGCCCGGGTACACGAACAGCCACCGGGGGCTGTACATCAGCAAAAATCGCAGGTGGCGCCACCCGTCTCGCCAGGTATCCAGGTGCGCCTCGCCCTCCTCGCGGCCGTCCGGGAACAGCCGGACCGGTACCTCGGCGATCTCGAAGTCGTGCAGCTCGGCCTTGACGATCATTTCGCTGGCGAACTCCATCCCCGTCGTCCGCAGGTCCAGCTCTTCGATTTTGTCGCGGCGGTAGGCGCGCTGCCCGCAGTGAAAGTCCCCGACGTCGCTGTCGAAAAACAGCCGTCCGATGAACGACAGCACCGGGTTGCCCAGGTATTTGTGCATGAACGGCATGGCATTCGGCTTGATGCCCCCTTCGAACCGGTCGCCCATCACCAGGTCGTAGCCCTCCTCGAGTTTGTCGTAAAAAAGCGGGATGCGCTCGAGGTCGTAGCTGTCGTCGGCGTCGGCCTGCAGGATGTACTTGCCGCGCGCCCCCTCGATGCCTCCGATCAACGCAGCCCCGTAGCCGCGTCGGTCGACGTGGACGACCCGGGCGCCCTCCTGCTCGGCGATCTCGATCGAGCCGTCGGTGCTGCCGTTGTCGGCGACGACGACTTCGCCGTCGATGCCCCCCTCCTCGAGGGCCTGCTGGGCCTTCTGGATGCAGACGGCGAGCGTCTCGGCCTCGTTGAGACACGGAAAGACGACCGTCAGCTCGTATTCGTAGGCGTCGGAGGAATCACTCACCGTCGTTCCTTTGTCGTCGGGTTGAGAGTCTGCGTCGTTCGCCATCACACCACTCCCGTCTCAGGGGAAACGTCAGAGAACATCAGCCGACTTCGAAGCCGAGTCGTTCGGTCCCGGCGATCACTTCGTCGGAGAACTGTTCGAGATCGCGTTCGCGGTGGCGCCCGACGCTGTCGGGGAGCCGCGGGATCTCGGCGATCTCGTCGATTTTCTGGCCCGGCACGTCCCGGTCGAGGAATTCGGCGATCCGTTCGACGGTCGGCCGCGAATCGCGGCACATTCGTTCGAACCGTACCACCAGCGCTCGGTCGCCGAGCGCCTCCTCGGCCAGCCCGATCGCCCGTTCGTTCGCCTCGAGCCAGTAGGTCGCCGACTTGTTCGGCAGTTCCTCGTCCGAAAACGGCGGGTGCAGACCGAACATCCGGCCCCAGTTGTACAGTTGGTTCTGGTTGTCGCTGAAAGCCATGTCGAGGCCGTGGCGGACGAGATGGATGTAGCGCATCCCGGGAAACTGCTCGGCGAGGTGGTCGACGAAGACGTGGCTCGGCGGGTCCTTCCAGCCCCAGCCGACGGGCTCGTCCATCGCGTGGCGCCCCTCGGAGCCGGGCAGGAGGTTCGCCGCCAGCATCAGCTTCTCGCCGAACGACTGGTTGCGGTTGTACCGGTGGACGAGCCGCTCGACGAACGCCTCGGCCACGAACGGCAGGTCGCTCGGAGCGAGCCGGGCGAGGCCGGTGCGGACCCGGGCGTACAGCTCGATCCCGCACTCGATCTCGGCCGGATCCGCCTCGAAATACCACCGGGGTCGATTGACCAGCAGGGCGAAAAAAAGCTCGTCGTGGGCGTGGTTGGTGACACCGAGATCGAAGCCGAGCTCCCGGACGATTCGGGCGGCCACCCGCGTGCCGCTTCCTCCGACCCCGCCGATGACGACGGGGCGGTGCGGCGGTGCATTCTCCTGGCGCATACGACTCGGCCTGCTGGCGACACGCACGAATGAACGGGGCTCGACCAAACGGTCCCGACGACTCGACCGCCACGTACTATCATCTCGGCGATTGCGGATAAATACCCGCTGTGTCGGCGGTCCGCAACTCGGAACGCCACCGCCGTCGCACAGAGCCGAATCCGCCTCTCGACCTCCGGCATCGCCAGCGCCGCAACCGTCTACGAGAGGCTCGCGATCGAGGTGGCCGTCGCGGCGGTAGCCAGGACACCGAGCCGGACGGGAAGAGTGATCATGATCTCGAGAACATCCGCCAGCCACGATTGACGGTTACGAGCGACCGAGCCTCCCCGATCGACCGACGATTGTGGGCGCGCCCGGCAACATGGCGGAATCGCCGGCCGAACGCAACGGCTCCCACTCCCCCGGGAACGTCGGCCGGGCCGCCGACGCTCCCCATTAAAAAATCTGAAACGCCCTCCCACTCCCAAAACATCGGCGGG
>CAZRLK010000062.1:0-26140 GCA_964600555.1 uncultured Bradymonadales bacterium
TCTCGTAGCGGTTGAGGACGTTGAGTCCGAGCAGGCCGGCGACGGGTTTGCCCCGAAACCTCTGGCTCGGGCAGCCGCGGCACAGGCCGAAGGTGACGTTGCGGTGGAGTTTTCGGTCGAGGCGCAGGCGCTCGAGGATGCCGAATGTGATGACCGCCCGACCGTTGGCGGTGCGGACCGGCTGCGAGGGTGCACCCTCCGGGGGATCGGCGTTGACGGCATCGACGACGGCGGGGTTGAGCGATGTGTACGAGGCGCCGGTATCGAACAGAAAATACACCTCCTTGCCGTCGACGGTGGCGGGGACGAGTATCGACTTGCCGCGCTTTTCGAACGACAGGGTGATGGTGCGTTCGTGGCGCCCGGGGACGAGGTCCGAGCCACTCGCCGAGCCGGATTCGCCGACGCCCTCGATCGAGACCGACTCCTCCGGCGAGGTTCCCGCGTCGGCCTCGCCCGTTCGGTTGCTCTCGCGGTCAGCCGTCCCGGCGTCGCCCTCGAACAGCTCGATCGAGTCCTGGGCGAAGGCCGACGAGCCGGCGAGCCCCCCGATGGTCGCGAGGACCGCGACAAACAGTAGCGTCGGTCGGATGCTCTGGACGTGAGCGATGCTGGCCATGAGCGAGTCGACGAGCCGAGAGGGGGGGATCGATGGGCGCACGGGCACCAATTGCAGCCGACTCGACGAATCTCGTCAACCGCCGGCTCGGGAGAGGGCCCGGGGGCGACCGGGGGCTGCGAGTGTGCCGGAGGTGTGGCGGTCGGCGGGGTCGAAGGGTCGTCGCCAGAATGCGCTTCCGGCCTGCACGAACCGTCCCGACACGACTGGCTACGAGGCGAGGTCGGTCCCGCCGGTCCCCTCGCCCCGTGCGAGCCGCCGATCTCGGCCGCTTGCAGGGCGCGACCGGGCCGTGTATGGCTGCGGGCGCAAAACTCGCTGCCCATCCGTCCCATGCCCTCCGACAACATGGATCTTTCCGCCGGGATCGTCGGCCTGCCGAACGTCGGCAAGTCGACGCTGTTCAATACGCTCTCGACCGCCGAAGCCGACTCCGGGAACTACCCGTTTTGTACGATCGAGCCGAACGTCGCGATCGTGCCGGTGCCCGACTCCAGGCTCGACGAGATCGCCAGTTATTTCGACCCCGAGGAGGTGACGCCGGCGACGGTCGAGGTGCACGACATTGCGGGGCTGGTCGAGGGGGCGGCCGACGGGGAGGGGCTGGGCAACGAGTTTCTCGGCAACATCGCCCAGACCGACGCGCTGGTCCACGTCGTCCGGTGCTTCGACGACGAGGAGGTCGCCCACGTCGAGGGGTCGGTCGACCCGGCGCGCGACGTCGGGATCATCGAGACCGAACTCATTTTGCGGGATTTGCAGACCCTGGAGTCGCGCCTCGAGAAGGTCCGGCGGGCGGCGAAAAAGGGCGACGAGGAGGCCGAACACAAGGTCGAGGCGATCGCGAAAGCGCGCGGGCGGCTCGACGGGGGACGGCCGGCGCGGACCGTCGATTTTACGGAGCGCGAGCGCGAGCTTCTCGCGGATAGCCACCTGTTGACGATGAAAGACGTCCTGTACGTCGCCAACGTCGACGAGGAGGCGATCGGCGACGACAACGCTCACGTCGAGGCGCTTCGCGAGGAGGCCGCCAGCCGGGGCGGGCGGGTGCTCGAGGTCTCGGCGGCGCTCGAGGCGGAGCTCGCCGAGCTCGACGAGCAGGGCCGCCGCGAGGTGCTCGACGACCTGGGGATCGAGGAGCCGGCCCTGCACGGGCTGGTCCGCGAGATCTTCGAGCTGCTCGGGCTCCAGAGCTTTTTTACGGCCGGCGAGACCGAGGTGCGCGCCTGGGCGATGCACCGGGGAGGGACGGCGGCCGAGGCGGCGGGGTCGATCCACTCCGATTTCGAAAAACACTTCATCCGCGCCGAGGTCTACACGCTCGACGACCTGCGCGAGTACGGCGACGAGGTGGCGATGCGCGAGGCCGGCGCGATCCGGGTCGTCGGGGAGGATTACGAGGTCGACGAGGGCGATGTGATCTTCTTTCGGCACGATGCGTGAGCGCACCGAAAGTCGTGGCGATCGCGTCGGCGGCCTCGCCACTCCCGCCTTGCTCGAGCGCACCCCCACACCTTGCTGGAGCGTCGGCGGCCTCGCCGACGGAGCGCGTCGATTCGACATTTTTCATCGCGTCCGTCTGTTGGCATGATCCCACGGCATCTCGCGATCCTCCCTTTCGACTCGTAGGTGACCGATCATGAGCAGTCGTGCCGTCAGTCGACGCACCCTCCTGAAGGGACTCGGCGCCGGTGCCGTCACCGCCGGCCTGATGCCCCTCTCGCCGCTGCACGGATACGCCGGCGAGATGCCCGAACTCGTCACCAAGCCGATCCCGTCGACTGGCGAGGAGATTCCAGTCGTCGGGATGGGGACCTGGCAGACGTTCAACGTCGGGGGCGACGAGAAGTTGCGCGAGGCCCGGACCGAGGTGCTGGAGGCCTTTTTTTCGCACGGCGGCGGAATGATCGATTCGTCGCCGATGTACGGCTCCTCGCAGGATGTCGTCGGATACGGCCTCGAGAAACTCGACATGTCGGAGGGGCTGTTTTCGGCCGACAAGGTGTGGACGCGCGACGGGGGCGCCACCCGAGAGCAGATCGCCGAGACGGCCGACAAGTGGCGCGTCGAGACCTTCGATTTGATGCAGGTCCACAACCTGCTCGCCTGGGAGGAACATCTGGCGACGCTCGAGCAGATGAAAGAAGCCGGTGAGATCCGCTACATCGGCATCACGACCTCGCACGGTCGCCGCCACGGGGAGTTCGCAAAGGTGATGAAAAACCACGATCTCGATTTCGTGCAGCTCACCTACAATCTCGTCGACCGCCAGGTCGAAGAGCGTCTGCTGCCACTCGCTGTCGAGCAGGATATCGCCGTCATCTGCAATCGGCCGTTTCGCGGCGGCAGCCTCGTCGACCGCTTCCAGGACGCCGACCATCCGCTGCCCGAGTGGGCGGACGAGTACGGCATCTCGAACTGGCCGCAGTTTCTGCTCAAATTCATCGTCTCGCACCCGGCGGTCACCTGTGCGATACCGGCGACCACCAGGGTCGAGCACATGCACGAGAACATGGGGGCCGCCCGGGGCGAGATGCCGGACCCGGCCGGCCGCAAACGCATGATCGAGTACACCGGGTCCCTGTGAGACGTGGCTCGGAATGGGCGACTTGTCGACATATTCGCTGAGTGATTTCATCCCGTTCACGCCGGAGGTGTATTTTCGGCTGTTCGTGCGGGTCAACGAGGCGATGTGGCCGATTCATCTCGTCGCGGCGGTGCTCGGCATCGCGGCGGTGTGGGGGGCGATGCGAGGTCGGGGCCGGGTGGTCGGTGTCGTGCTCGGCGTCTGCTGGGCCTGGGTTGGCTGGAGATTTCTGCTCGGCCCCTACGCCGCCCTCAACTGGGCCGGGAGTTACGCCGGCTGGGCCTTCCTCGTGCAGGCCGTGTTGTTCGTTGCCTTCGGACTGTTCGGTGGTCTTGAAGCGACCGGTGACGGCTCGTTCGGCGCGCCGGAGTGGACGAGTCTGGGGGTCGCCATCTTCGGGTTCGTGATTTTCCCGTTCGTCGGCTCGATCGCCGGTCGCGACCTGGCGGCTCTCCAGACGTTCGGCATTGCGCCCGATCCGACGGTGATCGTGACCGTCGGGTTGCTGGTGACCACGGCTCATCCCCGCTGGGTGCTTTTCGTGGTGCCGGTGGTCTGGGCGGCATTCACTGGCGCGACAGGCTGGGTGGTCGGTTCGCCGAGCGCCGTCGTCGCCGCGGCGGCGATTCTGGCGGGACCGGGGATCGCCGTCTGGAGAGCCGTCGCGCGCAGCTCGTAGGGCCCTTCGACGATCCGAGGGCGTGCGTTCGGGGCGGGGCACCCCGTACCCCGGCTGTCGGGTCAGACCTCGGAACGCAGCGGGGGACCTTCCGTTGTGGCTGGGGAACGAGGAGCTTTCCCCGGCGCGACGCGGAGGTTGGGAAGCGAGCGGGTTGTGCCTCTGTGCGCGGTATGGTGTAGTTTCGGGGAAGCAACGGGGAATTCCGGGGAATTGGTTCGAGAGTCGTGCGAAGGATACGAGATGGATCATTTTGACGAAATCAAGAGTGCGTTGGCCGACGATGTGTACAGTCACCTCGATCGGGAACCGGCCGAGGCATTGATCGATGCCGTGATGTTGGTTTCAGCGGCCGAAGGGAAAGTGCCGGACCGGGAGCAAACGGAGCTGGATCGGACGCTGTCGGAGATCGAGCGGCGCGCATCGGCCCTGGCGTCGGATTACCGGCAGACAGCCCGAGAACGGGCCGAGAAGGCAGCCGGTGATCCGGAGGCCGTTCGCGCCCAGGCCGAGCGGATTCTCGAGCGGCTCGACGACGAGACTCTGGTCGAAGAGACGTATTATCTGGCGGCTCGCGTGGCCGCGATCGACATTCAGGTCGAGTCCGAGGAGACGGACGTCCTCGAGACGCTGGTCGACGTCTTCGAGATCCCCCGCCAGCGGCACAAACTCCTGACGCGTCGACTCCGCCACGAGGTGTGAGTGGCGTCGAGGCTTGCGAGCCTCATCGCATCGCTCCCTCACCGGCGCCTCACTCGATCCGTGCATACGAGATCGTCGATCGGCCCGAATCGTAGACGGCGACGTGCGGGGTCGGTGTCTCGTCGAGCACGATCCGCGGGAAAAACGCCCGGTCGATGCCCGGCACCGGGTGGTGTTCGAACTCGCGGCCGTCGAAGCGAGCGTAATACATCGACGTATCGGCGTCGTCCGGGACGTCGGCCATGTAGACGATGTGGGGGTCGCCCCGCGAGTCGACGGCGATATCGGGCCAGTAGCCGTGATCGGGGTCGTCGACGAGGAGGGTCGCATCCCAGTTCGAACCGTCGCGCTCAAGGATGCGCAGTCCGTCGCTCTCCTGGCGTCGGTAGGCGATGATCGGCTCGTCGTCCGGTCCGACATCCATGCCGTGGATCTGGAAGACGTCGTTGCCGACGGTCTCGTAACTCCAGGTCCCTCCGCTCGAGCGCTCGGCGACGACGAGGACGTCTTCGTTCCCGATCTGAAATGAGACGATCGGCCGGTCGTCGGAGGTGAGCGCCAGATTCACCCACACCGGACCGTTGTCGCCGAAGTCCGGAAGCGACAGATAATCTTCGGTGACAGTTCGGTAGACATCGCCGGCGGCCGTCTCCGCCTCGCTGGTCCTGTACAGGACCTCGTCGCCGTACTCCAGGAGGGTGATCGTATGGAGGACACCCTGGGTGTCGGCGACGATGTCGATGTAGCCGGCGTTGACGTCGTCGCCGCTCGGGATGACGTTCTCGGAGTTCCAGTCGGTGGCGGGTCGCCAGAAGTGGTTCAGCTCGTCGTAGTCGCTCTCCAGGACGTGGGGGGTGTCGTCGGGAGCGAGGTCGAGCGCGTAGTCCGGGGTCGTGCTGATCGTTTTGGCGACGATCGTCTGGGAGAGCCACTGACCGCCGGTGCGCCTTGCGTATTTGAGTGCCTCGTTGTCGTCGTCGGCGAAAAGCAGGGCCGGATCGTCGGCACTGTCGAGGGCGATGTCGAAATCGTCGTGCGCGTAGCCGACCTCGGTGAAGGCGTCCTCGCGGGTCACCGAGCAGCACGGTTCCACGCAGACCGGTTCGCGCTCGTGGCACAGCCCCTCGCCGGAGCAATCCTCGTCGTCGAGACACTCGACGCAGGTGTTCGTCTCCGGCCGGCAGACGCCCTCCGGGCAGTCTCCATCCTCGAGACATTCGACACACTGGCCGGTCTCCGGCTCGCAGCGGCCCGCATCGCAGCCCGCCCCGCACGGCCCGACGCTCGTCCCGTCGCCGGTCTCCACCGCGTCGACTTCGTGACCGTCCCGTCGGTCGGGGTCCGCGTCGGAGGCGGGCGAGGCGTCTCCGGGGTCTCCACCGCCGCTATCGAGAAATCCCCCGTCGGAGGCCATCGCCGTGCCGGCGTCGGCGGCGTCGGCAGGACCGGCGTTCGAGTTCGCGTCGGCGCCGCCTCCGGAGGGGCTGTCGTTCGCCCCGAACGAGCCCTCGGCGCACGCGGCGGCGGCCATGCCCAGCCACATGACGGCGAGGACTCGCAACCGGTGGCGCGTCGATGGTGTCATTTCGTACTCCTCGCTGGTTTGTCACCGTCGGTCCGCATGATAACGGGCCGTACGCAGCGGAGCAATCGACGAGCATCGCCGGGGAGTGTCTCCAGCCCACGCGACGAGGCTGCCGGGCGGATCGGCACCGGGGAGCGAGGGTCGGCACCCGCGGTCGGATTCGCCACGCTTGAACTTCGAGTCGCAAAGGTGGAACAATGGCTCGCCCGCGAGTTGTTGGCCGAGACAGTTGGGTCGACCCGCCGTTTCCATCACGTCTCGCATGGTTTCCGTGCCTATCTCGATGGCATTTCCCCACCGCCTGGTCGTCGTCTCCCTCGCCGCCGGTCTGCTCTCGGCGGCGTGCGCCGGTGAGCAGCACACCGACCGCCGCGACGAGATCGTCGACCTCCCGTCGAGCTACGACGAGTACGATGTCGAAGGGGTCGAGACCGACGCGTGGTGCAGCGATTTCGGGCGCGAGAGCCTCGACCGGGTCGTCCGGCAAACCTGGGACGAAAATCTCGAATTGAAGGCCGCCTGGGCGCGCCTCCAGCAGGCCGAAGCGCAGGCGGCTCAGACGCGAGCGTCGCTGTGGCCGCAACTGCAGGCCGAGGCCGGCGTCACCGCGTCGAACGAGAGTGAGCGGCTGCCGGAGAGTCTCTCGGAGGGAGGCGATGCGGGAGTCGACACCTCGTTCGAGTCGTCATTGGCCGCCTCGTACGAAGTCGACATCTGGGGCAAATTCCGGGAGCGGGCTCGCGCCGCGAAGCTCGAAGCGAGAGCGGTCGAGCGCAGCGCCCAGTCGCTGGCGATGACGCTCACCTCGCAGGTCGCCGAGGCCTGGCTCGACGTCGTCGCCGCCCGAGCGCGGATCGACCTGCTGGAGCAACAGATCGAGACCTCCGAGGAGTTTCTCGAGCTGACGAACATGCGGTTTCGCGACGGGAGGGCGCAGGAGCTCGACATCACGCAACAGCGCCAGAGTCTCGAAGCGCTGCGCGGCCAGATGGTCGAGGCCCGCCTGCAGTCGGCGACGGCTCGCCACCGCCTGGCGGTGTTGACCGGCGGGGAGCCCGGCGAGGAGGTCGAAGTCGAGTCGGCGACGCTTCCGGAGCCGCCGGCGCTGCCCGATCCGGGTGTGCCGGCGGATTTGCTCGAGCGCCGTCCGGATCTGCAGCAGGCGCTGTTTCGCCTCCGGGCCGCCGACCGGCGCACCGCCGCCGCGGTCGCCGACAAGTTGCCGACCCTGCAGTTGTCGGCGAGTCTCTTTTTGCAGGCCGAACAGATCGGGCGGCTGCTCGACCAGTTGATCTGGAGTGCCTCGGCGGTCGCCGGCCAGTCGATCTTTCAGGGGGGGCGCCTGGAGGCAGCGCAACGCGAGGCGGAATCGGTCGCCGAAGAGCGGCTGTACGTGTACGGCCAGACGCTGCTCGAGGCGCTCCAGGACGTGCGCGATGCGCTGGTCGGCAGCAAATACCAGGCAGATCGCATCGCCAGCCTGCGCCGCGAGTACGACAGCGCCGACTCCGCGCTCGAGGCCGCCCGGTCTCGGTACCGGGAAGGAACGGTCGATTATTTCCGGGTGCTCGACGCCTTTCAGCAGCGCCAGCAACTGGAGCGCGATCTGCTCGAGGCGCGCCGCCAGCGCCTCTCGTATCGCATCTCTTTGTGTCGGGCGATCGGCGGGAGCTGGGCGACGGATCTCGAGTCGAGCATCGCGTCGGACGACGACAGCGAGTCCTCGGACGACGGTGCGGAGTGAGGTCTCGCGCAACTCGGGGGATCTGCGCGACGCCGGCTCCGTTTCTCACCCGACGGTGACCGACGGCGACAACCACTCTTCGAGGACGTCGTACACCTCCGGGTCGTCGAGCAAATCGAGGTGGGACAGCCCGCGTGCCACCCGCCGGTGCGTCTCGGGAAACCCGAGCTGGCGGGTGGGATTGTCGTGGCGCCCCAGCGCGCTGTCGACCGGGACCAGCCCGTCGCCGACGATGCGGTCGGCCAGACCGTCGGGGCTGTCGCCCTGCGTCGCGGCGAGGGTGTAGCAGTCGACGTCGGCGGGCAGCGGGACCGGCGTCCGCTCGTCGGTCCCGAGTTCGAACCGTCCGCGCCCCTGCCAGTCCTCGTCGAGCAGGTTGCCGTACCGGAGGTCGGTCACCCCGGCGCTCCGGATCTTGCCAAGCCGGGCGAAGGGGGCGCTGTAGGGGCTGATCTGCAGGAGATGTTCGACCCAGTTGCCGGTCTGCTCGAGGAGAGTCCCGTGGTGGGGAGTCCCGAGGCAGACGAGGGCCTCGAGTTGCTCTCGCCAGTGCATCTCGAGGTGGTCGGCGTATCGACAGGCGCTCCGGGCGACCAGCCCGCCCATCGAGTGGCCGAGGATCGTCAGGTCGATTGTCTCCGGCAGTTGCGCGAGAAACCGCTCGAGCAACTCCGCCAGATCGCGGCCGTTGTGCGAGATGTGGCGGCCGGAATTGTACCGGAGATACACCGGCAGGTAGCCGAGATCCTCGGCCAACGCCGCGCCGTGGTCGTGGCCGTTGCGCTCCCACTGGCGGTCGTTGGCACACGAGCCATGGACCAGCAACAAGACGCGCCCGTCCGCCTGCTCGATTGCCTCGCCGAGGTCGGAGGCGTCTGGACGCATCGGTTTTCCGTCGCGCCGCAACTGCATCGGCGTCGCGAGCGGGTTGTCGGTCGCCGCGAGGTGGTCGCCGACGACTCCGTTGACCGCGGCGACGACCGCTTCTCGGGCGGGGCTCGGCTCCGTCTCGTCGAGTAACGCGACCAGCGGTGCGAGTGCCGCGTCCAGGCTGCCGCCCACCAACTCGGTCGCCGTGCGAACGTGCGAAAACACCAGCCCCGCCGGCCCTCCGAGCCGCTCGCGGTTTTCGGCCCACAGCCCTCCGCCCGTGAGCACCGTACGATGCATCGACTCGACGAGGTCGACGATGCCGACGATCGCGTCGACGGTCAGCCGGCTGGCACCGCGAAGATCGGAGAGGACGTGGTCGGGAGGCGGATCCACGGGGCTCATGCTCACCACCGCTCGATCATCGTCTCGAGACGATCGAAGCCCCGCTCGAGCGTCTCTGTCGCCGTTGCGAGCGAAAAACGAACGTGCTCGGCGACCGCCTCGCGGGCGATGCCGATCCGTGCGGTCCGTTCCGGGGCGCCGGGCAACTCGCCGGTGTCGCGGACGTCGCAAAAGGACGAATCGGCGGAGGGAGTGCTCGAGGGTTGCCAGTTCACGGGGGTAGCGGGGAGTGCGAGGCGAGGTCAGTGCCGCTCGGTCGGGACTGTGACACCTATCGCTTCCGCCCGCCGTGGTCAAATTGACCGAGTCTCGCGGCTCGAAGTGCCGGAGACGGAGACGCGGCCGAGACGAGCGTTGCGGCAGCCGGCGGTTCGATTCATGGTGGCGCCCCACGGCCCGTTGTCTCGGCGCGACGGGGCGCCGCCGGGCGGGGAGACCCCCGGAGCAGGTCCATCGCCACCCGGTCGAGCGGGTGGAGTGTCAGAGGAGCGGAGCAGGCGTGAGTCGGATTTCGATCTCGAGAGACGATGCGTCGGTGGTTCGCGATGCCGGCGCGATTCGGGACGCGCTCGTCAGCGAGGGGCGCGAGGACCAGTGGGTGAGTCTCCCGGACGTGGTGATGTCGACCGGGCTGTCCCGACACCGGGCCAGGGCGGGGATGTGGTATCTGGCGAGCGCGACCGACGGTGAGCTTCGCGAGGGCGGGGAGGGGCTGGAGGTGCACGCCGGTGGCATCGACTCGTCGGGATGGCTCCTGCGGCTTCCCGATTTTTTGAAGCCCGCCGCCGAGTGGGGCAGCCGGCTGGGGCCGTGGTTTCGCGACATGGGGATGATGGGAGGGGCGGCGGTGTTGCTGACCGGTTGGCTGGCGGCCGTCGTTTTCGCGCTTTTGCCGATCGGCGAGCCGATGTGGCCGACACTCCTCGGCTACGTGGGGGCCGCCGTGATCATCTCGTACATGATGGCGATGATGTTTCTCTTCGCGCCGCTGGCGCTCGTGGGGGCGACCGCCGCCGCCTGGATCGGTGTGGTGGCCTTTCCGCTCGGCCTGTTGCTGGGTCGGGACCCGGCGGCCATCCTCCCGGCATTCGCCACGAGCCTGGTCGGGGCCCTGGTCCTCACCCCGACGACCCGTTTCGTTCTCCGAGGCACGCGGTGGTTGTACGAGCGGATCTACCGGGCGATCCGCGGCCTGGCCCCCTCCCTGTTCAACTTCGGCCGAGTCCACCGCGACGAGATCACCGACCGGCAGACCTTTCTGGCGCTCGCGGCCGAGCACGACGGTCGCCTGACGATCGGTGACCTGATCGAGGTATACGGGTGGACCCACCGCGAAGCGTTCGGCCGGTTGACCGATCTGATGCTCGATTACGGAGGCGACGTGCAGGTCGACGAGCGCGGCCACGTCGTCTACGACTTCTCGGAGCTCGTCGAGCGTTCGGAGACGGAGCCGCCGGAGGCCGAACTCGAGCCCGTCTGGGAGGTCGAAGCCGCGCCCGTCGAGGTGTACCGACGCCAGGCCCGCCGCACCGACCGGTGGATCCTCGGGATCTGGGCGCTCTCGATGCTGCCGGTCGTCGCCGGAGGACTCGCCTCCGGGCCGCAGTTTTTTTCGTGGCTCGCGGGCGGGTCGGCGGGAGGCGCGCCTGTCGGCCTCATCGGGATCGCCGCCCTGTGCATTCCCCTGTTGTTCGTGCTGGTTCGCCGCCTCGTCGTCCATCTCCGGCAGCGCCGATTCGACGAGCGAGCCCGGTACCTGCAGTGGGTCCGCCGGGTCGCACGAAACGACGGGGAGCTGCGGCTGGCGCCCGACGAGATCGACGAAGAGGTCGTCCTCGATCTCGACGGAAAGATCGACGCCGAGCCCGACGAGGAGGGTCGGCTTCGCGTGGCGTTTCCCGATTTCCACCCCGTCGAGCGTCCCGCCGACGCGGGTTGATCTTTCGCGCTCCGACGCCCCGTGGCGCTGGCACTTCCGGTCAGCGAGCCTTACACTGTCGGGGGAGCCTACGCCTCTCGCGAGGAGTTCGCCGAGGGCTTTTATCTCCCCTCGCTTCGCGTCGGCATCCCCGGGCCGGAAAATCTCTCCCGACGAGCGGCTCGTGGCGCGCTCCGAGCCGTCTCCCAATTTCCCGTTGACACCGAGGCCCTCCGGCCCTACAAAGGGGGTGGCGTCGGACGGTGAATCGGCTTCAATCCCCCCACACCGTCGAGCGGTTGCCGTTTATACGCTCGCTCTCGTCCGACGCCATTTTTTATGTGCCCCCCCTCCAGTTCTCGGACGATTTCCTCCCGAGAACACCTGTCGCGACATACCTGCTCGAGCGCGAGCCGATCTGTATCGCGGTCGCGAGCCTCCGTGTGCGGGGACCGCCGCCGTCGTATGCCCGTGCGGCCGCCCCGCCGGGCGACACTGACACGGGGACGGTGCGTCGGACCATTGTTCAGGTGGCACCGACATTCTACATTGGGCCCAGTCGATGTTTCTAGAGGTTCCCTGAATGATGGCCACCAACTCCATCGATGTCGGGCCGTTCGAACTCACCGACCGGATCGGGGAAGGAGGAATGGGGGTCGTGTATCGCGCCGAGCATCGCCGGACCGGCGTCGAGGTCGCCGTGAAGGTGATCCGGCGGCGAGCGAGCGCCGAGATTCGTCGGCAATTCCAGAGCGAGATCCGGGCGCACGCCGAACTGCAGCACCCGGGAGTGGCGTATCTGTTCGAGTATGGAGAGATCGACGCGGAGGCCGCCGCGGCTCTGGAGGATGGGGGACGCGAGGGAGACCCGTACGTGGCGATGGAACTGGCCGATCACGGGACGGTCCGCGACGCCCTGCCGATCTTCGACTGGAGGACGGTCTGCGAGGGTCTCGTCCAGATCCTCGACATCCTCGCTCATGCCCACGCTCGAGGGGTCGTCCACCGCGATTTGAAGCCCGAAAACGTCCTGGTCTTCGAGACCGAGGAGGCGGCGGAGGCGGACTGGCGCCTGAAGCTCGCCGATTTCGGGATCGCCCATGCGCTCGGAACCGAGGATCAGACCGAGACCGAACGTCTCGAGTCCGTCAACGGGACACCCCATTACATGGCGCCGGAGCAGTTTCGCGGGCAGTGGCGCGAGTACGGTCCGTGGACGGATCTGTATGCACTCGGCTGCGTCGCCTGGGAGCTGGTCTGCGGCACCCCGCCCTTTTCGGGGGACCGCCTGCTGGAGGTGGCGGTGAGCCACGAGACCGACGAGCGGCCGCCCCTGGAGCCGCAGTTTCCGGTCCCCGACGAGTTCGAAGACTGGATCCACCGGGCGATGGCGATCGATCCGACCGAGCGGTTTCGTCGCGCCGCGGATGCTCTCTGGGCGCTCCCGCGCAGGGTGCTCGCCGAGCGCGACGCCGGGGACAGATCGCAGCCGACGATCCGATCGAGCGGTGAGATGGTCACACTCGAGGAAGCGCCGACGGTCGATCCCGCCGCTCGCAGCGAGACGCGGACGCTCGCGCCGACCCTCGCCCGGGCCGAGACCGCCGTCGCCGCCCTCGCCGAGACGCACCCCGAGGCCTCTCGGCCGTGCGTCGAACCGGGGGCCGCCGACCGTGCGACCGATCCCCGAATGAGCGAGGCCTCTCGCCCGCCCGTTCCCCTCCAGTGGCATCCCCAGCCGATCGGGGCGAAACCCGCCCCGCTGATCGGCGCGGGGCTCGGCCTGTTCGAACTGCGCGAACCCCCGTTCGTCGATCGCCAGGACGAATGTGATCGCATCTGGGAGGCGCTCCACGAAGTCGTCGAAGACCGGACGATGCGGTGGGTGTTTCTGCGCGGCGAGGCGGGCACCGGCAAAAGCCGGCTCGCCGAGTGGATGCTCACCCGGGCCCACGAGGTCGGCGCGGCGACCGGCGTCGAGGTCATCCACACCCGGGCCCGGGGCTCGGGCGAAGGTCTCCGGGGGGCGCTCGAGCGGACGCTTCGGACGGTCAAATTGGACCGTGGCGAACTCTTCGAGTATCTCCGCCGGCGACTGTCGGCGATGGCGTCCGGCGGGGAGACGGTCGTCGAACGAGATGCGAGGGCACTGACGGAATATCTGCGCCCCTCGGGCGACGTCGCCGAGCAGGTCGACGGACCGCGACACCAATTCTCGAGTGAGCGCGAACGCCGGGCACTCGTCGTGCGGACCCTCGGGCGTCTGGCCGAGAGGCGCCCGCTTTTCCGCTGGATCGACGATCTGCAGTGGGGGACCGAGGCGGTCGGGATGCTCGAACAAATCGACGCCATGCCGCACCCGCCCCCCGAGATGCTGGTGGTCGCGACCGTACGTTCGGATGTCGTCGCCGAGTCTCCCGACCTGCAGCAGCGCATGCACGCCCTGGAGCGTGCCGAGTATGCCCGGCGAATGACGGTCGAGCCGCTCTCGAAGGCTCACCAGCGCGAACTGCTCGACGAACTGTTGCCCCTCGAAGAGAAGCTCGCCGAGACCCTGGCCGAGCGCACCGAAGGCCACCCGCTATTTGCGATGCAGCTATTGAACCACTGGATCGAGCGGGGAGACATCGAGATCGGGACGGAGGGATTTCGGGTGACCGAAGAGGGCGTCGTCGAGCTTCCCGACGAGATCCACCAGCTGTGGGTGGAGCGCCTCGAGCGTCTGCTCGAGACGTATCGGGCCGAGGGACGCCTGCAGGTTTTCGCGGCCCTGGAGCTGGCGGCGGCCCTCGGCCGCGAGGTCGATGCGGCGGAATGGAGGGCGGTGTTGACCGAGGCCGGTATCGAGCGTCCGCCGGATCTCGTCGGTGGCTTGATCGATCGGGGATTGGCCGAGCGAACCCCCGGCGGATGGGCCTTTGCCCACGGGCTGCTCGTCGAGTCGCTCGAGCGGATCTCGCGCGAGGCCGGCCGGTGGCGAGATCATCACCGCCGGTGTGCGCAACGACTACACGCCGCGCTCGAGGAGACCGAAATCGGGAGCCGCGAGCGGGTCGCCGACCACTGGATCGAGGCCGGCGAGCCGGATCGTGCCCTCGCCCCTCTCCTCGAGGAGACCCGGCGGACCATCCACCGAAGCGGTGTCCGCGAGGCGCGCCGCCTGTTGAACCGAAGTGTCGACTTGCTCGACGAACTCGAGGTCCCCGACGACGATCTCCGGCGCCTCGAGCAGCGGACCCTGGCGGCGAAGGTCGCTGGCGGCGAAGGAGAGGTCGAACGGGCCCGCAATCTCATGGCCGACGTCTGGCAACGTCTCGAGGCCGACCAACTCGAGAGGCGAGCGCGCACGGCGGCCCACCTGGCGACATACGAGCGGACTCTCGGCAACCACCGACAATCGCGCAGGTGGGGTGAGGAGGCCCTCCAGACGGCGCGGCGGGCGGGCGACGACGAGTTGATGGGAATCAGTCACCGGTACCTGGCGTGGTGCGCGTACTTTCGCGCGAAGCTCGACCGAGCGCAGTGCCACGCCGAGGCATCGCTCGAGTTGATCGCACGGAGCGAGAATCCCCACGAACGCCTCGCTTCTCTGCGCCTCCGGGCGCACATCCACCAGGCTCGGGGAGACGACCGGGCGGTCGAGGTCTTCGAGACGTTGCGTCGCGAGGCGATCGAGGCGGGCGACTGGTGGGGCGCCGGCGAGGCGTTGAACGGGCTCGGCGAGCAGGCCCGTTTTGCGGGACGGCTCGAGGAGGCGCGCGAGCGCTACGAGGAATACCTCCGGACCATGCAACAACTCGCCCGGCCCCAGGCTCAGGCTTACGGCCACCTCAATCTCGCTCAGATCGAGCTGAAAGCCGGGGAGTTCGCCGCCGCCGCCGAGCGACTCCGGTCGGCACGCCGGAGGTTCGAGACGATCGGCTCGATCACGGCTGTCGAGGAGATCTTCCGGGTCGCCGATCTCACCTACGCCGCGGGCACCGGCGACCGAGAGCGTTTCGACGAGCTGTGGCGGGGACTCGACGAAGAATGGGCGGAGGAGGAGAAACTGCTCAAAGACCATCCGTGGCTTCTGGAGACCGCCGCCGAGTACGCCGAGCGGAACGGCTGGGGAGAGCGGGCACGGGAGCTTCGACGACTTGCATGCGACCTGTGGGAGACGTTCGGCGACGAAGAGGCCGCCGACCGTCTCGAGTAGGAGCCAACTGCAGGGAGCCCGACCCGGCGGCCGCTCCACCGCCCCCGTCTGTCACTGTTCGAGGAAGTCACCATGACCGATCGACACAACGCACTCGTCACCGGTGCCGCGAGTGGGATCGGCCGGCGCCTCGTCGGGGGCCTCGCCGAGGCGGGGGACCACGTCGTCGCCGCCGACATCGATACCGAGGGCCTGGCGGAGAGCGCCGACGAGCTAGGCTGGAGCGAGCGCGGCGTCGAAACCGCCACGCTCGACGTCCGCCGGCACGAGGACTGGCAGCGTGTGGTCGACCGCATCGTCGAACGGCACGGGAGGATCGACCTCCTCGTCCATTCGGCCGCCGTCGCCGACGGGGGGCCGATTGTGGAGATGGAGCCCGAGCACATCGAGCGCCAGATCGATGTCAATATGAAGGGCACCATCCTCGGCACTCGGGTGGTCGGGGCGGCGATGGCAAGTCGGGGCGCCGGTCACATCGTCAACTTCGGATCGCTCTCGTCGCTCGCGCCGGTCCCCGGCATCGGCGTGTACGCGTCGACGAAATTCGGGGTGCGCGGATTCTCACTCGCGGCCGCTCAGGAACTGCGTCCCGAGGGCGTCGCGGTGACGGTCGTGATGCCCGATACCGTCGACACCCCGCTTCTGGAGAAGGTCTCCGGTTCGAATCTCCTCGAGATCGCCTTTGCGGGGACGATGCTGAGCGTCGAGGACGTCGAACAGGTGTTTTTCGACCGCATCCTTCCGAACCGCCCGCTCGAGGCGACCATCCCCCGGACCCAGGGAGCTCTCTCGAGACTCGCCAGCCTCGCTCCCGGACTCCTGCATTGGCTCGAGCCGATCCTCGAGCGCATCGGGGGCGCCCATCTCGACGCCTACCGCCGAGACGAATCGTCTTGAGGCCGCAGCGCCTCTCCGAGATCCGACAATCGGCGCTCACTGCAGGTTCATGTCGTACAGTTCGCGCAGGCGCTGGATGCCGGGGGTCTCCCCGATGATCGTCACCCGGTCGCCCTCCTCGAGCGTCGTCTCCGCACGCGGTACCAGAAGCTCGCCGTCCCGGCGCACCACCGTCACCAGCAAGCCCGCCGGCAGTGTCAGCTCGTCGAGCCGCTTGCCGATCAGCTCCTCGGTATCGGTATTCGACAGCAGCCGGAGCGTCAGATACCGGTCGTGGTGCAGGAGCGTCTCTTTGATCTCCTGGTCGTCGTTCGCCGCCCGCCACTCGACGAGAAATTGCTCCTCGTTGGTTCGGTTCGCGATGTTCGCCAACGTGTGGAGGTGTTCCCCCTCGTCGTCCTTCGGGCTGAGCAGGAAGAACAACGCGTAGCAGGGCTCGTCGTCGGCGTGCTCGACCTGGTCGCTGTCGAAGCGGACGCTGGTGCCCGACTGGCAATGGGCCATCACCAGGTGCGGCTGGTCGATCTCTTTGCGCTGCACGTAGGTCAGTGCCGCCCCGTGGGAGATCGAGGTACTTCCGTACGGCGATCCTTCCAGAAATCCCTCGCGCAGGGTGGCGGGCGACAGCGACGTCTTGTCGGCGAGAATCTCGGCGACCATCGAGACCGGCCGCCCGCTTCGGAGCGCGGGGCCTAGCACACCGAACCGCCTCGAGGCAATCACGGGGTGGTACGTCCGAAATCGCGGGTTGATTGATCGGAAGGCGTGCCGGACGATGGGCGGGAATCTTTCGAGACGCGAGGAGGACGGAATGAGTGACGATCTCGAGATCGAGTTCTTTTTCGACATCGCATCGCCGTACAGCTATCTGGCCTCGACCCGGATCGACCGGCTCGAAGCCGAGACCGGACTGGCGGCCCGCTGGCGTCCTTTTCTGCTCGGCGGAGTCTTCAAGGCGACGGGCAATTCGCCTCCGGCGCAGGTTCGACCGAAGGCGCGCTACATGCTGGAGGACTTGAAGCGGTGGGCCGACCACTACGGGGTCGACTTCGAGATGCCGGCGAAGTTTCCCATCAATTCGCTCTCCACCCAGCGTGCCCTCGTCGCCGCCGGCGAGCTCGAGGCCGAGACGCTCCCGGCCTTCGCCGAACACCTGTATCGTGCCTACTGGACCGACGGCCGCGACGTCTCCGAGCCCGACACCATCGCCGAAGTCGCCGACGCCGTCTCGCTCCCGGCCGACGAGATCGTCGAGCGGCTCGACGCGCCCGACATCAAGGAGACACTCCGCAGCATCACCGACGAGGCCGTCGACCGCGGTGCCTTCGGCGCCCCGACGTTTTTTGTCGGCGACGAGATGTTCTGGGGCAACGACCGACTCGACTTCCTGTGCGAGGCCGCCGACGCGAAAACCGGGGGCTGAGCCGCCGTTACTCCGACTCGCTGTCGTGTTCGGCCTCTCGGATCAGCAGGCCGGAGGTGCTGACGCGTACCTCTAGGTGCCGCTCCCGGTCGACGTCGACGAACGTCGCCGAGCCGTATTCGGCGTCGACCAGCCGCTCGATCAGCGGGATCCGGTCGAGCAGGCCGGTGACCTCGATGGACCGTTCCCGGCCGAGAGGATGGACGGTCCGGGGCGCCTGCTCGGCCATCCGCGCGTCCCGATAACGCCCGCCGAGTCGGTCGAGTTCGTAGGCGGTGTGCAGCCCCAGCACGTTCGCCCACGGATGCCATTTGACGATCCGGGCGTCGACGTACAACTGGTCGCCCCGGACCTCGAAGCTGCGCTCGGATTGGTTCGGCAGATGGACGGTTGCCTCGAAGGCGTGCGCCTGGTCGGGCTTCGGGCGCACCTCGACCCGGGCGGCGACCTCCTCGTGAGTGAGCGCCCGAAACCCCCGGGTCGCGGCCGACAGCGTCGCGCCGAGCCCCGCGACGACGGCCAGCACCACCCCGACCGCCAGAGCGGTGCCGCCGCGCAGATGCCGCGAGGCCCGGAAGCTCCGAATCGCCAGCCACACGGCTGCGAGCGCCAGGCCAGCGGACGAGACAGCGAGGATCGAGAGGACCGACATGAGAGCCTCCGAGATCGGCACCGGGAATCGTTGACGTCGACGAGGATCGCCGACGATCGCCGGAATTCGCAAGTGCGATTGCTCTGGAGGGCATCGGGTACGGCTACCGATCCGGGGCGGTTCGTGATATGTTCTGCGCCGATTCTTCCTTCGATACCGACCGGTCGAGATGAAGGTGACATCGAAGGTCTCGATGCTTCTCGGGGTCGTGCTCGTCGCCGGCTGTGCGACCGTTCACGCCGACAAACCGGCCTCCTCCGAGGCGGTGACCGTCGCAGCGGCGAACGACGGAGGCTCGTGTTCGAGTGCGCCGATCCGGCGTGTCGTCGAATACGCCAACATGGAACGCCGGGCCCGCGACCTGCCACCCCTCGAATGCAGCGCTTCGCTCGGACGGGTCGCCGACTCGCACTCCCGGGACATGTGCGAGCGCCAGTACGTCGCCCACGTCGATCCCGACGGCGTCGGACCGGAGGAGCGATTCGACGCTCACGGCATCGACGCGACCGCCATCGGCGAAAATGTCGCCCACGGTCACCGACGTGTCTTCCAGGTCCACCAGGGCTGGATGCACAGCGCCGGCCACCGCAAAAACATCCTCCATCCCGACTTCCGGCGCATCGGCGTCGCCGTTCGCTGGTGCGACGGTCGCCCGTACTGGACCCAGACCTTCGCCAGCGAGTAGTCGAGAGGGGGCGGAGCGCGGCGCCCCGCGGGTGACCGGGTCATCGCGACGAGCGTCGCTTCTCAATCCCCGGTGTACGGCGGGTCGCCCGGCGAGCGGTAGCGGTCGAGTGGGCTCCGGCGGGCGTCGCTCCCGAAATACCAGCCGCTCCCCTCCGGCTCGCCGAACAGCAGAAACATCTGCGCCGTCTGCCCCTGTTCGGGCGGCTTCATCCCGAGCTCCTCCGGATCCTTGCCGGCCTGCTCGGCTCGCGGCCGGGTCAGGTCGGTCTCGATGAATCCCGGCGTGCAGGCGTTGACCGTCAGCTCCGGGTACTGCCGGGCCAGCAGCATCGTGTAGGCGTTGAGGCATGCCTTCGACAGCCCGTACGCCGAGCCGTTGCCGATGCCGGTCTCGTCGAAATCGCCGTCGGTCGCCTCGAGACACTCCTCGATAAATCCCTCGATCTCGTCCCAGGTGGCCTCGGGGTCGGTCAAAAGCTCTCGGGGCCTCGCATCGCACTCGGCGACGAACTTCGGGCCGGCGGCCGAGGAGACGTTGACGACGCGTCCGTCCCGATGCTCGATCAGCGGCACGAACGCCCGGCAGACACGGCGCGGGCCGCAGGTATTGACCTCCAGCACCTCGCGCAGCGCGTTGTGGCGAGCGCCGATGCCGGCGTTGTTGACGATCCCGTACAACCCCTCCGGGCCGAGCTTCGAGGCGACCTCGTCGGCTGCCCGCTCCACCGACTCCTCGTCGGCGACGTCGAGCTGCACGACGTCGATTCGCTCCCGCGCATCGTTTCGGTCGGCTGCGATTGCCTCGCGGGCCTCTTCGCCGCGCTCGACCGATCGCGAGCCGAGAAAGGCGCGGGTATCCCCTCGCTCGTCGAGAATCGCCTCGACGGTCGCCCGGCCGATCCCTCGGTTGGCGCCCGTGACCAGTACCGGTTTGCTCGTCTCGCTCATCCGTCACCTCCAGTCCAGTTGCGTGATGGGTCGAGCGTCTCGGACCCCATACCTTGTCGATCCGGCACCGGAGTCGCAACCGGCATCCGGACGCTGCCGGGCCGCCTCCCCGCCGACCCGGTCGTCGCCCGGCTCTTAACCGACTCGATTCGCTGCTTACGTTGGAAGCGAGCGGCCGGCAGTGGAGCCACCTCGAGATCCTCGGACGAGTGGGACCATGGAGACCCTGCAAGATCGCTGCATCGCCATCACCGGCGCCGCCCACGGGATCGGGGAGCAACTCGCTCTCGAGGCAGCCCGTCGCGGGGCCGACCTGGCGCTGTGCGACATCGACCCCGAGGGTCTGGCCGAGACCGCCGAGGACGCCTCGGCGCGCGGCAGCCGGGTCCACCGGCAAATCGTCGACGTCGCCGAACGGGACGGCGTTCGACGATGGTCCGAGGAGGTGGCCGGCGAGTTCCCCTGGGTCGACGTCCTCGTCAACAACGCCGGCGTCACCTACTGGGCGACGGTCGACGAGATGCGATACGAGAATTTCAAGTGGCTGATGGACGTCAATTTCTGGGGCGTCGTCCACGCCACCAACGCCTTTTTGCCCCAACTCCGCCGCGCGGACGCCGGCCGGATCGTCAACGTCTCGAGCGCCTTCGGGATGGTCGCCAGCCCGTGTCTGTCGGCGTACAGCTCGGCGAAGTTTGCGGTGCGCGGATTTACGCACGCGCTGCGCTCCGAACTCGAGCTGCAGGATTCCCCGCTCGAGGTGATGAACGTCTACCCCGGCAGCGTCGCCACCGACAACGTCCGGCGGGGACGCTTCGACGGGACCGGCCCGATCGGCCTCTCGCGCGAGCAGTTGCTCGAACGGGTCGAAGGCGACCTGGCGCGCGTCGAGCCGCAAAAAGTCGCCCGCGAGATTCTCGACGGCCTGTCCGAGGGGCGGGGGCGGGTCGTGATCGGGTTCGATGCGCTGCTCGTCGATCTCGTCCACCGCCTGCTGCCGGCGAAGTATCCCGAGCCCCTGGCTCGCATCGTCCATGCCCGCCTGAGTCACGAGTGAGCCCGACACGAGCGTCGTCGCGGGGTGTGGGGCGCTCCGCCTCTCCCTGACTTTTGTGGGGACTCGCCGTCGCGTCGCCCCGGTCCGCCCGCCCGGCTACGGGCTGGCCCAGGTGACGCTGAAGGTGCCCGCCAGATAGAAGGTCTCCTGGCGGTTCGGGTGGTTCGTCCAGTAGCCGCCCAGAACGACGAGCTCCATGGCGTGGCCCGACCACCACTCGCCCGGCAGCTTCCACAGCGCCATCACCTGGGCGATGTCGCGGGTGACGTCGGTGCCGGCGCTCTCGGCGTGTTCCCAGCGCAGAGCCGGCAGGAGATACGAGTCGAGATCGTCGAACGGGATGGCGTAGCCGACGGTCGGCGCCAGCCTCCAGTACGTGTCCCGCGGCTCGAGGAGCAGATCGAAGGTCGACTCGTAGAAGGGCCGCTCGAGGTCGACGTCGACGTAGCGGTACTCGAAGGGCACCAGGCCGACGAGATTGCCGACCTTCATCCGTCCCGTCGCCGACCCCGTGGCGAGCCAACCGGTCGTCGGCGTCCCGAGCTTTTCGTCGCCGAAGCGGCGAATGTTGGAGACGCTCCAGTCGGGGTTCGATTCGTCTTCGGGCACCATCAGATAGCCGAAGTTGCCGAAATAGCCGACGTACTGCAGCGAGGCGCGCAGCTCGAGGACGGTCAGCGGCAAAAGTTGCACGTACGGGCCGCCCCACAGATACGCCGGGCTCGCATTGTTGGTCGCGCCGAGTTCGAGGTAGGTATCCTCCAGGAGCATCGACTCGGAGTCCGACAGCGCCAGGCGGTAGCCGGCGTCGGAGACGAAGCTCAGGCCGATCGGGACGGCCCGCACCTGCATCGTCGTCTCGGCGCGAAAGCCGCTCTGCTCGCCCCTCTCCTCGGCGGAAGCCTCGGCGAGTCCGACCAGCACGAGCAGCAGTGCGGCTCCCCAGCCGACGGGAATCCTCGCGGTCGACTCGCTCATCGTCTCGCTCCCGGTGCGCGTGCGCTGGATGCGTCTCCACGGGAGCATACCCCAACGGCGGGCGTTTCCCCAGAGGCGCGATCGCGGGCCACCCGGATCGCACGCCACACACTTCGCATGTCACTGAATGTTCATGGGATTCGTCACGGAAATCGCGGGCCACACCAACCTCTGTGATCGGTGTGGGTTGGGGCCTCGCCATCCGAGCCGGGGGCCGGACGTTCGTCGGGAGAACATCACCGGGAAGGCCGTGGTCGACGGTGTCCAGGAGAGGCCGACCCGTGCCGTTCGGGTCGACGGCGTCCGCGCTCCCGGCGGCCGTCGGATGGCGGGCCACCCGGATCGCACGCCACACACTTCGCATGTCACTGAATGTTCGGGGAATTCGCCGACGAGGCCGCCGATCAGAACGTGCCGTTGACGGTGAGCGTCGAGAAGGGGACGACCTCGGAGGAGGTCTCGACGACGACCGGCGCGCCGGGGATCCAGGCGACACCGGCGTCGAGCTTCACGCGGACCGACTCGAAGGGGCCGGCGCGCTCCCGCGAGGCCCACTCGACTTCGAGGGCCGCCTCCGGGCCCGCCGCCTCGAGCGGCGGGTCGTCGCGCTCCGGGTCGAAGCGAAAGCCACTTTCATCCGCGCCGCGCTGGACTTCGGCCAGGCCGACGCCGGGCCCGACCTCGAGCGAGGGGAGGGCGGCCGGGAACAGCGGCGCCGTGTACTGCGTGCGAAAGTGCGTCAGATCGGTTTCGTTCGGCAGCGGCCGGTACATCACTCCCGAGCCCGAGCCGCATCCCAGCACCGACCACCCGCCGAGCACCGACCATTCGCCGCACATGTACGCCGAACTCGGCGCGCCCCGCTGCATCGACAGGATCCAGCCGCCGAACTGCCCGCGCATCGAACGCGCGCCGGTCTGCTCGCTTCCGGACGGGTCGGACGACCCGGAGGTCTCCGCGAGGACCGACGAACTGCACGCCAGGCCGAGCAGGGCGACCGCCACTCCGATGGCGAGCCTGCCAAACCCCCGCCGTGCCTTCCCCGGGCGCCGACGCCGCGAACGATGGGCCATCACGCTCGTCCTCCGGACGGAGAATCGACTCTCCCTCGCCACTCGCCCGCATGATAACCGACTTGCGGCGCCAGCACGAGCGGCGCCCTCACGGCTGGGTCTGATCGGAACCGGTGGGACGGTCCTTTGCGCTCCCGTCGGCCCGGGATCCGTTACGCCAAGCTCGCCAAGATCGCCAAGCTCGCCAAGGCGTGCTCGGGCTCTCGGCGGGAGGTGCTCGATCGGGGCACCGGCCCGGGAGAGGCGGTCTCCCGGGAGGTCGCCGCAACCGGAGCGCAGTGAAAAGCTGGAGTTCGGCTTTTCATCTGCGCCCGCATGCGGCCGACCCGGGCGGCTTCGCCGCCGGCCGGTGCCGTCGGTCGGGGGAGGCGCGTCGGGGTGTTCTTGGCGTCTTGGCGTCATGGCGTCTTGGCGAATGCGACGCGGGACGCCGGCACCCCGATCCCACGGAGTTGGATCACACCCCTCACTGCTTCCACTTGATCGAACATCCCTGCGAGGGGACCTGCTCGTCGGGGTCGGGGTATTCGCCGGCGAGCAGCGTCCGGATCGCCTCGTACAGATCGCGGCGCTCGACCTCGTCGGGCTCCTTCCAGTTGTCGTCGATCCGCCCGCGATACGCCAGCTCGCGCTGCTCGTCGTACACGAAGATGTCGGGGGTGCAGACCGCGCCGTAGGCCCGCGCGACCTCCTGGGATTCGTCGCGCAGGTACGGGAACGGAAAGTCGTGCTCGTCGGCGATCTCGCGCATGTGCTCGAAATCGTCCTCCGGGTACTGCTCGGCGTCGTTCGGGTTGATCGCCGCGAAGGCGACCGGCTCGTCGCTCATCTCCTCGGCCAGCCCCACCAGCCGGCCCCGCACCGCTTTGACGTACGGGCAGTGGTTACAGATGAACATCACGACCAGCACCTCCGCCTCCGCAAAATCCGAGAGGCTGTAGGTGTCGCCGTCGGTCGCCGGCAGCTCGAACTCCGGGGCGGGCGTTCCCAGCTCGACGTCGTTGCTCTCCAGAAGGGCCATCGTCTCTGCTCCTTTCTCGTCGGATCGAAAGTGACGAAACATGGTGGTACGTCGGTATTATCACACCGGACGGGAGGTGCGCATTCCTCTCGATTTTGCGGTTCCTGTGTGTGATTATCGCAGCGATCGTTTCGACGACCGAGGAGAGCCGATGATTTTGATCGCAGGTGCCGGCGCGACGGCCGAGGCCGCACGGGCCATTCGCAAGTTGCAGCGGAATCTCAACCGTCGCTTTGCCCGGACGCGGGAGCGCATCGGCAGCCACGCCGTTCGGTACGGCGACCTCGAGCCCGAGCGCACCGAGTTTGCATGCCACTTTTTGTGCGGGAGGTGCGGCTACATCGTCGACGACCCACACGCCGAGGAGGGCGACGAGGAGGACGAACCGGAGGCGATCGCCTGTCCGGCCTGCGGCGACCGCGACTGGATCGACCTGGCGGTCGAACCCCTGGCCGACCGGATCCGCGATATCGAGGAGGACGCCCGGATGCAGATCCCCGGGTATGTCCACGTCACCGTCGTCGCCGCTGCGCTCGCGCTGTTTGTCGTCCTGGCCGTCGGGCTGATCGTGGCGGGCTACGCGGCGACGGGCGCGTGGTTCGAACAGCCGTATCTGTTTTATCTTGAGGCGACCGGCTATCTCGCTTTGTTCGTCGTGCCGCTCGCTTACTTTTTTCTCCGGCGCCCGGCGGCGGTCTGGATGCTCCGGGGGCGCGAGCGCGTCCCCCACCGCTGGCACGTCCCGGTCGATTTGCCCGATCCGGAGCAGACCCCGGAGCGCGCCCGCCGGGATCTCGAGGTCCGAGCGAGCGGCGAGGTGCTGGAGTCACCGGTCAGCGAGCGCGAATGCGTCGCCTATCAGATCTGCGTGCTGTTCGATGTCGCCGGCGACGCCCGGCCGCCCGAGTGGGTGCTCCAGGAGCAGCGCGCGAGCGACGCGGCGCTCGGCGACGAGATCGTCGTCGAGGCCGACCGGCTGTTCCTCGAGTCCCCGGTCGAGCACGTCGAGACCCCGAGCCTCGCTGACTCGCTCGACTCCCCGGAAGACGACGATGCCGAGGTCGCCGGCGAACGCTACGAGACACTGAAGCGTTTCCTCCGCAAACGCGGACTGTTCGTGACCGAGGGCGAGTTCCACTTTTACGAGGCCTGCCTGCAGGTCGGCGATGCGGTCGACCTCGCGGATCACGGCGACACTTCGGTGCTGAGACACACCGCCGCCGAGGCCTCCGGGCGGCTCCCCGAGCTTCCCCATCCGACCGAGAGCGTCGGCCGGGCGCGCGACCTCCCCGACGGCGCCGACGGCGACGGAAGCGGTGCACCCGAAGACGCCGAGGCCTCGGACGCCGGCCGGCCCCGGCCGACCTCCGGCCCCGAGAACGACCTCGTCCACGTGATCGTCGCCCTCCTCTCGGCCGGCGGTCTGTTCTGGCTGTTCGGCTCGTTTCTCGGCGGCCCGAACGACGGCAACTGGCTGTTCACGCTGATCGTCGTCTGGACCCTCGGCCCGGCCTGCCTCGTCGGCCTCGGCGCCTCGCTGTACTGGCGGTACCAGAGGCGCCAGTACAGCGACTACTACGAGTCCCTCGACGAACGTTGACCCCACACCCGCCCGGCTTGTTTTTGCCCAGCCGCCCAGCTGCTCAGCCGCCCAGCCGCCCAGCTGCTCAACCGCTATGCCCCGCGGCGTCCGCTTCTGATCGACACTGATCGACGTGCCACCCACCCTGCATCTCCTCGTTTTCGTAGACGTACTCGTTTACGTAGACGTCGACGCTTTTCGATTACGTAGACGTCGACGCTTTTCGTTTACGTCGACGTCGACGCTTCTCGTTTACGTCGACGAGGGTCGTAAACGGCAAACGAGAGTCGTCGACGAGGTCCGTTTCTGTTGACGTCGACGAGGAACGGAAAAGTCGAACCGGGAACCGGGTGTGATCCGAGATTGAAGATCTGAGATCGGTGCGATCGGAGGGCGATGGATCTGAGATGTTCCGGTGTTTGAGCCGCTTGACATGGGGGTCTGCACCGATATCTTGAGAAGTCGCTGTACCCAATTTGTTTGGCCGCGGGGAGTCCGTGGCGCCTCGACGGTGG
>CAZRLK010000063.1:0-11988 GCA_964600555.1 uncultured Bradymonadales bacterium
CCTGCAAAAGACCCTCGACGCCCTCGACGATCTGCGAGACGACTCCGGCATCTGCCGGCTCGACACCCGCGTCGAATGCGCCGACGGCTCGGTGCGCTGGCTCGCCTGGCGCATCCGCCGCGACCCGGACGAGGCGTGGCTGTACGGCACGGCACGCGAGACGACCCGCGAGCGCGAGGTCGACCGGCTCAAAGACGAGTTCGTCTCCGTCGTCAGCCACGAGCTCCGCACGCCCCTCACCTCGATCCGCGGCTCGCTCGGCCTCGCCCTGAAGGCCAGCGACGACCTCCCCGAACAGACCGCCCGACTGATCGAGATCGCCGAGCAAAACAGCCAGCGCCTCGAGATGCTCGTCGACGACATCCTCGATATCGAAAAGATCGCCTCGGGCGACCTCGACTTCGACCCCGAACCCGTCGCCCCGGGAGCGATGCTCCAGGAGGTCGCCGACAGCAACCGCTCGTTCGCCGACCAGTACGAGGTGAACCTCGAGACCGACGACCACGCGGCAGATCGACGCATCCGGGTCGACCGCGATCGCCTGTTCCAGATTCTCACCAATTTCGTCTCCAACGCCATCAAATACTCCCCCGAGGGCGGCTCCGTGACGCTCTCCAGCCAGCCCGTCGACGACGGCGACGCCGTCCGGCTGGCCGTCACCGATCGCGGCGAGGGCATCCCGGAGTCGTTTCGCGACCAGATCTTCGATCGCTTCACCCAGGCCGACGCCTCGACGACCCGCCGACGCCAGGGGACCGGCCTCGGACTCAGCATCGCCAAAGCCCTGACCGAGCAGATGGGCGGCGAGATCGACTTCGTCACCGAACTCGGCGAGGGGACGACGTTTTTCGTCGACTTTCCGGCTGAGAATGGCAGCTCAGACGCTCAACACGCACAAGAGGGCACGGAGCGATGAGCAGATCAGATCCTTTACAGACGATCCTCCTCGTCGAAGACGACGCCGACGTCCGCGAGGTCGCCGAGCTGGCGCTCACCCACGCCGGCGACCTCGAGGTCGTCACCTGCGCACGGGGCACCGAGGCCCGCGAGGCGGTCGAGCGGGTCGAACCCGACCTGGTGTTGCTCGACGTGATGATGCCGGAAGTCGACGGCGTCGAGGTCTTCCGCCAACTGCAAAACGACCCCGAGACGGCCTCCATCCCGGTCGTCTTTTTGACCGCCCGCGCTCAACCCGACGAGGTCGACGAATACCGCCAGCTCGGCGTCCTCGATGTCATCGTCAAACCCTTCGACCCGACCGAACTCCCGGAGCGCGTCCGCCAGGCCTGGGACCGGGCGTAACACGAGGTGTCACGCCCCGTAACGCATGACCCGCACCGCCGCGGCGCCTCACCGCCAGCGATACACCACCCCCGCCTGCAGCCGGGGCATCCAGACCGGCTCGCCGCCCGCAAACGCCAGGTCCGCGCCGAACTGCGCGCGAAGCCCCCACGCGCTTCCGAACCACCACCCCGCCCCCGCCGCCGCTCCGAGCACCGGCCGCCACTCCCCGCCGCCCCCGCTGCCGTGCACGCCGAACCCGGCGCCGACGAACGGCTCGACCGCCTCGAGCGGCACCGAAAACATCGCCCGCGTGTCGAGCCCGTAGCGCACCCCCGATCGCGGCCGCCAGACCGCCCGCGGCCACGCCTCGAGCGCAAAGTGGCGCGCCGCCAGATACGAGACGACCGCGCCCCCGCCCGCACCCACCCCGAGCGACTCGTCGCCCGGCCCCAGCTCACCGAACGCCCCGCCGAGCGCCCCGACGCGCAACGCCCGACCCGGCCCGTCCGGCTCGTCGACCGGCTCGCGTTCCTGCTCCGCCGGCGCCTCGGCGACGCGCACCGGCACCTCGACCAGCGTCGCCCCCCGCGACGAGCGCACCTCTAGGATCGCCTCCGACGGCGCCTGCTCTCCCGCCTCGATTCGCACGCGCACTCGGCGCTGCCCGGTCGGCGTCGGCGCCGCCACCAGCGCCCCCTCGTCGACGCCGGGGAACACGTACTGCACGCCCGGCGGCAGCGACGGCGCAAACGCCAGCTCGACCAGCCCGAACCGCCCCCGCCGAAACGCCACCTCGCCCTCCTCGCCCACGTCGCGCCCTCCCACCTCGACCTCCGGCTTCGCCACCGCAATCGTCCGCCGCACCGTCCAGTCGCCACCCGCCCGCCGACACCGAAACTCCTGCTCGCCGACCGCCTCCAGACGCACCGCCGGCTCCGCCTCCCCGTCGCCCACCGCACACGCCGTCTCCCCCGGCGCCGACAGCCGCGCCCCGAGCGCAAAGGTCGGCTCCTGCTCTCCCTCGAGCCGTTGCGCCTCGTCGTACTCGATCGCCACCACCCGGATCTCGCGCCGCTCGCTCGGAATGCTCTCGAAGCCCTCCGCGTCGATCGTCGAGACCGTCGCGAAGTAACTCCCCGGCGGCAGCTCCCGGACTTCGAGCGAGGTGACGTCCGCCGGGACGTACACCGAGCGGATCACCTCGATCCCCTGGCGGTCGGCCGCGAACTCGACGAAATACTCCTCCGCCTCGTCGACCGGCTCCCAGGCCGCGCGGACCGTCCGCTCCTCGTCGCCGAAAGCGAGCACGTCGACCGGCTCTGACGTCCAGCCCGGCGAGGGCGGAAGTTTTCGGGGCGGCGTCGGCGCACTTCCCTGCTCGACCTTCGTCCCCATGTTCTCGGCGACCGAGACCGTCTGATTCGACGCCGAGCCCTTGCCCGTCACCTCGATCGGCTCGCCGCCGTGATTGGCCACCCGCGTCGTCTTCTCCTCGTCGACCCCGAGCAGCGACTCGCCGACCCCGAGCGCCATCTGCGCACTCGGCGAATCGACCTCCATCCCCCCGCCCCCCGCCAGCTCGTCGAGCTTCGAGCGCAACTTCCCCTCCTGCAGCGTCGCCCGCGTCCGGTCGCGCTCCGTATCCTCGCGACTCCCCCCGTAGATGATCACCAGCGTCTGCTCGCGCATCTTCAACTGCGAGGCGTTCCGAAACGCAAGCTCCGCCCGCGCCCGCTGCAGCGTGTTGACCCGCCAGGCCCGGTACAGCTCGTCGCCGATCTCGGCCGGACGCCACGACTGCTCCGGGTCGCGCGCCCGAACCGACCCGTGTTTGCGGTCGACCAACGCCTCCGCCCGGGCGACCTTCGTCGGCAACTCGAGAACGTTGCCCGGCGTCAGGTTCGGCTCCCCGCCCTCCTCGGCATTGTATTTTTCGATGAGATCACAGCCGCCGACGTGCCCGTAAAACTCCTCGGCGATGCTCTCGCAGGTATCTCCCTGCTCGACCGTGTACTCGAAGGTCTCGACCTGCGCCGACACCTCCGCCGGCCCCCACCAGACCACCACCAGCAACCACACCACCACGCCCCACCGGACACCCGGGCTGTCGCACTCCGCCTTCGTCATCTGCCGCCCGTCACTCACGCCGCCTCCCCTTGCGCCAGACTCGCTCGACCTTCTCGACCAGCTTCGACGCCTCGATCGGCCGCGTCAGCACGTCGACCGCCGCCGTCTGCAACAGCGCCGTCGACCGCTCGAAGTCCGCCGGGTCGCACCCCGCCAGCACCGGCCCGAGCGCCTCGACCCGCTCGACCGCCTCGACGTCCGCCTCCGGCACGAACACCACGTCCACCTCGCCGGACTCCGCGACGCTTCCCCCGGCCTCGATCGTCTCGACGCGGTGGCCCGCCGCCCCGAGCGACATCCGCCACTCGTCGTCGATCTCGCCGACGATGCCGACAACGATCGCCTGCGCCTCGCCCGATTCACCGCCGTCGCGCTCCCCGTCGACCGCCCGGTCGGAGCGCTCCTGCAGGTAGCGCTTCGGCCGCCCGCGCTTCCACTCGCGCTCGCCGTGATGAATCCGCCCGAGCCGCTGGTAGACCTCCTCGCTCGTCGGCCGATCCGCCGGCTCCTTCTCGAGCATCGCCGCCACCAGCTCCGCCAGCTCCTCCGGCACCGGCCCGTGCTCCGCCCCGCGCACCTCCCCGAGCGCCGGCGCCGGCACGAACATGTGCTTGCCGACCAGCTCCGCCGGCGAGCCCTCCGGAAACGGCACGCGGCCGGCGAGCATCTCGAACAACAGACAGCCGAACGCATAGACGTCGGCCGCCGGCCCGATCCGCGAGGCCCCGCGGCCCTGCTCCGGCGCGATGTAATGGGGCGTCCCGGCGACCTCCCCGCCTTTGGTCACACGCCCGAGCGTCTCCGAGTCCATCAGATACGCCAGCCCGAAATCGACGATCACCGGCCGCTCGCTCGACTCCGTCTCGATCAAAATGACATTGTCGGGCTTGAGGTCGCGGTGGACCAGCGACTGGCGGTGCATCTCGACCAGCACGTCGGCCAGGGCCACCGCGATCTCGGTCGCCCGGTCGAGCGGCTCGAGCGGCTTCCCCGACCCCAGGTCGCTCGACAGCGGACGCCCGTCGAGAAACTCCATCACCAGATACGGCGTCCCCTCGTCCTCGCCGAAATCGATCACCCGGACGGCGTGCTCGTGGCGCAACTGAAAGGCCACCCGCGCCTCGCGGCGAAACCGCTCCCAGAAGATCGACTCGCTCCCCTCGCTTCCGGGCGGCAACTGCACGACCTTCACCGCCACCTTCTCGGCGAGCCCGACGTGGGTGGCGAGATACACCGCACCCATCCCCCCCTTGCCGAGGAGCTCCTCGAGTCGATACTGCCCCGCGACGATGTCGCCGATCTCGACACTCACAACACCACCTCGAGTATCTCGACGTCCCTGCCCGCCGTGTCGACTTCACGGCGCCCGATCTCGCGCGTCTCGAAGCCCGGCCCGGCCGCCTCGCGGGTCGCCGGGGTCGTCAGAATCTGGCCGGGATTGGCCAGCGCCTCGAGCCTCGCGGCGATGTTCACCGTCGGCCCGACCGCCGTGTACTCCATGCGCTCCTCGGAGCCGACGTTGCCGACGATCGCCTCGCCGGTGTGCACCCCGACCGCCAGCTCGATCTCGACCTCGTGCGCCTCCCGCCACCGGG
The DNA here is from genome assembly GCA_964600555.1 of uncultured Bradymonadales bacterium. Classification (GTDB taxonomy): domain Bacteria; phylum Myxococcota_A; class Bradymonadia; order Bradymonadales; family Bradymonadaceae; genus CAJXPB01. The sequence continues at coordinate 5,007 of CAZRLK010000063.1, forward strand.
CGTTGCCGACCTCCAGCCACTGGAGCATGTCCTCGGCCGCCTCCAACGCCCGACCCGCATGCTCGTCGATCGGCTGCGGCGCCCCCCAGAAGGCCATGATCGAGTCGCCGATGAACTTGTCGACCGTCCCCTCGTGGCGAAACACGATCTCGGTCAAAATCGTGAACAACTCGTTGAGGATCGAGACGACCGCCTCCGGCTCGAGCTCCTCGCACAGGGGCGTAAACCGGACGACATCTGCGAACAGGACCGTCACCTCGCGGCGGCTCCCACCGAGCGCGATCGACTGCTCGCGGCGCACGATCCCGTCGACCAGCTCGTCAGAGAGATACCGCCCCAGATCCGCCCGAATCTCGGTCTCCTCGCGGATGCGTCGCTCGCTTTCGCGCAGATCCTCGCCCGCCGTATTCATCGCCTCCGCCAGCACCGCCAGCTCGTCGCGCGTCCCGGGGTCAACCTGCTCGTCGAACTGCCGCGCGGCGAGCTGGCGAGCCTTCTCGACCAGCGCCCGGATCGGCCGGGTCAGCCGCCGGCCCAGCAAAAAGGCGAACGCGACCGCCACCACCAGCGCCAGCCCGGTCGCCCCCCAGACGACCCGCTGCATCTGATAGATCGGCGCGTAGGCGACCTCGAGCGGCTCCTCGATCACCACCGCCCACGGCAGCCCGCTCATCGGCTGCACACTCGCCAGCATCCGCCGCCCCGACGGGTCGGTAAACTCGCCGGTCTGCGCCGCCCGGCGGTTGATCTCGGAGCCGCCGACGTTCTCGAGCATCCAGTTCTCCGGCGCCGCCTCTCCGGCGAGGGCCTTCGACTTGTCGGGATGGGCGATCAGACGAAGCCGGTGGTCGACGACGTACACCCGCTTGCCGGACCGGCCGCTCACCGCCGAGACCCGCTTCTGGATCGGACGCAACGGAAGGTACGAGGCGACGTAGCCGGTCGTGCGGCCTCCGGCCCGGATCGGCGTCGCCACCAGCACCCGGACCGCCTCGTCGCTCGTCGCCACATCCTCGACGGTCACCCCGCCCGCATCCGCCCGGCGGCGCACCGGCTCGGAGAGTTGCTCGAGGGCAACCGCCGGCTCGCCATCGTCGGCCTGGGCGATCGCGTCGATCTTGGCGCCCTCCGCGTCGAAGACGTGCACGTGGTCGAGCAACTCGCGCGACTCGACGACGTTGACCGCCAGCGGGATGCGCGCCGACCGCGCGACGTTCGGGTTCGACAACATCTGCGCCACCCCGACCAGCGCGCTTCGCCCCTCGTCGAGCTCCCTCTCGATCGTCTCCGAGATGTCTTCGGCCAGGGCGAGCCGGTAGTCCCACTGGTTGCTGCGAAGCGTCCGCGAGGCGATCTGCGTCAGCACGACGCCCACGATCGCCGTCGGCACGATCAACAGCCCGGCGAATGCCGTCAGCTTCACCCAGATCGGGTACCGGATCTCCTCGTCGTCGCTCATTCCCCCTCCTCGCGCACCGACAGGATGCGGATCTCGACGCGCCGGTTCTCCCGGCGCCCCTCGTCGGTCTCGTTCGTCGCGATCGGCTCCGATTCCCCGTACCCGCGGGCTTCGAGCCTGGAGGAATCGACGCCGCGCTCGATCAAAAACGCCCGCACCGCGTTCGCCCGACGCTGCGACAGCGCCAGGTTGTACAGATCCTCGCCGCGGGCGTCGGTGTGCCCCTCGATGCGCACCCGCTCGATGTCCGATTCCGCCCGCAAAAGCGCCGCCACCTGCTCGAGTATGCTGTAACTTCGCTGCTTGATGGTCGCCCGATCACTGTCGAAATAAATCCGATCGTCGATCTCGATTTTCCCCTCCGCCACCGCCACCTGGGCATCGCCCTCGTCCGGGCAGCCATCCTCGTCGTCGACGCCGTTGATGCGCTCCGGCGCGCCGGGACAGGCGTCGCGGAGGTCGGGGATGCCGTCGCCGTCGTTGTCGGGGTCCGGTGCCCCGTCGGCATCGCGGTGGCCGTCGAAGTCCTCCGGCTCGTACGGCGCCGCATCCTCCCGGTCGGCGATCCCGTCGCCGTCGGAGTCGACCAGCGGACAGCCGCCGCGCGCCTCGACCCCGGGCGTGTTCGGACACCGATCCTCGCTGTCTGCAAACCCGTCGGCGTCGTTGTCGGCGTCGGGACATCCGTCGCGATCGCGAAAGCCGTCGCGGTCTTCGGGGGCGTCCGGACACTCGTCGAGAGCATCGGGAATGCCGTCGCCGTCTCGATCTTCCCCGCGACACGCCTCCCCGCCGCGCTCGCGGCAAAACTCGCTGTCGATGCGGCTCCGCGCGCCGCCCACCTCCGTCTGCGAGGCCGGCACGTACTCGACGGAGGCCAGAAGCCGCAGGCTCGGCGACCCGGAGGCGTCGGTCAACCCCGAGCCCCCCCCGACCTGGAGGACCAGCTCGTTTCCGAGATCGGCGCGCACCGCCCCGATCGCCTCGATCGCATGCCGCGACGCCGCCTCACGCGCGCCATCGGCCGACGAGGCGACCCCCGGCGGCCATTCGCCCAGCAGGTTGCCGACCGCCGTGATCCCGGTCGGGCCGACCGGCAGCTCGGTGGCCACGCCCCAGGTGAGCACGTCGTCGGCGACCCGATCGAGGACCGTCCGCTCGGGACGAAGCTCGAAGCCGACGTTCGCCGCAAGACGCGCCTCGGCAAACCGCGAGCCGACGGCCGGCTGCCAGTCGGCGACCAGGCGCGGCTCCCCGCGCACCACCCCCGACGAGTTGTAGCTGTCGGCGTCGCCGACCGGCAGATGCACCGGCAGCGAGGCCGCGAACCCGAACCGCCCGGCGCCGGCGACCTGCAGAAACCGCCACCGGGGCACGATGCGCATGTCGGCGAAACTCGCTGCCGGCAGCGGCTCGCGCGTCCCGTCCGCTCCGACGAGCGCCTCCCCGCGCTGGAAGACGAGCGGCAACGCCAGGCCGAGCTGCAGCCGATCGAACAGCCCGAGCCCGACGGTCATCTCGCCGGTGTACTGACGCTCGATCAACGGCACGAGCTCGCGGCGGCCGCCCGTGCGATCGACCGCCTGGAGCGGATCGTCGCTCATGTGCACGACCAGCCCCGCCGCCGGCGTCAGGTGCGGCAACACCCGGCTCGTCGACACCCCGAGCAGCGAGGTGCGCTGGATCGGCGCCGGGCGAAACTGCTCGACCTGGAAGTTCGTCGGCACCGACGACCCACTCTGGGCCGCAGCGGGCGAGGGCGGGACCAGCGCAGCGAGCAATAGGAGGCACGCCCCGACATACACCGGAGTCACCGAAAGCGACGGGGCCCGCGGACTGTCGATACGACCATGCATGCGTCGGCTCGGTGCGACTTCTCGAGACTGGCGTGTACTCTCCCAACTTTCGGCCGGCGTCACAACTTTTTTGAAGCCCGTGCCCCACCCCCACCCCCGTTCTGCTGACAGAGAACACCTTAACTCCCTCCGGGAGACCTGAGGCTCCGCCCCGACCGTTGCCTGCCCGGCGCGAGGTCCGGGCCCGGTCGGTCAGCCGACCCCGGCCGGCGTCCCCTCCTGAAAACCCCTTGGACACCGTACACCTCCCACCATCTCTAGTTACCGACGCCGATCACCGAATCGTTGCCTCCCGATCGCCTCGCCCCTCCGAGCCGCCCCCGCCCACCCCGCCGCGCTCTGCTCGAATCGTCGTCTCCCACCGTCCGACCCGCCCGTCCTCTCTTCCCCGCCCACCCGGCCTGCCTCCTCCTGCCCCAATCGCCACCTCCCTGCGCCTCTCGTCCTCGCGCACTCGCCCCTGTCGCTCCCGACTCCGATCGACGGGAAATCGCCACACGATCGACACAGAATTTGCAATCTCGCCCCGTATGTTGCTCTCCTGAGACTGCCGCCCGACGTTCCGGCCCACTGACGGAGGTTCCATGCGCGCCCCCACGACCCTCGGCATCGCCACGCTCCTCGCCGCTCTCCTGTCCGCGGCGACCGTCCATGCCGAGACCTACTCCGATTCGCAGGAACAGACGTTCGCCACCGCCGGGGCCACCACCACCTTCACCTTCGAGAACCTCCCCGACCCGGTCGGCGACGGCGAGGCGACCATCGAGCTGTGGGGCGCGTACGGCGACGCGGATGTCGAGACAACGGCCAACGTCGAACTCGACGGCAATCTCCGCGAGCCCATCTGCGAGTCCGGCTGCCGCGAGGGCTGCAACACCCGGGCCCGCAGCCACACCTACACGCTCGACAGCTCGCTCGTCGCCGACGGCACCCTCGAGGTCGTCGTCGACAATACCGAGGGCGTCGACCCCGCCGCCTGCGACGACAACCGCATCCGTGTCACCGTCGAGTACCCGACCAACTCCCGGCCCGTCGCCGACGACGCCGAGATCACCGTCCGGGAGGATACCCCCGAGACGTTCACCCTCCCCGCCTCCGACCCCGACGGCGACGAGCTGACCGTCGAGTTCGCCGAATCCCCCGAGCACGGCACCATCACCACCGATGGCCTCGAGGCCACCTACACCCCCGAGCAGGATTTCCACGGAACCGACGCGTTTCGCTACCTCGTCCACGACGCCCGACGCGCCACCTCCGGCGAGGCCGACGTGACCCTCGTCGTCGAGCCGGTCAACGACCCGCCGACCTGGATCTCCCCGGAGCGCACCACCCACCAGATCGTCGCCGGCGACACCCTCGAACTCGTCGCCGAGGCGACCGACGTCGACGATCCCGACGACACGCTCACCTACGGCATCGAGCAGGCCCCGACCGGCAGCGACTTCAACCCCGACACCGGCAACTTCGCCTGGACGCCGGACCGCTCACAGGTCGGCGAGCACGCCATCGTCTTCACCGTCTCCGACGGCGAAGCGACCGTCCGCCGCGAGGTCTCGGTCGTCGTCGAGCCGCCCGAAGGCAGACCCGACGCCGGAACACCGGACGCCGGACTCGACGACGCCGGCCGCCCCGACGCCTCCGCGCCAGACAGCGGCCCCGACGCCACCTCCGGCCGCCCCGACGTCGCCCCCGCCGACACCGCCCCGCCCCCCGAGTTCGGCCTCCAGGGCGGCGGCTGCTCGAACGCCGGCGGCCGCGCTCCCGGCTCGCCCCACGCCCTCGCGATCCTGTTGCTGTGGTGCGCCTTCGCCGCCACGCACCGTGGCCGCTCCGCACGCGCCTGACCCGCCCTTGCCGCCACACGTCACTCGTGAGATCCTCGCTGTGTCATGGCAGACCGTATCCTCATCGTCGACGACGACCCCGACATCCGCGAGGTCGTCCGGCTCGCCCTCGAAGACGAGAACTTCGAGCCGCTCCTCGCCGAAGACGGCGAAACGGCCCTCGAACGCCTCGACGACGACCCCGATCTCATCGTCCTCGATATCGTCCTCCCCGACATCGAGGGCCGCGAGCTGTTTCGCCGCATCCAGCGCCAGCGCGACATCCCGACGATCTTTTTGTCGCGCAAATCCGACGACCTCGATCGCATCCTCGGCCTGGAGCTCGGCGCCGACGGCTACATGACCAAGCCGTTCAACCCCCGCGAGCTGGTCGCCCGCGTCAAAGCCGTCCTGCGCCGCATCCGCAAGGCCGCCGGCGAGACCAGCCCCGAGAGCGCCGCACCCGACGACCCCGACGACCGCGCCCGCGAGTTCGGCGCCCTGCGCATCGACCCGCTCGAACGCCGTGTCTTCTGGGACGACGACGAGGTCGAGCTGACCAAAAAACAGTTCGACCTCCTCGCCGCCATGATCCGCTATCCCAAAAAGGTCTACTCCCGCAGCGAGCTGATCCGCAAAGCCTACGACGACGCCTACGTCAGCGAACGCACCATCGACAGCCACGTCCGCCGCATCCGCGATCGCTTCGAGGCCGTCGACGCCGATCCCCTCGAGACCGTCCACGGCGTCGGGTTCAAACTGCGCGGGAACGGCTCGTAAAAAGCTCGGGGAGGGCTCGGGAACGGCTCGGGAACGGCTCGTAAACTGCTCGTAAAAAGCTCGGGAACGGCTCGTAAACTGCTCGTAAAAAGCTCGGGAACGGCTCGTAAACGGCTCGTAAAAAGCTCGGGGAGGGCTCGGGAACGGCTCGGGAACGGCTTGGGGAAAGCTCGGGGAGGGCTCGGGCACGACTCGGGGGGAGTTCGGCGAGAGCTAGAGGGGAATTTGTCATCGTGACGAAACGATTCGGGGGAAGTTGTCGATAATGATCAATGAGGGGAGAGGAAACGTCGTCGCGTGGATGAGAGTCGAGATCTCGTTAGAGCCAGTTTCAGAACCTCGGCGAGGAGCGAGAGCGTGGCCGGTGCGTGCAAGCGCCAGGAGCCGATGCGCAGGCGATACCGGAGCACTGCACCGCAGCATAAAGCATCGTCGAGTTTCGGCGACGCCGCGATTGCCGTGCCAGACGCGCTCGTAGCCCCGTGCGAGTGTTTTGAAACCGGCTCTTAGCAGGGAGGCAGACATGACCGCTGGATTTGGACATTATCGAGACATTGATCTGTGGGAGCGCTCCATGGACCTGACCGTTTCGATCTATCGGTGGACGGAGACGTTCCCGGACGAGGAAAAATACGGGCTGACGGCACAAATGCGGCGAAGTGCTGTCTCAGTCCCATCCAATGTGGCTGAGGGATGGGGGCTGCACACCCGCGCCTCGTTGTTGAAGCACGTGCGAATCGCACGGGGATCGATCGCCGAACTCGAGACCCAAATGGAACTGGCTCAACGTCTGGAGTATCTTCAAAGAGACTCCACCCGAGAACTGGCCTCGAACCTCGGCCGGGTTGCACAACTCGCTCGCGGGTTGGAGCAGTATCTCGATAACGCTGCATAACGATCGATAGGGGAGGGGATTGCGTGCGAACGACTCGGGGATGGCTTCCCCCGACGCGAAGTTACGAGCCGTTCCCGAGCCCTCCCCGGGTTTTTTACGAGCAGTTTACGAGCCGTTTACGAGCCGTTTACGAGCCGTTTACGAGCCGTTTACGAGCCGTTTACGAGCC
>CAZRLK010000063.1:12088-26086 GCA_964600555.1 uncultured Bradymonadales bacterium
GTCCCCGAGCCCTCCCCGAGTTTTTTACGAGCCGTTCCCGAACCGTTCCCAACGAACTTGCACAGACTTTGCACAAGATCACCCAACCTTTGGCATACCGCCGAACACAAATCGGCAAACCCCGCTCGTATGGTTGCTCTTGAGTGATGGCCGCGGTGCCCGACGGTGCCGCATCAATGTCGACTCGACTCGAGAGGAACGACCATGCAGTCACGACCCACGATTTCGACGCTACTCGCCCACGCCCTCGCCGGTGTGCTGGTGGCCGGCACCCTCGCTGCCTGTGGAGGAGGTGGAGGCGATAGCGGTATCAGCGACTTGCCGCACGACGACGAGGATCCCATCCCCGCCGAGTGCAACCTCGACGTCTCCAAGCGCGTCCAGTCCGGCGGCGCTTCCAGCGGACCGATCACCTACCACCTCGAGGTCACCAACGACGGGACCGGCGAATGCGAGGGGCCGATCCGCGTCTCCGACATCCTGCCCCCGGGCATCGACTTCGACTCCAGCCCCTCGTCCGAGTGGGACTGCTCGTCGAACTCGACGAACCCGCAGCAAATCGACTGTGACTACCAGGAGGGCGCCCTCGAGGATTCGAGCACCCTCGTGCTCGAAGGCCAGATGACCGACGCGGCGTGCATGGCCAGCAACTGCGCGACGCTTCTGCAGGAGGAGCGCGCCCAGGCCCGAGCCTGCGCCCGCACCGACTGCGGCGGCGAAGATGGCTGCGTCGAGCCGCCCGACGGGATGGTCGGCTGGTGGACCGGCGATCGGACCGCCGAGGACCGAAGCGGCGAGGACAACGACGGCACGCTCGAAAACAACGCCTACTACGAGACCGGGCAGGTCCGCGAGGCATTCGGCCTAGCCGGCCAGTTCGACGGCGTCCGGGTCCCCGACGACCCGTCGCTCGATTTCGCCGGCGAAGATCAGTTCTCGATCGACGCCTGGGTCTATCCCGAAGAGGCCGACAGCGAAGTCCGCATGATCGTCGACAAACGCATGCGGGCCTCCGGCAGTGGCAACATCGGCTACGCCCTCCAGTTGCGCGGCGACCAGTTGATCGTCCGCACGCAAAACGGCTCCTCGGCCGTCACCCACACCGCCTCCTCGCCGGTCCCCTACCAGGAGTGGACCCACATCACCGTCACCGTCGACCTCGCCACCGACCAGGGCAGAGTGTATCTCGACGGCAACCCCGACAGCACCTTCACTCCCTCCTCGACCGGCGCCGGCGGCCTGGAGAACGACTCGCCGCTGTTTATCGGTCGCCACTTCGACGATGACGAAGGCCAGCATTTCGCCGGCCGCATCGACGAAGTCGAGATCTTCTCGCGGGTGCTCGACGAGGACGAAGTCGCCCAGCTCGTCGAGGCGGGTCCGTGCGGCAAATGCCGGGCCGACTGCTTCGAGGGCGAAGAAGCCGAGAGTGCCGGCGACGACGACTCCGACGACCCGAGTGCCGAGACGAGCACGTATCTCGACGAGAACTTCGGCAACCTCAAGGGTTTCGACGACGACACCATCAACCGCAACTTCGCCCACACCTTCGACGATCTGAAATCCGAGGAGGACCAGCAACACATCTGCGGCGCGACGCTCGAGGTGCGCATGCAGCCGTCCGTCGGCCAGACCTACAACGACGCGATCAACCTGTCGGTCTCCGACGGCACCAGCGTCGAGGGGCGCTGGCACAACCACATCGGCGCCGGCTCGGGCTGGACGCACAGTCTCCGATCCGACACCTGGGATGGCTCGAATTATTCGAGCTGGGAGGACTTCACCTTCGACCTCGGCAACCTCGGCCCGACCGGATTCTCCGGCGCGACGTCCAGCCAGGATCTGATCGGCGAGCTCGACGACCACGCGATGCTCAACGTCCGCGTCCAGGACGACACCGAAGTCGACTCGCTGGTGCTGACCCTCGAATACTGCTGTGACCCGGACACCGGAGGCGGTAGCGGCGGCGGAGAAGCCGACGTCGTCGGCGAGAAACGCCTCGACGGTGAGCTGGTCGTCGGCGATACCAGCACCTATGCCATCTCGGTCACCAACCAGGGCAACGCCGATGCCTCGGCTCCGACCGAGGTCCGCGACCAGATCCCCGAGTGCATGGAAATCGAGGGTATCCAGTCGCCGTGGGACCAGTGGTGCTCGGTCAACGGCCAGTCCGTCGAGTGCACCTACAACGACCCGATCGCGGCCGGCACCAGCACCAGCGACCTGCTGGTCGACGTCACACCGACCGAAAAATGCGAGGGTGAAGTCGAAAACTGTGCCGAGATCATCCACGACGACGACGTCCACGAGACGTGCGTCGGCTCGGAGGTCTCGACCGGCACCGGTGAACGCGGCGCCGACCTGGCGATCGAAAAGAACGCCATCGACGGGCCGTTCGGCTGGGGTCAAACCGCCGAATACGAGCTGACCGTCACCAACAACGGGCCGCTCGACGCCCAGGGCCCGGTGACGGTCACCGACGACCTGGACAGTTGCCTGACCTTCGCCGGCACCAGCTCCGCGAACTGGAGCTGCTCGGCGAGTGGCCAGCAGGTCACCTGCGAGAGGAACAACTCGCTCGCCGCCGGGGCCAGCGAGTCGTTCACCATCGAGGTCGAAACCACCGACGCCTGCGGCGACGCCGTCGACAACTGTGCCCGGGTCGAGGCCCCCGCGCCCGCCGACCCGAACATGGGCAACAACGAAAGTTGTACGACCACCGAGTTCGCCCGGGTCGAAAGCGACCTGTTGATCGAGAAGGCCCCCGCCGACGAGCTGAATTTCGGCGAGGTCAACACCTACGACGTGCTGGTCGAGAACATGGGCCCCTCCACCGACCACGGTCCGATCACGGTGACCGACGACCTGCCCTCGTGCATGGAGTTCGACTCGGCGAGCCCCTCCGACTGGAGCTGTTCGACCAGCGGATCGCCGCCGAACGAGACGGTCACCTGCACCCACCCCGGCCCGCTGGCCGCCTCGAGCGTCGAGGAGCTGGAGCTGGACCTCCAGCACATCAGCGGCGACCCCGACCTCAGCTGCGGCGACCGCGTCGAAAACTGCGCGTCCGTCGACTCGTCGAATCCCGACCCCGTCACCGACAACAACGAGTCGTGTGACACCTCGGGACTGCGATAACGGCGGGGACTTCTCGGGAAAGGCTCGGGGGACTTCTCGGGGAGTGCTCGGGGAAACATGGGGGGAAACTCGATCGGCCGGGTGAGAGCCCGGCCGATTTTTTTTATTCTCCGCTCGTCCGTTTTTCCAATTCTCCAATTGTCCGACCGTCCGATCGTCCGACTGTCGGATTGTCAGATGCCGTACGCTTGTCCGATATCTATCCTATCTCCAGGCGTTCGGTATTCTCCGCGACGTGCGCCCGGATCTTGTCGATCGCCCGGGAGTTGACCCGCGAGATCCAGCCCTTCGACAGATCGAGATCCTCGGCGATCGTCGACATCGGCTGCTCTTCGACGTGGTAGCGCACGACCACGTCGCGTTCGTGTTGCTCGAGCGCCTGGAGGGCGTCGTCGACCAGCTCGACGCGCTGGCGGCGGTCGACGTCGTCGAACGGCTCCTCGTCGCCGGAACGTTCGAGCTCCTCGAGGTCGAGCTGGCGGACGAACAGGATGGTGACCGTGTCGCCGACCATCCGGTCGATCTGCTGGAGGCTCTCCTCGAAGCTCCGGGTCCGGGAGACCCCGGCACGCACGTCGGCCTGGCCGGCCATGTGCTCGTTGACCGCCGCCCGCGCCGCCACGCCGTAGGCCTGGTCGCGCTTCGACCAGCGCTCCTCGCGCAACCCGTCGTAGATCGCGCCGCGTATGCGATAAAACGCGAAGGTCGAAAACGACACGCCCCGGTCGGGATCGTAGTTGCCGTGCGCCTCGAGCAACCCCTCGAAGCCGTAGGCCCGCAGGTCGTCGTAGTCGAACTTCCCGTCGTAGTGTTCGTGGATGTCCTTCGCCACTCGCCCCACCAGGCCGGCGTACCGCTCGACCAGCTCCTCCGAGCCGAGCTCCTCGACCGGCCGCCGCTCGGCCGCCTCCCCGCCGTCCGCCGCCGAATCGCCCGCCTCCCGGCTCTGTTCGATCTCCGCGCGCAGTACGCTCGACTTCAGCCCGTCGTTCGCCATCGGTGCCTGCCGCCTCGTCGGGTCGCAACTCGCGACGCCGCAACCAACGCAGCACCGCACGCCCCCGAAGGCGACGCATCTCGCTGCAACCCACCCGGCGCGCTCTCGAACGGCCACATGTCAAACCACACTCCCGATATACCACACACCCGCGTGCCTGCCCAGCCATCCCAATCGATCCCCGGCCTACGGCTCCCGGGGGTTGATCGATCCCCGGCCTGCGGCGCCCACAGGTCGCCTCCGACCGGGGCTACGTGACTACGAAAAACGGCTCTTCTACCCCGGCCTTCGGCTCCCGGAGGTCGCCTTCGACCGGGGGTACGAGATTGTTTCGAGCCTCGGCCGACGGGACGGGGCGCCGTTGCATTTCCCCTCCGAGATCCCTACGCTCCCCGCGCTACGTGATTACCATGCTGCTGAACCCGCACTACTGCAGGAGCTCGCCATGCAAATCGCCGTCGTCGGAACTGGCTATGTCGGCCTCGTCACCGGAGCCTGCCTGGCGAACACCGGCCAGCGCGTCGTCTGCGTCGACAAGGACCCCGAGGTCGTCGAGACCCTGCAAGGCGGCGAGATTCCCTTCTACGAGGAGGGCCTCGAGCGGCTCGTCGCCCGCAACGCCCGGGAGGAGCGGCTGACCTTCACCACCGACTCCGCCTCCGCGATCGCCGACAGCGACATCCTGTTTATCGCCGTCGGCACCCCGATGGACGAGGACGGCTCGGCGGACCTGAGCGCCGTCGAGGCCGTCGCCGAGACGATCGGCGAGCACATCGACGGCTACACGATCGCCATCTGCAAAAGCACCGTTCCGGTCGGCACCACCGAGCACGTCGGCGAGCTCATCGCCGCCCGCACCGACCAGCCGTTCGACGTCGCCTCCAACCCCGAGTTCATGAAAGAGGGCTCGGCGGTGCGCGACTTCCAGTCCCCCCAGCGGGTCGTCATCGGCTGCGACAATCCCGACGCCCGCCAGAAGATCGCCGACCTGTACCGGCCGTTCATGCAGAAAAGCGAGCGGTTCGTCTTCACCGACCCGCGCACCTCCGAGATGATCAAATACGCCTCGAATTCGATGCTGGCCACCAAGATCTCGTTCATGAACGAGATGGCCAACATCTGCGATCAGGTCGGCGCCGATGTCGAGGTCGTCCGCGAGGGCATGAGCATGGACGAGCGGATCGGCCCGCATTTCATCTACCCCGGAGTCGGCTACGGCGGCAGCTGCTTCCCGAAAGACGTCCGCGCCCTGGCGACGATCGCCGGCGAAAACGGCGCCCACCCCCAGATCCTCACCTCCGTCGACGAACTCAACGACCGCCAGAAGCTGTATCTGTTCGACCGGGCCCGCGAGTATTTCGACACCCTCGAAGACAAGACCTTCGCGATCTGGGGCCTGAGCTTCAAACCCGGCACCGACGACATCCGCAACGCCCCGGCGATCGAGAACATCCGCAAATTCCTGGAGGCCGGCGCCTCGGTCCGCGCCACCGACCCCCAGGCGATCCCCAACGCCCGCCGCGCCCTCTCGGAGGCCGACGGCGACCTGGAGTTCTCCTCGTCGAACTACGCGACCGCCGAGGATGCCGACGCCCTGTTTTTGTTCACCGAGTGGGAACAGTTCCGCCACCCCGACTTCGAGCACCTCCGCCAGTTGATGGCCCACCCGACCGTCTTCGACGGACGCAACATCTACAAACCCGACCGCCTCGCCGACCTCGGCTTCGACTACCTCGCTGTCGGCCGCCCCACCCTCGATTGATCTCTCTGTTGGAAGGGCTTCCAGCCCTTCCTCGTTGGCAGACCATCCTGGTCTGCCACGATCACCCCGACTCATCCAGCGACCCCCGGGGGACCACCCACTCGACCGGCTGCCCGGTCGCCTCCGAGATCAGCTCGAAATCCCGGTCGTAGTGCAACACCGCCAGCCCGGCGCGCTCCGCCGCCGCCGCGATCACCAGATCGGGGATCGGCACCCGGTGATGCCCGCGCTCGGCCAGCGTCTGCTGGATGTCGAGCGCCCGCTCGAAGGTTGCCTCCTGCAACTCGACGTGCTCGTAGGCCAGCTCGCGCCGCCGCCGCGTCTGCACCAGATCCTCGTGGGACTTCGCGCTGTACAACACCTCGAGTTCGATGATCGCACAGGTCGCCACCTCGCCCTGCTCGATCAGCGGCGCCACCCGCTCCCGAACCGGCGCCCGCCTCATCCGCGCCAACACACTCTTGTCGACCAGATACGACGCCCTCACCCCCGCCACGCTCCCCCCATCACCTCGTCGTCGTCCAACTCCAGCCCCTCCATCTCGGCCAGGGCCTTCGACTCCTCTCGCCGCGCACTCGCTCGCACCACTTCCAGAAGGGCGCGGTTGACCGTCTCCTTGAGCGAGTCGGTCCGGAGAATCTCCCGCGCCTCCTCGAGCAACTCTTCGTCGATTGTGAGGCTCGTCTTTCGCGTACTCACGTTGCCTCCTGTTGGCGATATCGAATTCGCCGCATTTCGGATTATAGACGCGGGCGGATTCAATATCCACCCGCATCGCTCCGCCGCACGCATTCCCCGCCGCACGCGTTCCCCGCCGCACATCTTCCCCCGCCGCACTGCCCCGCCTCCTCCGGGATCGGGGCGAATCCGAAAAAATCACGAAACGCTCGGCGGGTTTGTGCCGATAACGATAATAGAGGGGGCCGAGGTGTGCCGTGGCCCGCCGGACGAACGCACGCTGTCGAGACGATCACCGAACCCGACGACCAGGAGCCCCACCGTGGAGACGACCCGCGACGACATCGACCCGACGAGCTGCGAGGAGACCATCTCGGGCGTCGGCATCTGGACCGGCCTGCTGCCGCTCGCCCGCCAGGTGCGCGACGAGCACGGCACCGACCACCCCGACTTCCAACGCCAGGGCGTCGCCGAACACGTCGCCCGCCAGCACGAACGCTACGAGTGGTTCGCCTCCCGCATCGACACCCCCCGCCACTACCGGCACCTGACCCGCATCCTCGAGCGTTCCCCGACCGAACCCTCCGCCTGGGAGCGCGCCATGGTCGAGCTGACCCTCCTCGATCGCACCGAGGCCGAAGTCTACCTGCAACGCTGGGAGCCCCCGCGCCAGGACCTCGAGATCGACACCTTCCGCCGGATCTGCCTCGCCAAATGCCGGTGACCCGAAATCGAAGAAAATGCGATCCTGGTGAGACCAGGTGGGGGGTATGGGGGCGTTTTGTCTTTCCGATCCTCCCCCCGTCTTTTTGCCATCTACCCCCCGGGTGCCCACCGTTGGTCTCGGAGTCGGCAGGCCGGTCTGCCACTCCGTGACGTACCGGCTGTCCAGCCGTAGACGGCTGCACCCCCGGTGGCGTGCACGCCACCCTTTTGCCCGATGTTCGAGTACCGGGCTGTCGAGCCGTCCCCGCCTTACCTTCCGTGGTCGCTGTCCCTTCGTCCATCGTCGTACACGGCGCGTGTCGTGCCTTTTTCGTACGTGTTGTCGTACGCGAGGTACGCCGTGACGCCGTCTTCAGCCGTAGCCGCGCGGTCGACGTCGCGTCGCTGTTTTGTGGTGACGAGCTTTGTGCTGACGAGCCGTCGTGCCGTGACGATGACGTCCGGCCGTCCCTTCGCTGTCTGTCGTGACGACGCCGTCCCGCCGTACACGCAGCGACTCGTACATTCGTCGCAGTTGCTCGACAGTTCGGCTGCTGTCTGCCGGAGCCTCGCCGTTCGTGGTGCCGAAGTCGGCTCGTGATTGCTCTGCAGGCGTTTTGCAGCTCAGCAGCTGTACTGATCGGCCGCTGCCATACCTACGCGCTACGGAGGTAGCTCCTATGCGATCTCGTATTGTCGCACTCGTGTTGTCCGTTCTCGGTACTCTCGTCTTCTCGGCGTGTGCCAACACCGACGCCGACCCCACTCCCCCCGACAGCGCCGACGACGGCGAAGTCCAGTCGACGGGGATGGCGCTCACCAGCGACACCCTCGGTGATACCGACGTCGCCCGCATGCAGTTCGACGTCCAGGGCGTCAACTGCAACACCGGCGACGAGACGGGTTTCCAGGAGTCGCAGACCCGGGACCTCGAAGACATGATGCTCCCGGGTGGCATCGAGCGATTCCGCAACACGCCCGTCGGCGCCGACGGGGCCCAGCACCTGTTCGCCGACGCCTTCTTCCTCGTCGATGCCGGCTGCTACAACGTCCAGACGACGCCCCTGCAGGACAATGGCGAGGCCTCCGCCGACTGTGAGTCGGCCCACCGCGACCGCGTGTCGGTCGAGGACGGCCAGACGACCGAAATCCTGCTGATCAACCAGTGTGAAGGCGTCGAGCGCGGCGGCCTCGATGTCGTCAGCTCCATCAACCACCCGCCCGAACTGGAGAACCTCGAATACCAGAAATTCGTCTCGAGCTGCCCGGCCGAAGTCCAGGTCTGCGCGACCGCCTCCGACCCGGACGGCGACCCGCTCGAGTTCGCCTGGTCGTCGACCGACGCCGGCGAACTGAGCGGCGACATCAGCGAGGCCTCCACCGACCGCACCAACGGCAGCTGGGAGTCGTGCGCGAACGTGACCGTCGACGAGCAGGGCGATTACGCCTTCCGCGTCGACGTCTACGACCTCGACGGCGACGGCAACCGCATGGAAGACGCCCTCTCCGATCAGGAAGGCGAGCAGGTCCAGTCGCGCGACGGCCTGCAGTTCCCGGTCTACTCCGGCGTCACCTGTGAGGAAGACGACCCCGGCCGCAGCGTCACGATGTTGCTGGCTCTGACCGGCGCCCAGGAGGGTGGCGACATTCCGTGGCTCGTCCAAAACTCCCTCGCGTGGGTCAACCCGACCGACGACGCCGAGGAGACCGACATCGCGGTCGTCATCGACGACAACATCGCCGGTGAGTTCCCCGAAGACCGCCAGTTCCTCGTCGACAACCTCCGAAGCGACCGTGGCCCGCTGGTCGGCTACGAGGACGTCGAGGTGATCGAGGAGCCGGAAGACGGGATCAGCTTCGAGGACATCGAGGACTTCGATGTCACCTGGTTCCAGAACCCGGACTCGCCGATGGACGACGCCTCGTCGTTCGACGCGATCACCGAATTCCACCAGCAGGGCGGCGGCCTCATCCTGCAGGGTGAGGACATGGCGCACGCCGAGTTCGACGGCGAGCGCTCGATGGAGTCGCTCACCCACCTGGAGTTTCTCAACGACGGGAACACCGCGTGCGGCGACGAGATCGGCCTCGAGGCCGGCAACGCCTACAACGTCCAGTACACCGACGAGCCGCTCCCGGTCCTCGAGATGATCCGTGGCCTGTCGTTCGACTACGCGAGCGACATCGACCACACCCAGCCGACGCTCACCGGCGAGTCGATCCTCGCCAACGCCACCTACCAGAGCGGCGACTGCTCGTTCGAGGGTCCCGCCGTCTCGGCGTTCGACCCGGACCCGGAGGTCGGCGAGGACGACAACCTCGACGACTGACCCGTGAGCGACACCGACCCACGATCCGACGCGCCCCCTGGCCCCCACCACGCCAGGGGGCGCATTTTTTTGCGCCTACCCACGCTTACCCCCGTTTATCCACAATCATTGCCATCTTCCCCTCCCGTGCCCACCGTTCCCCACGGCGTCGACGCAGACACGTCGGCGCCCCTCCGTATCCGCCGTACGCCGTACCCGTCGCACCGCCGTAGCCCGTATGCCGTAGGTTGTAGCCAGTTCGTCGCACTCGGCCGTACCCGTGCAGTTCGACTCGACGAACGACGCACCTTGCAGTGCCGACGCGATACGCCGTCCTGCAGTGCGATGTTCCAGCACTACGGAGGTATCCCCGATGCGCATTCGCCCACTCGTTCTCTGTCTCGCCACCCTAGGTCTGTTCGGCCTCGCCGCCGGCCTGACCGCCTGCGCGAACACCGATGCCGAGCCCGTCCCCCCGAGTGCCGACGACGGCGAGGTCCGCTCGACCGGCATCTCGCTCACCAGCGACACCCTCGGCGACACCGACGTCTCGCGCATGCAGTTCGGCGTCCAGGGCGTCGACTGCGAGAGCAGCGAGGAGACCGACTTTCAGGAGACGCAGACCCGCGATCTCGAAGACATGATGCTGCCGGGCGGCATCGAGCAATTCCAGAACACGCCGGTCGGCGGCGAAGGGGCCCAGCACCTGTTCGCCGACGCGTTTTTCCTGGTCGACACCGGCTGCTACGACGTCCAGACCACCCCGCTGCAACAGGGCGGTGAGCCCTCCGACGATTGCAGCGCCGCCAGCCGCGATCGCGTCGCCGTCGAGGACGGTCAGACGTCCGAGATCCTGCTGGTCAACCAGTGCCAGGGCGTCGAGCGCGGCTCGACCGACGTCGCCAGCGCCATCAACCACGCCCCGACCCTCGAGAACCTCGAATACCAGAAGTTCGTGGCGAGCTGCCCGGCCGAAATCGAGGTCTGCGCGACCGCCTCCGACCCGGACGGCAACCCGCTGGAGTTCGTCTGGTCGTCGACCGACGAGGGCGACCAGACCGGCCAGATTGCGGTCTCGACGACCGAGCAGATGGAAAACGGCAACTGGGAGTCGTGCGCCGATGTGACCGTCGACCAGGAGGGCAGCTACCAGTTCCAGCTCCGGGTCTTCGACCTGCAATCGCCCGACGGCGAACGCATCGAAGACGCCCTCTCCGAGCAAAACGGCGACACCCAGTCCCGCACCGGCCTGCGCTTCCCGGTCCACTCCGGCGTCACCTGTGAGGACGACGACGGCGAGGAGCCCGAGGAGGCGGGGAGGAGCGTGACGATGTTGATGGCGTTGCGCAACGAACCCGGTCCCACGGAAGGTGGCGACTCGGACTGGCTGATCGAGATGGCCACTCACTGGGTGAGCTCCGAGGACGACGCGGCCGACAGTGACGTACTGTACGTGCTCGACGACAATGCGACCGAAGGTAATGTCGCCGCCGAGCGCAACTACGTCACCACCCAACTGCGCCGCGGCGACGGGGTTCGGACGCCCTACAACGTCGAGGAACTCGAGGAACCCGAAGGCGGGCTCGAAGCCGAGGACGTCGACGGATTCGACGTCGTCTGGTTCCAGAACCCGAGCCAACCCATCGACGACGATTCGACCTTCGACACGCTTCGCAACTTCCAGCAAGAGGGCGGTGGACTCATCCTCCAGGGCGACGACATGGCCCATGCCGAGCTGTCGGGGGATCGGTCGATGGAGACGTTCACCCGACTGGAGTTTCTCGACAACGGCGATACGACCTGCGGCGACCAGACCGACGACAACGTCGGCAACAACTATCAGGTCTCGTACAGCGTCGAACCCCATCCCGTGCTCGAAGGGATTCCGGACACCACCTTCGAGTACGGCAACGACATCGACCACGTCCGACGCACTCTGACGGGCGAACAGGTCCTCGCCACGGCCAGCTACGAATCGGGCGACTGCTCGTACCAGGGTCCGGCGATCACCGCGGTCGATCCCGCCCAGGACGAACCACAACCCGACGAGGGTGAAGACGGTGACGACGTGGCCGACGGAGACGACCAGCCGGGCGACGACACCGACGACGATGACGACGTGGCCGACGGGGACGACCAGCCGGGCGATGACACCGACGACGATGACGACGTCGCCGACGGGGACGATCAGCCCGGCGATGATACCGACGACGATGGCGAGGTCGCCGACGGCGACGATCAGCCGGACGAGGGCGATGACGACGATACCGACGATGGCGACGACGATGACGACGGCGACGACGACGAACTCGTCGCCGCCCCGGCCGACATCCAGGAGATCGAGGGCGTGATCGCCGCCGAGATCAACGACTCGATCGACGAGGTCCCCGGGCCCTTCGACGACGGCAATTCCGACGACGACGAGGACGACGACAACGACGACGACTGACACCGACCCGCCCGACCCGGCGCGCCCGCCGACGCCCGGCGGGTGCGCCGCTCCCACCCCCTGCCACACGAACCGATCCCGCCGACTTGCCCGGCTTTCCCGCACCGGCGACGAGTCGCGAGTC
This sequence comes from uncultured Bradymonadales bacterium, assembly GCA_964600555.1. GTDB lineage: Bacteria > Myxococcota_A > Bradymonadia > Bradymonadales > Bradymonadaceae > CAJXPB01. The sequence goes on from CAZRLK010000063.1 coordinate 24,251, forward strand.
CCGCATCGCCCCCGATCTGCGAACTGACGTCTCCATGCCGACCCACGGGTGGCCTGCCACTCGCGAGCCGAGGGTCGGTTTGCGCATCTCGCATCGGGCACCATGTGACACCATCCGCACGTACCCGGAGCCTGTCGTTCACCCCCACCTCGCTGCCGAGTCCGATCCCTCGACCCACGACCGGCGATCGCATCGATGTCGTGCCTCCTCCCGCGAGCCGCACCTACCCGTGTACTCGCTCTCCGAGGCTGATCGCTCGACGCTCGACCCGGTCCCCACCTGAATTGTCCGCAAACACCCTCGGCGATCGACGCGTCTCCCATGCTCGAACCGCCAACTCACCGTCGGTCCGCAACTGCCCACCCTCTCGAAGATCGTCAGGTCACCCTCGGATCACATGGCCCCCTACCCGTCTCGAGGGTCGACCCTCACCGATCCACCGGGAGGCCACGTGCTCCGCGACGGTTCCCCCCGACACGGCCGCAAACATACGAAAAGCCCGACACGGCTGTGCGCCGCGCCGGGCTTCCGTCGGATGCCGTCTGTGAGATGTCGCGTCAGGACGCGTCGGTTTCGTCGCTGTCGGCCTCGTCCGACGTTTCACCGTCGTTCGAGTCCCCCGACGACTCACCGCCGTCGGTCTCACCCGACGTTTCGCCGTCGCCCGAGCCGCCCGACGATTCACCGCCGTCGGTCTCGCTCGAGGTCCCGCCGTCGTTCGAACCGCCCGACGAATCCTCGCCGACCGGCTCGCCGGTCCCGTCTCCGGGCGGATCGACCGGCTCCCCGGTCTCCGGATCGACCTCCGGGATGGTCCCGCTGCGTTTGAGATACCGACGCGTGCGCTCGGTCTGGTCGTGGATCGACTCCACGATCTGGTTGAACCGGTTCATGTCGTCGGCGTACTCGTACATCAGCCGGACGACGACTTTGTGGAAGGCGTCTTCGGCCTCCACGATCGCGGCCTCGACCTCGTCGTAGTCGATGTGGTCACCGGTGGTATCGAGCTTCTCGCCGAACTCCCGGTTCAGCTCCTCGAGCTGCTCGACGAGACCGTTCAGGCTCATCGTATCGACATGCTTTGAAAACGGCCCCTTCAGGCGCTCGAGGATCGCCTCGACGTCGGCGTGCTGCTCCCCGAACTTCTTCGAGGTGATCGGATAGACGCCGGCCGGAAACAACTCGTTGAGAAACTCCTCGGCGACGCGTTTTTGCTCGTTGTCCCGGTCGATGCCGGCGAAGATCTCGGCCGCATCTTTGATCTGGGTCAGCGTCGAGTCGATCTTGTCGTCGAGCTCGCGCGTGCCGCTGCGGGTGAGGGGGTCCTGCTGTTTCGTCTGGTCCCAATCCAACCGCTTGTCGATCGCGACTTCGCACTTACGCCGCGCCCGGCGGGCCTCCTCGACGATCTCCTGACGGGCCAGCCGCTCGAGCTGCTCGATGATCTTGCCGAGACAGTACTTCATCGCACCCGGCGGAAACTTGTACAACCCGGTGAGCCAGTCTCCCAACCGTTCGATACTCATTGTTATCCCTCGCATGCACAATCGCATCACGCGGTGCCAGTAAATCGGCCTCCCCCGTACGACACGCCCGATCTGCGAGGTACCCCCACAAATCGACGTACTGCCCGGTTCGGCCCCGTGACGAGTCTCACCGCTGAAAGGACTCGCCCGTTCAACCTGTTGTTGTCTGCCAGACAGCGTAAACCCCCTTGTCACGCCGGTCAAGTGCCCATTTGCAATCTGCGTCACACCCGTCCGCTCACGGGTCTGATCAAGACCGGTGGGACGTCCTTTCCGCTCCCGTCGGCCCGGGGACAGCGACGCCAGACCG
>CAZRLK010000064.1:0-25380 GCA_964600555.1 uncultured Bradymonadales bacterium
AGGTCTCTGATCATGGATCTGCAAACCGTCGTCTCGTCTCGACTTTCCCTCGCGGCCCTTCTGCTCACCGCCGGGCTGCTCTCCGCCGCCGGGGGATGTTCGAGCGACCCGAACGGCGGCGAGGACGACCGCTGCGAGAGCGACGCCGACTGCCCCGGAAATTTGCGCTGCGAGCAGGGAGACTGTCTCGGCCGCGACACCGGACCGGACGGGGGGGACGGATGTGAGCCTGGCGTCGAAATCGCCTACCGCGGGGAGTGCGTCCCGACGTGTCTCGGAGACGACGTCTGCGCCGAGGACACCCGGTGCAGACCCGTCGACGGAGCGGGCGTCCAGGCGTGTCTGCCGAAGGGAGAGTCGGTCGGCGAGCCGTGTACCGGGCCCGGCGAGTGCGTCGAGGAGGCCGCCTGCATCGGCACGGGTGGCGGGGAGTCGTACGAGTGCATGGCCACCTGCGGCGAGACCTGGTCGATCTGCGAGAACGACGCCGTCTGCACCCCGGTCGCCTCCGGCGATCCCGTCTGCTACACCGGCGGCAATACCGCCCGTGGCGAAGAGTGCGGCTCGAACCTCGACTGCGAGACGGGACTTTTGTGCGTCGGCGTCGTCGACCGCCCCCACCACTGCCTCGAGGCCTGCCGCGACGGCGGTGACGGATGCGGCGAGGCCCACCTGTGCCGCCAGTTCGGCGACGCCGGCAAGGGCTACTGTCGGCACACGGTCGGGCGATCCTGCGTGTCGAGCGTCGACTGCCGCGACGAGCTCACCTGCACGAGCGATCTCGACTCCTCGGTCGATGCAGCCTTTCCCTCCGGGTACTGCACCGACGACGGCTGCGAGAGCGACGCCGACTGCCCGGGCGGCGCGGTCTGCCGGACCCACCCCGACACCTCCGTGCAGCTCTGTTTCGCCCCCTGCGAGGTCGACGTCGACTGCCGACTCGACAGCGCGTACGGCTGCCTCGACCGAACGACCTGCGAGAACTCCGCCGACCCGGAGGCCTGCAAGGCGTTCCGAGACGGCGCCGACCTGTGCGTCCCCCCCGGCCTGCAGAGCTGGTAGGCGGGTCGGTTCGGGCGTGCAACTCGACCCCGCCTCTCGCGGCGCGGGCATCGATTTTTCGATGAAATGTCGCCGCCCCTTCGCCTGTTTTCCCGACACCGAACGGCGGACCACCTCCAACTTGTTCGAATCGATGCCGAATGATAGGAACCTGGGGGCTGATCCGGGGTCTCGACGCCACTGACACCAGTTGCCATCGACGGAGAACTCTCATGGAATTTTTCATCGACACCGCTGAAATCGACGAGGTCCGCAAAGCCGCCAGCATCGGCATCCTCGACGGCGTCACCACCAACCCGTCGCTGGTGGCCGACTCCGGCCGCAAACTCAAAGACGTCGTCCTCGACATCTGCGAGCTGGTCGACGGCCCGGTCAGCGTCGAGGTCACCGCCACCGACACCGAGGGAATGCTCGAGGAGGGGCGACGCTACGCGGAGTGGGCCGACAACGTGATCATCAAATGCCCCCTCACGCCCGACGGCCTCCAGGCCTGCAAAGCCCTCAGCGACGACGGTATCGGGGTCAACGTCACCCTGTGCTTTTCGCTCAACCAGGCCCTGCTGGCCGCCCGCGCCGGCGCCAGCTACATCAGCCCGTTCATCGGGCGACTCGACGACATCGGCAACCGGGGCATGGATGTCGTCGAACAGATCGTCGAGGCGTACGCCAACTACGAGCACATCGACACGAAGGTCCTGGCTGCCTCGATCCGCCACCCCCAGCACGTCACCGAAGCCGCCCTGCTGGGCGCCGACGTCGCGACAGTCCCGCCGTCGGTCATCGAGCAGATGTTCCAGCACCCGAAAACCGACCTCGGCCTCGAGCGCTTCCTCGCCGACTGGGAAGCCGCCGACGCCGACTGAACGCTCCCACGCGCCGGGCGCGACAGATGCGCCCGGGAGGAGACGCCGTGATTGCAAGACTCGCGCTGCTATTCACACTCGTCACGCTGCTCGAGCTGAGCCTGCTGATTCCGCTCGGCGAGGCAGTCGGACTGCCGGCGACGATCGCGATCGTAATCGCGACCGCCGTCGTCGGCGCCACTCTGGCCAAACGCCAGGGCGTGACGATCTGGAATCGCATCCAGCAGGAGCTCGGCTCCGGCAAACTCCCTCGCGACTCCCTGCTCGACGGCCTCGCCGTACTCGTCGCCGGCGCCTTTTTGCTGACGCCCGGCGTCCTGACCGACGTCGTCGGCATCCTGCTTTTGATCCCGCCGGCGCGCGTCCCTCTCAAGGCTCTGGCAAAACGCTACGCCAAAAAGATACTCGACTCCCCCGACGTCACCTACGTCGAGATGGGGACCGCCGTCGAACAATCCGGCGCCGACCCCGCCGGAGGCTCCGCCAGGCCCCCCTCGCCCGACGAGGACGTCATCGACGTCGAACCCGTCGACTCGAACGCCTCCGAGCCCGACCCGGATCGCGACCCCGAGGACGACAACCGCGTCGACTACGTCGGCGAACTGTCGACCTCCCACGACTGACGAGTCACCCACGCAGTTTTCACGCTCTACTCACGCTTTATCCACGCTCTACCGCCGCAGTATTCACGCTCTATCCACGCTCGACCGCCGCAGTATTCACGCTCTATGCACGCTCGACCGCCGCAGTATTCACGCTCTACCCACGCTCTACCCGACTTCCACGAGGAGTAATCCATGCTGATCGACCTCCACGCCAAGTCCTCGCTCAGCGAGGACGTCGACCTGTCGCTCGACGACGTCCTCGGACGGGCCGTCGACCAGGGCTTCGACGCCGTCGCCTTCTGCGAGACGCTCTCGACCTCGTATTGCCGCCGCGTCCTCGAGGCCGGCAACGACTATGACCTCGAGGTGTTCATCGGCCTCGAGGTCCCGACCGACACCGGCAATCTCCTCGGCTTCGCCCCCGAGATCGATGCGTTTTACACGGCCGAAAAGTGGCGGCGCTACACCGACTTCGCCCACCCGACCCCTGAGGCGGTCGTCGAGATGTTCGAGCGCGTCGACGGCGCGGTCGTCGCAGCCCGACCGTACGACCGAAGCTCGTCGTTCGTGATGGGCGATCACATCTTCAGCCTCGACGGCCTCGACGCCGTCGAAGTCGTCAACTCCCACGTCGCCCAGATCCACAACGACTTCGCCGTCGAAGCCGCCACGTATCTCGGCTTGCCGACCGTCGGCGGCAGCGACCCGAGCGACTCGAGCGACGTCATCGGCAGCTACGGAACCTACTTTGACGCCGACCCGGACGATCAGAGCGAATTCGTCGAGGCCCTGCAAAACCGCGATTACTGGGCCGTCGAACTCGGGCAGGCCAACTGACGAGCGGCGGCGAACTGCGCGACGCGCACAGAGGGTGGGTTCGGGAATGATCCCTCTCCGGGTCCGGGGTCGGCCCCGGCTCGGAGGGATTTCTCTCGTGGCGGGGGAGGCATCGTGTCGGCTCGACGGTCAGTCGATGTGGCGGAGCGCCTCGTCGAGCGGCGGGATCGCGCCGCGCGCCCCGATGCCGGTACACGACAGAGCGGCGACGGTGTTGGCGAACTCGGCGATTCTGGCGAGCGACCACTCCTCGAGTACGCCGTAGCTGAAAGCGCCGGCGAAGACGTCTCCGGCCCCCGTCGTATCGACCACCTCGACGTCGTGGGGGGCGACGCGGAGCATCGACTCTCCCTCCCCTTGCCTGGCGACGGCGCCCTCGTCGCCGAGAGTCACGGCGACCGTCTCCGGCCCCGCCTGAAGCAGTGAATCGCACATGCTCTCGAGTTCACCCACCCCGGTAAACCGGCTGGCAAAACGCTCCGAAGCGAGCAGGTAGTCGGCCCGTTCGACCAGCGTCTCGCGGGTCGGCACCATCTCGCTGGCGTTCAGGACGACCGGCACGCCGTGGGCGTTCGCCTCGCGCATCACCTCGCGCTGGCAGTCGGGCTGGCGGCCGTCGACGACCAAAAGCTCGGCTTCCTCGAGCCTCCCCGCATCGACGTCCCCCGGTTCGAGATTCCCGACCGTCCCGCGGGTGAACATCAGCTGCCGGTGGCGGGTCGTGCTCTCGAGCGTCACGAACGAAAACTGACTGACCGCCTCCGGCTCCTGGACGAGCCCGTCCGTGTCGACGCCCTCTTCGGCGAGGGTCATCTCGATCTGATCGCCTCGAAAATCGTCGCCGACCTTCCCGACAAAGGCGGTCTCGACGCCCCATCGCGCCAGCACCACCGTCGCCGTCGCCGCCGCCCCGCCCCCCTGGACGCTGAACTTCGACATCTCGACCTTGCGACCGGGGTCGAGAAACCGCTCGACGATCCCGAAATGATCCAGCGTACAATCGCCGACACCGAGTATCCTCATCCAGTCCTCCCGGTCGGTCACTCGCAGAGACATCCAGTTACCGATCGCCTACTGGACCAGAGTACCGTCGGAACCTCGAGATTTGCAACCCGACCCCGCCGTGCCACGACTACGATCACGACCGGTCGGTTCGATTCACTCCTCGCCAAAAGCCCCGCCGGACCTTCTGCGGACGGATCGACGGCTCGCGACGGCCGGTCCCGCTCCACTGGACGGCCCGTGGGCCATCGCATAGAGTCGTGGCGACTCCGCTCGAGACCCGATGTCGACCGACCGATCCCATGGATTCCCAGCAGCTCGACGACAAACTCGCCAACCTCCGCGACCACCGCACCGAGTGGGCCCGGCTCGAGCTGTCGCGCAAGATCGACCTGGCCCGGGACTTCCTCGATCGGAGCGCCGAGATGGCCGACCGCCAGGTCGCCGAGGCGCTCCGCCAAAAGGGCCTCGAGCCCGGGACGCCGGCCGCCGCCGAGGAGTGGCTCGCCGGCCCGCTGATCACCGTGCGCACGACGCGGCTGCTGATCGAGACCCTCGAGGCGCTCGAGGAGACCGGCCGCCCGCCGATCGACGAGACTGGCCTTCGGGAGAGGCCCGACGGCCAGATCGCCGCCGAGATCTTTCCCGCCAGCCTCTGGGACCGGCTCGTCTACACCGGCTTCTCGGCCGAGGTCTGGATGCAGCCGGAGGTCACCCGCGAGAACTTCGACCGACACGTCGCCCCGTTTTACCGCCAGTCCGAGCCCGAGGGAGGCGTCCACCTGGTGCTCGGCGCCGGCAACGTCGCCAGCATTCCGCCCCTGGACGTCCTCTCGAAGATGTACACCGAGGGCGACGTCTGCCTGTTGAAGCTCAACCCCGTCAACGACTACCTCGGCCAGTTTTACGAGGAGGCTTTCGCCGAGTTCATCGACGCCGGCTACCTCGAGATCGCCTACGGTGGCGCCGAGGTCGGGGCGTATCTGTGCGAACACGAGCTGGTCGAGGCCATCCACATCACCGGCTCGGACAAGACCCACGATGCGATCGTGTTCGGCACCGGCGAGGAGGGTGACGAGCGCAAGGAGCGCGGAGAGCCGAAACTCGACAAGCCGATCACCAGCGAGCTGGGCAACGTCAGCCCCGTGATCGTCGTCCCCGGCCCTTGGAGCGACGGCGACATCCAGTTTCACGCCGAGAACATCGCCACCCAGCTCGCCAACAACGCCGGCTTCAACTGCAACGCCGTCCGGGTGCTGGTGATGCCGAAAGACTGGGAGCACCGCGAGGCGTTCATGCAGACCCTCGAGGAGACCTTCGAGCAGCTGAACAAACGCGAAGCGTACTATCCCGGCGCCGAGGATCGCTTCGAGCGGTTCACCGACCTGGAGGCCGACGTCGAGATCCTCGGCGATCCAGACGACGAGCAGACGCTGCCGTTTGCCATCCTCAAGGACGTCGACCCCGAGGACCACGTCCATCCCGCCTTCCGCGAGGAGGCCTGGTGTACGGTCATGGCCGAGACGCGGCTGGCCGGCGAGACCCCCGGCGAGTTTCTCGGCGAGGCGGTCGACTTCTGCAACGACGTCCTCTGGGGGACGCTCAACGCCGCCCTCCTCGTCCATCCCGAGACCCGCCGCGATCTCGGGCCGCGCCTCGAGGACGCCGTTGCCGAACTCGAGTACGGCAACATCGCCTTCAACCACTGGCCGTCGCTCAGCTACGGCCTCGGCATCACCCCCTGGGGCGGGTACCCGGGCCAGAGCCTGGAGGACATCCAGAGTGGCATCGGATTCGTGCACAATACGCTGATGTTCGACCGCCCCCAGAAGAGCATCATCGACGGGCCGTTTCGGATGACCCCCAAGCCGCCCTGGTTTTCCACCAACGAAGCGGCCCCGGCGGTCGCCCCGAAACTCGTCGATTTCGAACACGACCCCTCGGTCGGCAAACTGCTCGGCATCCTCTGGTCGTCGTTTTTCGGATGAGACGCCCGGGACCGGCCGAGCCCTCCTGCCATCTCCCCCGCAGCCGATGAGTGAAGATACCCCCCGAACGATCGCCGACCTGCAGCGCGCCGTCGACGACTGGATCGCGCAGTGGGAGGAGGGCTACTGGCCCCCGCTCTCGAACCTCGCCCGCCTCACCGAGGAGGTCGGCGAGCTGGCGCGCATTCTCAACGACCGCCACGGCGCCAAACCCGCCAAAGACGATCTCGGCGACGCCGCCCTCGTCGAGGAACTTGGCGACCTCCTGTTCGTCCTCGTCACCCTCGCCAACTCCCTGGAGGTCGACCTCGAGGAGGCGTTCGACTACGCCATCGACAAATACGACCTGCGCGACGCCGACCGGTGGACCCGCCGCTGAGCGCGCCCGTCACCCACGCTCCAGATGGGCGCCGATCTCGGAGGCGAAAATGAACTTTTCGACCCGCGGGTCGTCCGATTCCAGAAGACTGCGCGGCGGACCCTCGGCGATGATGCTGCCGTCTTTCAACAGGGCGACGTGGTCGGCGATCCGAAACGTCAGCGCCATATCGTGGCTGATCAGCAGGCTGGTGACGTCGAAGTTGGCCTGCACCTCGCGAATCATCTCCTCGACCTCACGGGTCATCATCGGGTCCTGGCCCGTCGTCGGCTCGTCGTAGATCAATAGCGGCGGCTCGGTGATCAGCGCCCGGGCCAGCGAGACGCGTTTCTGGGCCCCGCTCGACAGTCCCGGCGGAAACCGATCCCGGACGTCCTCGATGTGCAGCCGCTCGAGTATCTCGCCGACCCGCTCTCGGGCCTCCGAGCGCGAGGCGATCTGGCGTTCGATCAGGGGAAAACCGACGTTCTCCTCGACGGTCATCGAGTCGAACAGGGCCGCGTGCTGGAACAACATCCCGATCTGGGTCCGCAACTCGCGGATCTCGCGTTCGTCCAGGTCGGCCAAATCCCGCCCGAAGACCTTGATGGTGCCGGCGTCGGGTTCGAGCAACTTGAGGATGTGTTTCATCATCACGCTCTTCCCCTCGCCGGATCCGCCGATCAGCACCGTGATCTGGTTGTTCGGCACCCGCATCGTCGCCGACTGCAAGACCGGGAGATCACCGAATCGCTTGTCGACCTCCAGCACCTCGATCGCGTACTCGACCTCCTCGCCGTCCAGCCAGTCGACCGCCGAGGCGTTGTCGACGTCGACCTCCTCTTTGGTGATCCCCCGGACCAACTCCTGGACGCGCTCGTCGTCGAACTCGCGGATCGCACGCGGGTCGTCGTGGGCGATGATCCGACCCTCGTGCAGGACTGCAATCGAGTCGGCGAGCCGAAAGGTCGAGGCCATGTCGTGGCTGATGATCACACTCGTCAGGGCGAAATCCTCGGTCGTCTCCTCGATCAGCTCGTCGACGAACTCCATCATGATCGGATCGAGACCGGTGGTCGGCTCGTCGAACAGGACGACCTCCGGGTTGGTCACGATCGCCCGGGCGAGGCTGACGCGCTTTTTCATGCCCCCCGACAGCTCCGAGGGGACCTTCTGGAGCGCCGCGCCGAGATCCAGCAACTCGAGAAGCTCGCGGGCGTGGCCGTTCGCCTCGTCAACCCCCATCGCCGCGTTTTCGATCAGCGGAAAGGCGACGTTCTCCAGGACGGTCATCGAGTCGAACAGTGCGTAGCTCTGAAACAGCGTCCCGATGCGCTTTCGGGCGACCTCGAGCTCCCGGTCGGACATCTCGCCGGTGGCGGTGCCGAACAGGCGCACCTCGCCGTCGTCCGGCCGCAACAGGCCGTTCATGTGTTTGATCAAGACCGTCTTGCCGGAGCCGGAGGCGCCGATGATGACCGTGATCTCACCCGGCGTTATCGACAGCGACAGGCCATCGAGCACCTTTTCGTCTCCGAACGACTTGTGGACGTCCCTCAGCTCGATGATCGGCTCGTCGGCATCGAGCGGCCAGGGCTCGATCTCGGGCACCAGGTAGTTTTTGCGCTCCCGCTCCTCGCCGGCTCCCTCGGAGCTCGGTTCGGCGTTTGCGTCGCCGGTTTGCTCTTCCTCCTCGGAATCCGGGTCCCCGGCAGACTCGCGTTCGTCCCGCTCGTCGGGCGGCGCACTCTCGCGCTCGTCCGACCCGTCGGCATCGCTGTGACTCATCTCGGCGAAGGGCGGCGAAAAGGGGTGAACAGTCGCACCGGCCACGTTACGTCAGATCGCAGCGGCGGCGAAGGCGCATGCGACGCCGGAGACACACGACCCGGCGGAGGAGGGACTCGAATCGACGATTGCCGCACCGGCGGCTCGAACCTCATAATACCGCTCGACGTCGTCTCGCTCCCCCATCCCCCGACGCCGATGCCCGACGATACCGACACTCCGCGCGAGTCCGTCACCGACGCGACGTTCGAAACCGAAGTGCTCGAGAGCGACAAACCGATCGTTGTCGACTTCTGGGCCGACTGGTGCGGTCCGTGCAACGCCGCGCGTCCGACCGTCGACGCTCTCGCTTCGGAATACGACGAGAGCCTCCGGGTCGTGCACCTCGACGTCGACGCCAACCCCCAGACGCCGAGCCACTACGGCATCACCTCGATCCCGACGTTTTTGCGGTTCGTCGACGGCGAAGTCGTCGCACGCGTCGTCGGAGCCGTCGCCCGCCCCCGGCTCGAAGAGCTGTTCGAAGGCTGACAGCCGCCGACCCGCCAGACCGACTCCCGTCGATCACCCGTGGGCCGTGATCGGCTTGCGGCGCATGGCGACGTTGAGCAACAAACCGACCGCGAACATCGTCGTCAGCAGGCTACTCCCCCCGTAGCTCAGCAGCGGCAGGGTCAGCCCGACCACCGGCAATAGCCCCGTGACCATCGCCAGATTCAACAGGACGTGCCAGAAGATAATCGCAGCCACTCCCACCCCGATGTGCGCGCCGAACCGGTCCCTCGCCCGACGCGAGATGCCGAGCGCGCGCAGCATCAACGCCGCGTACAACCCCAGCAACAATACGATCCCGGCAAACCCGTGCTCCTCCCCCCAGTTCGCCGCGATGAAGTCGTTTTCGTGCTCCGGGACAAACCCCTTTTTGACCTGCGTGCCCTCGCCGTGTCCCTTCCCCCAGACCCGCCCGGATCCGAAGGCGATGACCGACTGGCGCACCTGCCAGGAGGCTCCGTACTCGTCGCTGTCGAGATCCAGAAACGCCAGGACACGCTGTTTTTGATAGTCGTGCATCCCGTAATTCCAGCCGATTGGCACGGCGACCAGGCCGGCGAGGCCGACGACAACGAGGCTCGTGCGGTCGAACCCCTCGAAGAGCACCATCGTCATGAAGATCAACAAAATCACCAGCGCCGTCCCCAGGTCCGGCTGCTGGACGATCAACGCGACGGCGATCCCGACCAGCCCCAGCGGCACCGCCAGATCCCGCAGCGTCCGCGGGTCGGCCTGACTGTCGTCCTGGAAGTACCTCGCCGTCATCACCACCAACACGACCTTCAATAGCTCCGAGGGCTGCATCAAAAACACCCCAAAGTTCAACCACCGCTGCGAGCCATTGAGCTCCGTCCCGACGACCAGCACCGCCACCAGCAACAACACCACCGCTCCGTACATCACGTACGCCCAGCGCTCGAACAGTCGGTAGTCGAACAGAGACATCACCGCCACCACACCGAGCCCGACCAGAAACCAGCCCGCCTGGGTGACGTGATAGGCGAATTCACTGGCCCGCGACGCGCTCGCCAGGTTGACCATGCCGATCAGCGCGATCGCCGTCGTCACGCCGACCAGCACCCAGTCGACCCGCCCCAGAAGCACTCTCCACTTGCTCTTCGATCTATTCATCACCCAGCTCGGGGTCGGAAGAGTCGCGATCGAGACCGCGACCGAGTTTGCGCGCCAGCGAATCCCCTTGGTCGCGGTCAAAGTACTTGTCGAGGATTTCCATCGCGACCGGGGCCGCCTTTTCGCCGCCGTGGCCGGCGTGTTCGAGAAAGACGACCACCGCGATTTCCGGGTCGTCGCTCGGGGCATACGAGGCGAACCAGGCGTGGTCGCGGAGCCGAAAGGTCTTCTCGCGATTCGGCACCCGCACCTGCCCGATCGCGTGGACCTGCGCGGTCCCGGTCTTACCCGAGACCTCGAGGTCCTCCAGCCGCTCCTCGTAGGCCGTCCCCCCCTCCCGGTTGACGGCCCGTCGCAAACCGGTGCGAATCTCCTCGAGTTGCGTCTCCGAGAAGCCGACCTGCTTGCGCGGCCTGGACGGGTATTCGAACAGCGTCCGCCCCCGCCCGGTGCGGATTTCGTCGACGATTCGCGGGTAGTACACGTCCCCGCCGTTGGCGACCGCCGCGTAGGCCATCGCCGCCTGCAGCGGCGTCACCATCGTATTGCCCTGCCCGAGGACGATATTCAGCGCAAATCCGTGCTGGTAGCCGTTCGGACTGTTCTCGCGGTGCCACTTTTTGGTCGGCACCCGGCCCGCCGCCTCGTCGTTGAGCGGCAACCCGGTCCGCTCGCCGAACCCGAACCGATAGGCATACTCGGCGATGCGATCGATGCCGAGCCGATCGGCGAGCCTGTAAAAATACACGTCACACGAGTGCTGCAGAGCCGCGCGCAGGTCGACCTCGTCGTGCCCCCCCCATTTCCAGCACCGAAATCGCCGCCCGCCGAACTCGTAGTAGCCGGGACACTCGAGGCGCTCGTCGACCTCGACAACTTCCTGATCGAGCCCCGCGTAGGCCGGCGCGATCTTGAAGATCGAGCCCGGAAAATACGGCCGGACCGTCTTGTCGAGCATCGGCTTGAAGGGATCGTTGCTGTTGCGCATCTTCTCGAGTTTCGACAACTGCCCCGACCAGGAGTTCGGGTTGAACGACGGCTTGCTGTACATCGCCAGCAGACTCCCGTCGCGAGGATCGACGGCGACGACGGCCCCGGACGGATACGGCTCCATCGCCTCGTCGACGATCAGCTGTAATTCGGCGTCGAGCGTCAGGTGCAGGTCACGGCCCGGCACCGGCGAGATCCGGCGATTGTCCCCGAGCAACAATCGGGTCTCCGCCTCTCCCTGCCGGATGCCTCGGGCGTCGACGACGCTCCGCTGCATCCCCGGCGAGCCTCGCAGGATCTCCTCGAACGCCTTCTCGAGGCCCATCCGCCCGATGTAATCGGAGGGGCCGTAGCCGAACTTCCGCCGCTGCTCGAGCTCCGAGGGCCCGATCTCGCCCATGTAGCCGATCGTGTGGGCCGCCACCGCATCGAGCGGATAGTGGCGCCTGGAGTCGACCTCGACGTCGACCCCGGGCAGCCGCATCCGATTGGTCTCCAGCCGCGCAATCTGTGCGCGCGTCGCTCCGGAGCGGACCGTCACCTCTCGCCTCTCCTCCTCGATCGCCTCGCGCAGCTCGTCGACCCGGCCGTCGCTCAGATTCAGATACCGCTCGAGGCGCTCGAGGATCTCGTCGACGTCGTGGTTGCGCACGATCGGAGGAGTGGCCACCACCTTGTAAAACGCCCGGTTGCCGGCGAGCGTGACGCCCTCGCGGTCGAAAATGCGCCCGCGCGGAGGATCGAGTTCGCTCGTCTCGACGATGTTCTGTTCGCTCGCTCGATAAAACTCCTCCCCCCGGACCAGTTGCAGATACCACAGGCGGGCGACGACCAGCCCCAGCAACACGAGCCCGGCCAGCGCCAGCCACCGGTATCGCCCCTCGTAGCGCGCCAACCCCCCGGATTCCGCCCGGTCCGGCATGTCGGGAGTCTCGGCCATCTCTTCCGCTCGATCGTCAGTGAAACACCGTATCGCGGGCACTTCCCTCGTACAGGGCGTCGGCCCGGGCAAAAAGCCACTGGATCGGCCAGATGACGACAAGCAGCATTCCGACCGTCGACGGCAGCGCCCACAGAATTACGTCGCCGTAAAATTCCCCCCGGTGGAAGGTCCCGAGCGCGCCGGCCATCACCAGTGAATGAACGACCGCCGCCAACCCGGCCACCAGAAAATGCATCACCCCCCAGACCTCGGAGAGCCGCGCCCTCACTCCCTGACACAGCAAAAAGACGACCACCAATCCGAGTCCGTAGTACCCAAATGGCCCTCCGGCGAACCACTCGGCGACCGGCAGCAGTGCAGCGAGCGTCACTCCCCCGGCCACGAACTCCCGGCGCAACCCGATCAGAATCGTCGCCACCAGCCCCGACTGGACCGCCAGCGTCGTGACGCCGAGCGTCCCGAGCGCTGCGCTCTCGAAGCCGATCAGCCCCACCGCCGCCATCCAGGTCAGCCAGGCCGGCATCCTCATCCCCCGTGGTCGGTGATCACGAAGACTTCCTCGAGCCTGGAGAAATCGACCGCAGGCTCGACGAGCGCCTCCTGGAACAATCCCCGCTCCTTGCCGCGGACCGACTCGATCTCGCCGATGATCAGCTCCGGCGGGAAGACCTCGCCCATGCCGCTGGTCACCATCACGTCCCCCTCGCGCACCTCGTCCTCACGTCTCAGATACGAGACCTTCGCAAGGTAGTCGTCCTCGTGACCCAGCCCCCGGATCACTCCCTGCGCCCGGTTGCGCTGGCTGATGGCATCGATGCGGCTGCGCGGATCGGAGACGACCACGACCTCCGCAAACGACCCGTAGGTGCGGCGGATCTGGCCGACGACTCCCCCGGCGACGACGACCGGCATGCGCGGCTCGAGATTCGCCTCGGATTCGAGCTTGAGGGTCAATACCCGGAAATACGGCGTCGTGTCGCGGCCGACCACCTCGGCCGCTTCCAGCTCGTAGTCGCGATGGCGCTCCTTGAAGCCGACCAGCTCGCGCAACCGGGCATTTTCCTGCAGGACTCCGATCAATCGAGACTTGTCTTCGCGCAGCCGGGCGACCTTCTCGCGCAGACGCCGATTCTTCTCCGCGAGATCGCCCCCGACCAGCCGCTCCCACACCTCGCCGACCGTGCCCAGCGCCCGGTATTCCGCGAATGCGACCCAGCCGAGGCCGCTGCGCACCCAGCCCCCTGGCGCACTCGGCTCGCCCGGCCCGGCTTCTCCACCGCCAACGGCGATCATCCCGAGCGGGACGGCCAGCAACATCCCCGCCGCCAGCAGATGGCGCAACGAGCGGAAGCGATCGAACATCGGCGAGGGTGATCTCCGTCAGTACGAGTGCTCGGCCACTTCGCGCAACAACTCGATCTCGTCGAGCACCTTGCCGCTGCCGACGACGACCGACGACATCGGCTCGTCGGCGATGATCACCGGCAGGCCGGTCTCTTCGCGAAGCAGAATATCGAGGTTCTTCAACAGCGCCCCGCCTCCCGCCAGGACGATGCCCTTGTCGACGATGTCGGCCGACAACTCCGGCGGCGTGCGCTCGAGGGCGATGCGCACCGCCTCGACGATCGCATTGACCGGCTCCTGGAGGGCGTCTCGGATCTCGTCGGAGTTGACCTCCAGGGTCTTCGGCAGCCCGGCCACCAGATCCCGACCTTTGACCTCCATGGTCAACACCTCGTCGGTCGGGTAGGCGGTCCCGATGCTGCACTTGATCATCTCGGCGGTCCGCTCCCCGACCAGCAGATTGTACTTGCGTTTCATGTGCTGGATAATCGCCTCGTCCATCTTGTCCCCCCCGACCCGGACCGACTGCGAATAGACGATCCCCGAGAGGCTGATGACGGCCACCTCGGTCGTCCCGCCACCGACGTCGACGACCATGTTGCCGGAAGGCTCCGCGATCGGCAGCCCCGCCCCGATCGCCGCAGCCATCGGCTCCTCGATCAGGTACACGTCCCGGGCCCCGGCCTGTTGGGCCGACTCGCGCACCGCCCGCTTTTCGACCTCGGTGATCCCGAACGGCACGCAGATGATGATCCGGGGAGCGGGGGCAACTAGCTTGCCTCCCCGGTGCGCCCGGGCGATGAAATACCGCAGCATCGCCTCGGTGATCTCGAAATCGGCGATGACGCCATCTTTCATCGGCCGGATCGCGACGATGCTTCCGGGGGTTCGACCGAGCATCTCCTTGGCCGCGCGGCCAACTGCCTTCGGGGTCTTGTTGCCCGCACCGTCCTCCTGGACGGCCACCACCGAAGGCTCGCTGCAGACGATCCCCTTGCCTTTGGCAAACACCAGCGTGTTCGCCGTCCCCAGGTCGATCGCCAGATCATTGGAAAAAAGGCCGAGAACCTTGTTGAGCATTCGCCTGCCTCGCGGATACGTCAGCTACTGCTACTTCCTCCACGTCGACCACTCCGGACCCCTCGTCGGCGGACGGGTCCGACGACGCCCCTCGCTCGTTCACCTCGTTGCATGCCACGGCTGCATGGTCTGGAACATCGTTCGAGCTCCGGACACCTCTCGCTCGTGGCGCCGGGGGCGACGGAGAGCGCCGAGAAGAGCACTGACAGCATGGCGAAGATCGCCGACCACGACAAGGAAAACCTCGAATCCCCCTTGGGGCTACCCCCGCGATCTCTCCTCCAGATCCCTCCTTGCATTGGGCTACCGACGCGAGTAAGGTTTCTCGCCATTCACTGGCCTTCGGATTTCACCGGCCGTGAAATCCCGACGTCTGGCTGATTTCAGGGGCGCCGGTCGTCACCTCGACTCTACGTCGCTCAAGGAGCAACCGACCCATGCTCGAGAAAGTCCGCCGCAAAATGAAGAGCGGGGCTACTTACGTCCTGGTCGCGGGCTTGACCGTGATCTTCATGTTCTTTTTCGGAGTCCCGACTCAAAACTGTGGAGGGGGCGGTCCGGGCCAGGGCCAGCGCACCAATGCCCACCTGGCGACGGTCGGCGGCACGGACCTGTACAGCACGGACGTCAGTCTCATCTACAACCGGGTCTTCAGCTCGAACCAGTCCGAAGAGGACCAGTACGAGCAGCGGCGTGCCAGTTCACTTCGCAACCTGATGTTGATCCACCTGTTCGCCGACCGTGCTTACCAGGCCGGTCTGCGCGTCAGCGAAAAAGAGCTGGCCGATTACATCCAGAGTGCGGCTCGCAATGTCGAATACCGCTATACCTACGGGCGCAGCGGCAGCTTCAACGGCCACTACTACAAGGCCTACGTCCAGAATCGCCTCCGAGCCTCGCTCGAGGGCTACGAGGCGTTCAAGCGCCACGAACTGCTGGCGCGCAAATACCTCGCCATGCACGCCGCCCAGGGGGCCGTGCCCGAGCCGGAAGTCGAGATGAACCGGCGCATCAAAAACACCGAGATGAATCTGGCGTTCGTCGGGCTCTCGACCGACAAACTGAGCGACTCGGTCGAAGTCTCCGAGGCCGACGTCTCGACGTTTCTCGACGAACATCTCGATCGGGTCGAGACCTACTACGAGGAGAACAAAGACGAGGAGTTCTCCAAGCCGGCCCGGCTTCAGGTCCGCCGCATCTATATCGGGCGTCCCGGCGAGTCGGCCGACGACTCTGAACGCGAGCAGGCCCGGAAGAAGTGGGAACGGGCCCAGCGGCGAGTCTTCGACGAGGGTGAATCCGTCGCCGACGTCGCCGACGACCTCGACGAGTCGTACTCCGAAAACGAGGGGGGGATGATGGGCTGGTCGACCGTCGAAAACATGGACCAGAACATCGCCGATGCCCTCGAAGGCAAAGAGATCGGCACGACCGAGCGGGTGCAGACCGACCGCGCCTACATGATCGTCAAACTCGAGGGGCGAAAAGAGGCCGAAACCTCGCCGCTCGAGGAAGTTCGCGATGAGATCGCCCGTCAACTGATACAACAAGATCGCGTCGACAAACTCGTCGAGGAGACCAGCGAGCAGTTGAAAGAGAAGACCGCCGAGACCGGCTCACTCGAAGAGGCCCTCGCCGACCTGCAGGAACAATCCGACAAACAGGTCTGGGCGGATCTGAACGTCCAGGAGACCGGCAACTTCACCCTCGAGAGTCAAGGACCTCCCTCCCAGCTCGCCGGGCAGCTCGGCGGGCAGATGGGCGGCCTCGGCGGATCCTGGGCCGAGATCCCGAAAATCGGGACGAGCCAGAAACTCGCCGTCGACGCCTTCAAACACCTCACGCCCGACAACCCGGTCCCCGACGAGGTCTACGAGATCGACTCGACGAAATACCTCGTCCATCTGAAATCGAAAACGACTCCCGAGGATCAGGACCAGGATTCGACGGAGTCGGTCGAACGCCAACTCTCCGACCAGAAGATCAGCAAGCTGCTCGGCCGCTGGTCGGCGATTTTCGGAAGCCTCCAGGGGCGCCTGATTCCGCCGATGAAAGACTACGGTCCGTGGATCGAGCGTCAGTTGAAGACGGCGCTCGACGAGGGGACGGTCACGATTCACGAGAAAAACTCCCCGGTCGCCCAGCTCACCAAACAGATGCTCGAACCGGGGGGCGCGGCCCCGCCCGGCCAGAAAGCCAAAGGCAAGGGGAAGACGATCGAGCTCGGGGGCGGCAAGGGCAAAAAACAAAAGGGTCCGATCAAACTCAAGGGGGGCGACGAGAAAGGAGGAGGCTCGAAGAGCATCAACCTCAAAAAGCTCAAAAAGAAGCTCAAGGGCGCGAAAAAGAAAGGGAAGGGCTCACCGGAGCCCGCGGAGGGGAAGAGCGGTGAGAGTTCGCCCTCCGGCGGCGAGTAGCCGACCTCTCCGGTTCCTCGAGCTGACGAAACACCAACGTACGGATCAACACGCCCTGCCGGGTGCCCCGGCTAATTCCCTGGCCGGGGCACCCGGTTTTGTTTTCGAGGCCCACGCGGCGGACGTGCGGCGTCGAGACGGTCGTGCGGTCGCAATGGTCAACGCACGAACCCGGTGGGCCGCGTCAAACAAACCTGCACCATGTGACCGACCCGGCGCAGAGGTGATCCGAGTGACCCCCGTCGCTCGAAATCAGCCGTGTTTTCTGGGGGAATGAGAAAAGCGGGAGACCGGATTCGAACCGGCGACTTCAACCATGGCAAGGTTGCACTCTACCACTGAGTTACTCCCGCAGGAGCACGAGGCTCTCGCGCCGCAGCGCAATGTATAATCAGTGCCTCTGGCCGTGTCAACTGACTAATCGTTCTCGCTCGACCCCGGCAACTTCTCGAGGTTCAGGCCCTGGGGATCGATCCGTTGAATCTTGTCGTCCTCGATCGTCCGGATCTGGTCGTTCAGACGCGCCATGTTCGCTCGACTGTCGACCTTTTCCTTGCGGCTCACTTCCGGAGACCGCTGGGGCCCCGACTTCTCGGAGGCGCGATCGGCCTCGCGCTCGGGGGCAGACTTCGGCGTGCGATTCCCCTGCTCGACCCCGAGCACTACCACGTCGGTTTCCGTTTGCTCGGGCGCTCCCGACGCCGAGTCATTCCGAGTTTCTCCCTCCCTCTGCTCGTCGTCCGCCGACGCCGTCTCCTCCGTGGAGGTGGGCTCCTCGCTTGCTTCGGCGCCGGATTTGCGCGAGCCGGTTTCCACATCTTCAGACGACTCGAAATCGTCAAACTCGATGCTCACTTCCTCGCCCGAACGGCCCTGTTCGCCGCCCGGTCCGCCCCCCCAGGCCGCAAATCCCGCCCCTCCCAGAAGCGCCACGCCTGCAAGTGGAAGCCACTTTTTCATCGTCCCTCCTCACGATTCTCGACTGGAGGATCTCTCGTTCTGCTCGCTCCGCGAACTGTAGCGAACTGCTGCAACAGGTCAAACACCCGAAAAGGGGCCGACGCTTCGATGAGCGCCGGCCCCTGAATCATCGGGTCGGTACGCGATGTGTACGTTGGCCCGTTACTGAGCTTCTTCGAACTCGGCGTCGATGACGTCGTCATCATCGTCGTCGCCCGAATCGTCCTCGCCGCCGGCCTCCGGGCCTCCCGGGGCCGCTCCCCCCGGGCCCGCCGCTCCGGGTCCGGCCGCACCGGGACCTGCGGCGCCGGGACCGGCCGCACCGGGTCCTCCCGGTTCCCCGGCCGCGTCGCCGTACATGTTCTGGGTCACGGAGTGGATCTCTTCCTCGAGTTCCTCTTTGGCCGTCTCCATGCGGTCGTAGTCGAGCTCTTCGACCGCCTCTTCGAGCGCCTCGATCTTTTCTTCGATCTGCTCCTTGTCGGAGTCCGAGAGGTTTTCGCCGTGCTCCTCGATGAGCCGGCGAGCGGAGTGGACCGAGGCATCGGCCTCGTTGCGCATCTCGACGCGCTCTTTTTTCTTCTCGTCCTCCTCGCGGTGCTTCTCGGCCTCTTCGACCAGGTCTTCGACCTCCTCTTCGGAGAGTCCCGAGGAGGCCTCGATCGTGATCTCCTGTTTTTTCCCGGTCGCCTTGTCCTCGGCCGAGACGTTGAGAATGCCGTTGGCGTCAATGTCGAAGGTGACTTCGATCTGCGGTACACCACGCGGGGCGGGGGGAATGCCCTCGAGGTTGAATTTGCCGATGGTCTTGTTGTCCTCGGCCATCGGCCGCTCACCCTGCAATACGTGGACCGTCACCGACTCCTGATTGTCGCTCGCCGTGCTGAAGACCTCCGATTTTTTGGTCGGAATCGTCGTGTTGCGCGGAATCAACTCGGTCATCACGCCACCGAGCGTCTCGATCCCGAGCGTCAAGGGCGTGACGTCGAGCAACAGCATGTCGTCGACATCGCCGCTGAGGACCCCGCCCTGGACGGCTGCCCCGAGTCCAACCACCTCGTCGGGGTTGACCCCTTTGTTCGGCTCCTTGCCGAAAAAGTCGGTCACTTTCTCCTGGACGAGCGGCACGCGCGTCGACCCGCCGACCAGAATCACCTCGTCGATGTCGCTGGTCGAATAATCGGCGTCCT
Organism: uncultured Bradymonadales bacterium; assembly: GCA_964600555.1. Taxonomy (GTDB): domain Bacteria; phylum Myxococcota_A; class Bradymonadia; order Bradymonadales; family Bradymonadaceae; genus CAJXPB01. The sequence continues at coordinate 19,111 of CAZRLK010000064.1, forward strand.
CGAGCGCCCGCTCGCACGGTCCGATCGTCTCGTCGACGATCTCGTCGATCATCGCCTCGAACTTCGCACGCGTCAGCGACGTGTTGAGGTGCTTCGGACCACTGTCGTTGGCCGTCAAAAACGGCAGGTTGATCTCGGTCTCTTTGACACTCGACAGATCGATTTTGGCCTTCTCGGCGGCCTCTTTGAGCCGCTGGAGGACCATCTTGTCGTCGGAGACATCGATCCCGGTGTCCTTTTTGAACTCGTCGATCAGCCAGTTCATGATCTCTTCGTCGAAATCGTCCCCGCCCAGGTGGGTATCTCCGGCGGTCGCGACAACTTCGACGACGTTCTCGCCGACCTCCAGGATCGAGATGTCGAAAGTGCCGCCCCCGAGGTCGTACACGGCGATCACCTCGTCCTTTTTGCTGTCCATTCCGTAGGCGAGCGCCGCGGCGGTCGGCTCGTTGACGATGCGTTTGACGTCGAGTCCGGCGATCTTGCCGGCGTCCTTGGTCGCCTGGCGCTGCGCGTCGTCGAAGTAGGCCGGCACGGTGATCACCGCCTCGGTGACCTCCTCGCCGAGGTACTCCTCGGCCGCATCGCGCAGTTTCATCAGGATCTTCGAGGAGATCTCGGGGGGGCTGTAATCGCGGCCCTGCACACGGATGTGCGCATCCCCGTTGTCGGCCTCGACGACCTCGTAGGGCATCCGCTCGATTTCTTCCTCGGCCTGGTCGTACTTGCGCCCCATGAACCGCTTGACCGAAAAGACGGTGTTTTGCGGGTTGGTAATCGCCTGGTTGCGCGCCACACGGCCCGTCAGAATCTCGCCGTCCTCGTCCCAGGCGACCACCGAGGGGGTCGTGCGCGAACCTTCCTGATTGGGAATGACCTTCGGATCCCCCCCCTCCATGATGGCAACCACAGAGTTGGTGGTTCCGAGGTCGATACCGATCATCTTACCCATTGGTACTCCTCCTGTACTGTCGATTCGAAACGAAAATTGGACACCACGATCGAGCGAACCCGGCGACGCCCCGTCTGCACGCCGGTCATCCACGTGCCCGACGGTGGCGAGGCGGCCCGATCCGCCGATCTCGGTTCAACGGGACAACCTAGACACTCGATCCCGAGTGACAAGGGGGTCGGGGGACTATTCGGCCGCAATATCAGTGCTCGTCTCCGAGTCCTGTGGTTGGTCCTGGTCTTGACCGGAGGCGGCTTCGGGAGACTCCTCTCCGGCCGACTCGTCGTCCTGGGCGTAGTCGGTCTCGTACCACCCCGAGCCTTTGAGCTTGAAGTTCGTATTCGAGATCAGGCGCGTGACCGCCTCTCGGGCGCACTCGGGACAGGTGGCGGGATCGTCTTGTCCCGCTCGTAGAAACTTCTCGAACTCGTGTTCACACGACTTGCATCGATACTCGTAAATCGGCATGGCTGAATCACCTTTCGACAAAACTCTCACAGCCCCTGCAGATGCTGGAGGCCTCTCATCGAGCAAAGTGAGTTGTAGCCACGGGACCGCCAACGTCAAGTCACACACATGGCTCGGCGCTCCCCGCAAACCGCCCTCCCCGGCCGCGCACTCACGGCGAGCCGCCGCTCTCCCCGTTCCCCGGCCGCCTCGAACCGCTCGTCGGGACCCACTCCGCCCCCGGAACTCGAAGTGGTCATCACGACCGCGATCGGATACACTCGGAGCATGGTCTTGGGCACTCCCAATCTCCCCTCCGTCCTGCTGATCACTGCGCTCGTGTGGGTGCCTCTTGTCGTAAGCCTTCCCCTGCAGCCGGCTGCCGCCCAGGGCGTCGAATCGCAGTCGGGTGCCGCCGCCGAATCGCCCGGGGACAACCCGTCGACCTCTTCGAAGCCCGCCTGGCTCGGCGTCCAGATTGCCGGGGAGGCGAGCAACTCCAGGGGAGCTCCCGTCACCCGTATTCTCGAAGACTCTCCCGCCGAACGGGCGGACCTGAAAGTCGGGGATCGACTCCTCGCCGTCGGCGACCGAGATGTCGACGACCTCGACTCGCTTCGCGCCGCCCTCGCCAACCATTCGCCCGGCGACGAGATCGAACTTTCCGTGCACCGGGACGACAGCGAGGTGACACTGCGCGCCGTCCTCAGCGCGAAACCCGCCGCCGAATTCATGCTGCGTCGTCAGTTCATCGGGGAGCCATTGCCCGACCTCGAGGTCGAGACACTCGACGGGACGCCCCAACCGTTGACGGCCGACCGAGACAAACCCCTCGTCGTCGAGTTCTGGACCACCTGGTGCCCACCCTGCCGGCAGACCCGCGCCACCCTCCAGGCCCTCGAGGAGCGGTACGGGGAGGCCATCGACATCGTCGGCATCAGTCCCGAATCACGCGGGCGCCTGAAGGCGTACCGCAAACAACACGACCTTCCGTATCCCCTCCGCCGGGATGTCGGCCGTAAGGCCCACGAGCGGCTCATGGTCGACACGTACCCCACCCTCTTCGTCGTCGACGGCGACGGCCGCGTCGTCCAGGTGTTCACCGGCGCCGACCACCGCCAGGCGCTCACCTCGACCCTCGAGGATCTCGTGGAATGAGCCGGACGGCGATTACGGAAGCTCCGCCTCGATCGTCTCGAACGGCGCCTTTTTTTGCGAAGTCGCATCGATCAGCCCGTCGAAACACCGCGTCTCCGGCATCTGAAACCGCTCGTCGTCGCGCAACGTCGAGCACGGAGCCCCGGGGCCGCCATCCTGCGCGGAGCCGTCGAAGTCCATCAGCGCCCGCCAGGCGATCAGATCGGGCTCGACCCCGGCATTCCAGTCGATGAAGTTCTCGACGAAGTTGCGCTGAATTTCGGGACTCTGGTCCGAGTCGATCGGAGAGCCGATGCTGTACCAGACCAGTTCGGTGTTGCCGAGATCGAACCGCTCGTCGAGCGTCGCGAGAAACTCGTAGTAGTCGACCTCGGGGGCCGGTTCCCGATAGCTCTCCAGGGCAATCATTCCGCCCACCTCCGCAAACGGCAAAATGACCGCCTCGAAGGCGCGCTCGAGCGTCTCGTCGCTCGGCACCGTTCCCTTCTCGGCCGGTCCGTACTGCGGCGCGACGTATTTGACGAAGTGATCCCAGTCGAATCCCGCACCGACGCGCGTCGATCCCGAGCTTTGTCGAATCTCGACGGCGATCTCCCGATAAAAGGTCCGGAAGTTGGCGAACTCGTCGGCGCCGAACCCCGGCCCCTCCTCGCGCGCCAGAAGTCGCCCCATCTGCTCGCCGATCACGAGATACCGCGGTTCGTGCTCCTCGGCAACCCGCTCGAGCTGATCGCCGATCGAGTCGGTCATCTCACTGTCGAAAAATCCGTAATCGCCCTCCCCGTACAGATTGGTATTCGACATCTCGTTCGGCGACAGGTTGCCCTCCCAGTGCACGTACCAGTCACCCCTGCTGCGCCAAAAATCGAGCACGATCCCGGTCTCGGCGAACGCCCCGTCGCCGAATACTCGATCGACTTCGTCAGCGAGATCGCCACTCCGCTGCTCGAAGCTGCCCAGCGGCGTCTCCGAACTCTCGAGATCCGCATCGTTTTGATACTCGCCTTCCGATCGATAGTCCTCCCGATCTTCGCCCGACGGGGCCTTGTTGACCGTCCATTCACCAACCCGCCAGGCAAACTCGTCGTAGACTTTCAGATGCAGCATCGTCGTCGAAAACGTCTGCTCGGTCGAGTCGATCGCCTCCGAGGCCGCCGACCCCGCCTCTTCGAGCGCGGCTCCCGCTCCGTGATGGACCCCGACACCGAGCTGGTCCGGACTGAGTTCGAGAGGTTCGAGTTCTCCGTTACCGCCGTCCTCTCCTCCCCCCTCCTCCCCGCCGTCCGTACCGCCGCACCCGGCGAGCACGAGACACGAAGCGAACAAGACGGACGTCGCGCGGAGCGACAGATAGTTCATCGTACAACTCCGTGGAATGTCGATGGAAATCGTTCGGAATCAAACGAGTCGAACGAGCCTCACTCAATAAATGATCAACTCGTCGTCCTCGTCTTCCTCTTGTTGCTTCTCTTCCGACGAGAGGTTGCTGAAGTCCCGGTCTTGCTCGTCGTCCTGATCGGACGGCTCGGAGCTCTCCTGATTCGCCTGGGTTCCCTCGGCCCCTCCGGACTCCGTGCCCGTCTCGTCTTCTTTCTGTTCCTGGCGTTTTTCCTCTTTCGTCTCGCTGGCCTCGCCCGAAGGCCCCTGCTCGTCGAGCTCCTTCTCCTCTCGGTGGCTGATATCGACTTCGACCTTCTCACCGAGCATCCCGTCGACGACGTCCGCATTTTCATCCTTCCCGGAATCTCGTTTCAGAGCCTCGACCCGCTCGGAGACCTGCGTGCCGTCCTTGTCGCTGCCGCCAATCTCCCGGTCGTTCGCCTGCATCTTCTCGATGCGCTTGCGGTCCGAGAAGACCAGCGTGAAGGTCCCGAACAACTCTCGCTGGTTTTTCGCCCGCAAAAGCGTCGCGGAGTCCTTCCAGGTCGCCGATGCCAGCTTCCGTTCGCCGCCAATCTCACGACGTGTCGTGCCGCCCGGCTCCCCGTATTTTTGGGCCGTCTGGCCGACGAACGTCTCGAAGGCAACACCCTCCAGGTAGCTTTGGCGGTAGGCGACGACCATCTTGAAGAGCTGTTCGTCGACGAAAAAGTAATACCGAGTGGCCGCGTCGTCCTCGACGACCAGGACTGCCTCGTCGTTGTTTTTCGTATACTCCCCGGAGATGACACTGACCTCGTAGCCGGTCTTCTCCCCTTCGAGTTCGGTGTAGCTGTCCTTGATCGTCTCGAACTTGTCGACCATCCGCTTGCGCACTTCCTGGAGTTTGACCTGGTTGTGTTGGACGTCGGCCCGCTGGCGCATCGCCTCGAACATCTGCGACTTGAGCTTCTCGAGAACCTCATCCTTCGAGTCTCCCCACTCGATCGTGTCGAGCACCTCGTCGAGAGACTCCCCCGATTCGGCGCGGGTCCCCGGCACGGCGAGGAGACCAGCGGTGGCGAAGGCAATCACAGCGACGAGGCGCAGGCCGGTATCGGTCGACATCGATTCCTCCTTTCGAGAGGCGAAGGCGGGCACGGGCTGATTTTGAATCTTCATGTCATCCCCGTCAATGCTTCGCCCGCCGAGTCGGCTCCTCTCTGCCGGCCCCCCATAAAAAAAGGGCCGCACCCGTGGAGACGAGTGCGGCCCGTCATGCGCATCGAACGAAGGTCGCCGTCGTTACTCGGCACCCTGTTCGGCGGCAGCGTCGGTGCCTTCCTCTTCGGCCTTCTCGGCCATCGCTTCCTTGCGCGAGAGTTTGATCTTGCCGTCGTTGCCGACTTTCAGGACCTTCACGAGGCATTCCTCGCCCTCGGAGAGGACGTCTTCGACCTCGTCGACGCGTCCTTCGGTCAGCTCGGAGATGTGGCACAATCCGTCCGTGCCCGGCAGAATTTCGACGAACGCGCCGAAGCCGGTAATCGTCTGGACGGTCCCCAGGTACGTCTCGCCCTCTTTCGGCTCCGCGGTCAGCCCCTCGATGATCTCGATGGCCTGGTCGGCGGAGTGGCCGTCGTCGGCGGCGATGGTGACCGTGCCGTCGTCGTCGATGTTGATCGTCGTGTCGGTGCTGTCCTGAATGCTGCGAATCGTCTTTCCGCCCGAGCCGATGACGTTGCCGATCTTGTCGGTCGGGATCTGAATCGACGTGATTCGCGGCGCATTCGGCGAGAGATCCTCGCGGGGGGCGGCCAGCACGTCGGTCATCGCATCCAGAATCTCGTGGCGAGCCTCCTTGGCTTGCTCGAGAGCCTCGGCCATCAACTCCCGGGTCAGCCCGCCGACTTTGGTGTCGAGCTGGAACGCCGTGATCCCGTCGTACGAGCCGGCGATCTTGAAGTCCATGTCCCCTTTGAAGTCCTCGAGGCCCTGGATGTCGGTCAGGATGTAGTCGTCGTCACCATCCTGAATCAGCCCCATGGCGATGCCCGCCACCGGCTTCTCGACTTCGACGCCCGCATCCATCAACGAGAGACTCCCGCCACACACCGAGGCCATCGAACTCGAGCCGTTCGACTCGAGGATGTCGCTGACGACTCGGGCGGTGTAGGCGAATTCGTCGAGATCCGGCATCAACGGACGAAGCGCCCGTTCGGCGAGCATGCCGTGGCCGGTCTCTCGACGGGAGGTCGAGCGAAACGGGGCCGTCTCGCCGACCGAAAAGTCGGGGAAATTGTAGTGCAGAAAGAAGTTCTTCTCGTAGTCGTCCTCCAGCGAGTCGACCCGAA
>CAZRLK010000065.1:0-25110 GCA_964600555.1 uncultured Bradymonadales bacterium
ATGACCGTCGGTCGGAACACTCCGCTGAAGGTGCCGAACTTCTGGCGCCGGGTCTGCTCGTGCTCGTCGACTTGTTGCTGCTGTAGTCTCTCGGACCCGTCGGTCATCGGCCCCACACCCTTCGAGGAGACGACCTGGCGGCTACAACACCGCACCCTCGCTCGACCCGTCGACCATCATCGGCGAATCCGGCGCCGCTCTTAAATCGGCGGGACGAAACATGACGCTTACGTTGTCCAACATCGATTCAACCGTCGAGCGTCCCGGCGACCCACTCCCAGAGCCGCTCCGCCAGATGCTCCTTCGTTCCCGGCTCGACCTCCAGGCTCGTTCCGGACGCGGCCAGAATGCTCGCCTCGACCGAATCTGCCCCGAATGTCGTCCCTTCGCCGCCGATCCGGTTGGCCACCATCAGATGCGCTCCCTTGCGCTCAAGTTTTTCTCGCGCCCGCTCGACGATGTCGTGCGTCTCGGCGGCGAACCCGATCAGAAACGGCCCCTGCTCGTCGCCCTCGGGCCCGAACCGCCCCCCGAGTTCGGCCAGAATGTCGGGGTTGCGCTCCAGCTCGAGCGTCGCGCTCATCTCGTCCTTTCCGAGTTTCGTCTCACTGGGCCCTTTCGGCCGCCAGTCGCAGACCGCCGCCGCCTTGCAGATCACGTCGGCCCGCTCCGCCCGCCCCATCACCTGCTCGTGCATCTGACGGGCGGTCGCGACTTCGACGACCTCGACGCCGATCGGGACCTCCAGATCGGTCGGCCCCGACACCAGCGTCACCTCCGCGCCGTACCGCCGCGCGACCCGGGCGATCGCGTGACCCATTTTGCCGCTGGAGGGGTTCGTCAGAAGCCGCGCCGGGTCGATCGCCTCGCGAGTCGGTCCCCCGGTCACCACCACCCGCCGCCCCCCGAGCAGGTCGGGCGCGTGGGCCGCGAGGACCTCCTCGACCAACACCGGCGGATCGGGCATCCGCCCCGGCCCGACCTCCTTGCAGGCAAGCTCCCCGGCGTCGGGATCGACGATCGCGTAGCCGGCCGTCTCTTCGAGCTTGCCGACATTCTCGCCCACCAGCGGGTGGCGCCACATCTGCGTGTTCATCGCCGGCGCGACGACTACCGGCGATTCGGTCGCCAAAAGGATCGTCGTCAGCAAATCGTCGCCCATTCCGTTCGCCATCCGGGCGATCGCATCGGCGGTCGCCGGAGCGACAAGGACCACGTCCGCCCAACGTGCCAGCTCGATGTGGCCGATCTCGTCTTCATAGGTCGGGTCGAAGACCTCCGTGCCGACCGGATTCTCCGACAACACCTGCAGGGTCAGAGGCGAGAGAAACTCGCGGGCCCCCTCGGTCATGACCGCGTGGACCTCGTCGCCGCGTTTGACGAACTTGCGGACGATCTCGGCCGATTTGTAGGCGGCGATGCCGGCGGTGACTCCGAGAAGCACGCGCATGGGAATGGCCTCGTGCGTGAGGGTCGTTGTTGCGCTCCGATCTCGGGCTCGACGCCCCTACGGCTCCCCGTCCGCGAGATCGAGATAATCCAGCAGCGAATACACCAGAAACCCGGTCGCCCCCCAGATGACGTGCCCGTCGTAGTCGTAAAAGTGCACGGGATAGCTCTCACCGCGAAACTCCCGCCGCTCGAGCCGGTGGGCCGCCGGGTCCGCCAGGGCCGACAGCGGAGCCAGAAACATCGAGGCGATCTCGCGGGGATTCGCCACCAGCTCGTAGGGGCTGGTGAACTCGCCGGCGAAGCTGACGATCCGAAACCCGGTGATCGTCGGAAGTTCCGTCAGTGCGCCGAATACCTCGACATCCGACGGATGCAAAGCGATCTCCTCGTGCGACTCCCGGAGCGCCGTCTCGACCAGCGTGTTGTCCTCGAGCTCGGGCCGACCGCCGGGAAAACTCACTTCTCCGGAGTGTTTTTCCAGCTCGTCGGAACGGTGCGTCAGGACCAGGCGAAACTCCCCGTCGCGGACCGTCATCGGCATCAGCACGCCGGCCGACTCCAGATCCCAGTGATCGAAATCCTGGCGGCCGTGCCAGCACTCGAGCGGCTCGCGGGTCAGCCCCTCGAGTCGCCGGCGTATCCGCACCGGGGCGAATCGATCCTGGCTCATTTCGCCACCTGAGCTTCGAAGACGTTGCGGCCGTTTTCCTGCTCGCGAAACTCGATGTCGACCACCGACAACGAGAGTTTGCGGATTTTGCCGCGCGGGAGCCGAATGTGGGCGTACTGTCCCTCCTCGACTTTGATGACCCGACAGCGGCCGAGTTTCGGGTGCTCGAGCACGTCCCCCGCTTCGAGGACCGGCTCGTCGAGGTCCATCTCCTCGTAGATGCTCTCCGGCGAGTCCGACTCCTCGTCGTCTCCGCCGCCGGTCTCCTCGGTGGCCTCGCCACCGCCCCGTGTTCCCTCGGCTCCCTGGGCGGCCTCGGCGGCATCCTCCCAGCTCATCGACTGGCCGCCCATCCCGCCCCCCTCCCTCTGCTCGCCCCCCGACGCCTCGCCGGACTCGAGTCGTTTGATCGCCTGCAATTCGAGCAGGCCGCTCTCCGGATCGAGCCGCCGGTCGAACTCGAGATCCTCGAAGATCTCCATGACGAACTCGAACTCCACGACTCGCGCCGAGCGAAGTTGACCGCACAACAGTTGCGGCGCAACCGGCCCGCTCGCCGAGATGACCGTCTGCAGCCGGGCCACGGGCTCCTCCCCCAGCCTTGCGATGTTGCCCGACAGATTCAACAGGTCAAATTCACCCTCCCCGTCGAAGACCGGCACGTAATCGTCGGCCTCGGCGTCGAATCGGACCAGCTCGAGGCTCTCCAGCCGCCCGATCCCCCGAATCTCGGCCGCCCCGATGGTGTGCTCGTGACAATAGTCGGTAAGTTCATCGACCAGGCGGTCGCCTCGCTCCAGCCGGCCGACGAGATGACGCACGCGTCTTGATTCCTGATAGATCATACGGGTTGATCGAACTCCTTGTTGGGATCGGTTTCGGTGTGTGCTTCGTCGGAACCAGAGGCCTCGTCCTCGTCGTCGGAGCCCTCCGGCTCACTCGAATCGTCGCTCAAATCCTCCCCGGATGCGTCCTGCCGGGCGCCGGGCGCCACCTTCCGACGCTCGGCCTCGAGGCGCTTGCGCTCGGCCTCGAGCTCCCGTTGTTGCTCCTGCATCTTCTCGCGCTCCGAGCGCAACTTTTCGCGGTGCTTTTCGGCCTCGCGCAGCTCGTTTTGCAACTGCTGGCGAGCATCCGCGATCTCGCGCTGCTCGGCGAGGTGCTCCTCGATCTCACTCGTCAGCCGTTTGCGCTCGTCGCGGATCTCCTCCTGGCTCCCCTCGATCTTTTTGCGCTCCTCTTGCAGCTCCTGGTGCTGCGCCTCGAGCTCGGCTTGCTGAACCTCCAGCTCCTCGCGCTGTTCTTCGAGCTTCTCTTCGTGCTCGGCAATTTCCTCCTGGCGAGCCTCCAGCTCCTCTGGCGACAGTTCCGGACCTTCAACTTCCCGGCGCCGCTCTCTCATCTCCTCGAGCCGTGCCTGCAGGCGGTTGCGCTCGTCGTCGATCTCGTCGCGTTCGTCCTCGTGCTCGGCGATCTCGCCCTCGAGTCGCTCGCGCTCCTGGCTGATCGCCTGCCGCTCCGATTCGATGCGTTCGCGCTCCTGTTCGAGCTGCTCCTGGACGCGCTTCTGGCGATCCTCCTGTTCGGTCGGACCGTACTCGCTCTGCTCGTCCCAACGACCCAGAAGATCGGTCACCGCCAGATGCGTGTTCAAAAAGAAGTGACTCTCGCCGATCAGCTCCTGGAGACCGGAGCGGCGCATCACATCCCGCACCGGTCCCTTCGCCCCAACCACGTAAAAGGCAATGTCGCGCTCGCTCAACTCCTCGATGACCTCCTTGAGCGCCTGGGTCGCCGTCGTATCCAGATCGTTGACGCCGCTGGTGTCGATGATCAACGCCCGGACCGCGTCTGCCTCCGCCTGCTCCAACAACTCCTCTTTGAGCAGCTTGGCGTTGGCGAACGAAAACCGCGAATCGATGCGAATGATGTGGATGTCCGAGATGCTCTCCGCCTCCGGATTGCGCCCCAGATCCCGAAACTCCTGGGTCCCAGGGACGTGCCCCAGCTCGACGACATTCGGCTGGGTCAAGTCGTACAAGACGACGACGATCGAGGCGCCGATCCCGATCAAAATCCCCTCCTGAATCCCGATCGCCAACGTCGCCCCGAAGGTCAACAACGCCACCGCCCCGTCGATCCAGCGCGTCTTCAGCAGATAGCGCAACTCCGGGACGTCGATCATCCCGATACAGGCGACCATGATGATCGCCGCCAGCGCCGAGATCGGCAGGTACGCGATCAAGCCGGTCAGAAACATCAATGTCACCCCGACCAGCCCGGCGGCGACGACGTTCGCCATCGGAGTGCGCGCTCCCGCCCGGTTGTTGACGGCGCTCCTGGAGAAACTCCCGGAGACCGGTACGATCCGGAAAAAGCTCCCCAGAAAATTCGCCGACCCGATCGCCAGCAACTCCCGGTTGGCGTCGACCGAGTAGTCGTGTTCGGCGGCGAACGCCTGCCCGAGCGACATGACGGTCATAAACTGCACCAGCGCCAGCGTGATCGCCGTCGGGACCAGTTCGGTGACCGACGACCAGCTCCACGAATGCAGGTCGAACGAGGGCAAACCGGTCGGCACCGCGTCGTTCTCGGCCACCGAACGCACCGTCTCGAGCCCCTGGTTTTCCAGGCCCAGCCCCCAGGCCAAAAGCGTCGCCAGGACCGTCCACAAAAGCGCCGCCGGCAGCTTGGGCGCCCAGCGCTGCAACACCAACAACAAAAGAATGCCCGCCACGCCGATCCCGAGCGCCCATCCGTGCGCCTGGCCGAGATGCTGGAAGGCCTCCCACAGTTGGATGTGTACGTACTGACTGTCGCCGAGATCGACGCCCATCAGGTTGCCGAGCTGGCTGGCGGCGATGATCAGCGGCGCCGCGGTCATGAACCCGGCGATGACCGGGCGGGAGAGAAAATTGACCATGAACCCGAACCGCAGCACCCCCATCGCGATCTCGATCAGGCCGGTAATCGCCACCACCAACACCACCAGCTCGATGTGCTCGCCGCGGCTGCCGGCCACCGCCCCCACGCCGGCACCGACGATGATCATGTCGACCGCCACCGGCCCCGAGGCCAGATGCCGGGAGGTCCCCAGCACCGCGTACACGACCAGCGGGACGAGCCCCGCATACAGCCCGTAGATCGGCGGCATCCCGGCGAGCATCGCGTAGGCCATGCTCTGCGGGATCAGCATCACGCCGACCGTCGCTCCGGCCGCCAGGTCCCCCCGCAACTCGGCTCCTTCGTAATCGGCCAACCACTCGAAGGCCGGTAGGATTTTGCTGAGCGATCTCACAACGTCTCGGGGGTGAGACTGCCAAACTTCGGCGAGCGCTTCGTGTAGGCTCGACTGGGCGAGCCGAAAATGCAAATAACCCGCACGACTGGTCTCCGAGCGCCGAGCGGCCCCGGCGACAGCGACCCTCGATCGATCCCTCGATCGACGGTTGCCGATTGGATGACCGCCGTGCTTACGGCATCGAGCGGGCAGTTGCAAATGCCGGTCGGCGACGCGATCCTTCCCGGACTGCGCGCCCCCAATCGCCTCTTGACGCACCCTCTTCGTCTCGAAATGATGCGCCTCGCGTGCCCTGTCGGCTTCTTCAAGGAACTTCGCCGTGTTTCTGGACGACGGACATCTCGGCCGCGAACCCCTCGTGGGGCTCGTACTCACGGCGGTGTTTACACTCGGCATCACCGCGACATTCCTTCACGCCGACAATTCTCGGCACTCGTACTGTGAGAAACACCAGCAGGTCACCCACGAGCAACAGACCGACGAGCAACAGACCGACGAGCCGAGCGACGCCGAGCACGACCCGTCGAACCGCGACGAGGAGGACGATCGTCCCCACGATCACGCTCCGCACGGGTGTCAGTGGCTGACGTGGTTGAAGTCGAATTCGAGCCTGCTCGCCGATCTGCATCCCCAGCTACTCATCCTCCCGCTGCCCGACCCCCGGGTGACGGTTCCGATCCCGGATCGCCACCAGTTCGACGGCGAGCCGGTCGCCCGTGTCCACGTCTCTCCGATCAACTCCCCTCCGACCCGCTGAGCGGTCTTCGCCGGAACAACCGGCCGCGACCGCTCCGGCGCGCCCTCTCGTCGGCGCGCCCGCCCGACCTTTCGACGTCTCGATGCGATCTCCGAGCGAACCCCTCTCGGTCGGGGGCGACCCGCCGCTGCGAGTTGCCTCCGTTCGCCGAACGCCCTCGTTGGATTTTGTCGCCTGCCGCTGGCAGGGGTGAGGAACTTCCGGGGAGCGCACCGGACGCTTCGGAATCGCCCCTTCGGACCCCCTGTGGAGTTGATCGATGCTGCCATTTGTACGCGACACGTGCTGGACGATTTCATGGTGCGTGTGTCTCTGTCTCGCCTCCCCCGGCGCCTTCGCCCAGACGCCCGGGGACGACACGCGCCACCCTTCCCCCGATCCGACCGACGACGACCAGAATCCCTCCCTCGACGAGCAGCTCGAGACACTCGAGCGCGAGGTCGACGCCAGGACCGACGACAACCCGGAGACTTCCGACGCCTCCGAGACTCCCTCCGACCGGGTCGACGAACTCGAGGAGGTCGTTGACACCGAATCTGACGGTTCCCGAGACGACAATCCGCGGGCCCTCAACCCCGAACTATCGGTCATCCTCAATGCCGGAGCCGCCTGGCAGGCCAACGACCCGGTGCTCGTCGGCGGCCCCGACCCGCGCGGATTCGGCCCCTTTTTGCAGTCGGTTGAACTCGCTGTGCGCGCCGACGTCGACCCGTTTTTCACCTTCGACAGCCATCTCGTCGCCGGCCCGGCGGGGCTGAAAGTCGGCGAGGCGTACGGCACGACCCTGGCGCTGCCGGCCGACCTGCAGGTGCGCTTCGGCAAGTTCAAGGCCCGGTTCGGCCGCGTCAATCCCCTGCATCTTCACGCCTGGCATTTCACCGCCCTTCCGCTCGTCAACGGCAAGTTCTTCGGCCCGGCCGGCCTCAACGGGCTCGGGGCCGAAATCGGCCAACTTTTGCCGGTCCCCTGGTACGCCGAGTGGATCCTCGGCGTCCAGGATCTCTCCGGGGAGGCGACCGGCCGACCCTTTCTCCGGGAGCCGGCCAGCGTGGAAGGGCCACTCGATCTGGTCGCGACGGCGCGACTCGAGCAGTTTTTCGAGCTGTCGGCCGACGTCGACCTCCTTTGGGGGCTCGGGACCGCCCTCGGACGCAACGACTCCGGGGGCGCCGAGCTGCGCGACGAGCTCGGCACCGCCGTGTACGGCACCGACCTGTTCGTCAAATACAACCCCGCCCGGACGGGCGGCCGGAGCGAAGTCGGCTGGCAGACCGAAGCGATGCTTCGCCAGCGCCAGACCCCCGGTCGCACCCTGACCGACGCCGGCGGCTACTCGTACCTGTACTGGAGACCGAACCGGCGCTGGGAGGTCGGCGGACGCTACGAGTACGTCACAGGCCCCTTCGCCGCCGAGCGCGACTACCTGCACCCCGACTGGCTCGATGTCCGCCAGCGAGCCGGACTCGGCGTCTCCCTGTTCCCCAGTGAGTTCTCGCGACTCCGACTCGAGTACATGGCCGACGGCTTCGACCGCGGCGTCGACGATCTCGGCCACACCGTCATCCTCCAGACCCAGCTCGTCACCGGCGCCCACGGCGCCCACAAATATTGACTCGCCACACGGGAGTACGACCCATGCAGCGATTCGATTGCTTCGCGCGCTACGCCCTCGTCCTCGTCTTCGCCCTCGGGGGACTGACACTTCCCCGACCGGCCGACGCGAAACTCGAGGTCGCCGCCACTCTCGGCGATCTGGCCGCGGCCGTCCGCCAGGTCGGCGGCGAACAGGTCGAGGTCCACACCCTCGCAAGACCCCAGGAAGATCCCCACTACGTCGACGCCAAACCGAGTTACGTGCGGACCCTCTCGAACGTCGATCTGCTCGTCTCCAACGGCATGTCACTTGAAGTCGGCTGGCTGCCGGAGCTTCTCGACAATGCCCGCAACGGGGCCATCCAGGAGGGCGCCGAGGGGCATTTCGACGCCTCGACGGTCGTCGAGCGAATGGGGGTACCCGACACGTCCGTCACTCGAAAAATAGGCGACGTCCACCGCGAGGGCAACCCCCACTACACCCTCGACCCCCGCCAGATGGCCCGGGTTTCGCTCGGGCTCGCCAAACGACTCGCCGCCCTCGATCCCGACCACGGGGAGACGTACCGAACACGCGGTCGAGAATTCGCACGCGAGTGTCTGAAACTAGCCAGAAGCTGGGAGGAAAAATTCGACCGGCTCTCGGCCGACCGCCGCCGCGTCGTCATCTACCACGAGGCGTGGGAGTACCTGCTCGACTGGCTGAATCTCGACAAGGCGGCGACGATCGAGCCCAAACCCGGCGTCGACCCGAACCCGAAATACGTCGCCGAGGTCGTCGAGACGATCGATCAAAAGGACGTGCCTCTGATCTTGAAGATGGAGTACTACCCGGCCTCCACCGCGCAGACGATCGCCGAGAAGACCGGGGCGAGTCTGGTCTCCTCGCAGGGGCACACCCGCGACGGCCAGTCGTATCTGGAGCGCGTCGAGAAACTGGCGGAAGCGATCTACGGGCCTCTGACCGCCGAGCGTCCGAATGCCCCCGAGAAGTGAGAAGTCGGCTCGAACCCCTGCGAGACGAGATGAACGAGATACTGACCACCCACGAGCTGGTGTGCGGCTACGATACCCCCGTCCTTGGGCCTCTCGATTTGAACCTCCCCGAAGGGGTGTTCGTGTTGCTCGAAGGGCCGAACGGAATCGGCAAGTCGACCTTCCTCGAGACCGTCGCCGGCCTGCACACCCCGCTGTCCGGCAGCTACACCTGGACAGTCGAGGAGCACCAGCGCCGTTTCGTCCCCCAGGTGCGCACCCTCGATCCGATCCTGCCGGCTACCGTCGAAGACGTCGTCACCACCGGGCGCCAGCAGGGCCTCTGGGCGCCGGACGCCGACGACGAGGCCGTCACCGATGCCCTGAGTCGCGTCGACATGCACGCCGCCCGCCACGACCTGTTCCGCGAGCTGTCCGAGGGCCAAAAACAACTCGTCTTGCTCGCTCGCGCTCTGGTCGGCGCCCCCCGACTCGTCTTGCTCGACGAGCCGACCGCCTCGATGGACCCCGACCGCGAGAGGAGGGCCTTCGAGATCCTCGAGCAACGGTGCGCGACGACGAGCCTCACGGTCTTCGTGGTCGCGCACGGGAGCCGCCCGGCCCGCCGGGCCGCCGACGTGCTCATCGAGATTGATGCCGGGCGCAACGTCGACGTCCGGTCGATCCGCCACTGAACCGACTCTCCTACCGTCTCCCGACTCTCATGCGTCTCCCGTCTCTCTCCCGTCGCGCACGGCTGCTCGCCGCCGGCCTCGTCGCCGTGGCCCTGCAGGGCCTCTACCTCCCGGCGGCTGACGCCGCGAACCCGTCGATCGAGCGACAACTCGACTCGATCCGACATGAAATCGACGCCCCCGACTCGGACGCCGGCGACGCCTCGCTCCCCGATCCGGCCCCCGATACCGGCGTCCCGGCTCAAAAACGAAATTCGGCGGCGGGACCGTCCTCCCCCACCGACTCCTCTCCGGCCTCCCGTCCCACCGAGGACAACGCCGGCTTTTCGACCTGGCGCCTGTATCGCGACCCGGTCCTGGCGGCGCTGATCGCCGGGGGCATCCTCGGTTTACTCGGCGTGTACGTCGTCTCGAGGCGCATCGTCTTCGTCAGCGCCGCCCTCAGCCAGGTCTCGGCCCTGGGCATCACCCTCGGCTTTCTGCTCGTCGCCTCCGCGGGACTGGGCGGCGTCCTTCAGGATCTCGTCCCGCCCACCTTCGCCATCCTCCTCTCTCTACTCGTCGTCTTCGGCCTCACCGGCATCGACGACACCCCCGGCTTGCCCCGCGATGCGCTCCTCGGCGCCGCCTTCGTCATTCCCATGGCGCTCGTCCTGGTGCTCGGCCCCTACATCCCCCAGGAGATGCACGAGATCGAGACGATCCTGCACGGCTCGGCGGTCGTCGTCCGCACCGGCGACCTCTGGGCGATCGCCGCCGCCGGCCTCGCCATCCTCGCCAGCCAACTGCTCGCGTTTCGCGCCTTCATGTTCGCCACCCTCGACCCGACCGTCGCCAAAACCCAGGGCCTTCCGGTCGCCGCCCTCGAGGCCGTCCTGTTCGCCTCGATCGCGTTGATGACCGGCCTGGTCACCCGGACCCTCGGTGCCCTTCCGGCCTTCGCCCTGACCGTCCTTCCCGCCATCGGTGCCATCCGCCTCGAGCTCGGGCTCGGACGCGTCTTCGCCGTCGCCTCGGGCCTCGGGGCCGCCGGAGGGGCCGGCGGCTACTGGCTGGCCTACCACCTCGACTGGTCGGTCGGCGCCTCCCAGACCCTGCTCGCTGCCGCCCTCATGATCGCAACCCGCTCACTCGGCGCCGCACTCGCTTCGTCGGATTGACTCGACGGCCCTCGTGATTTGGTTTGACCGCGCAATCTGGCGTTGAACCGGCAATCTCGACCCCGACCTCCCAGACACCATGGCCGACCTGGAGCTGATTTCCTTCGATATCTGCCCGTACGTCGAGCGCAGCCGCATCGCCCTCGAGTACAAAGATGTCGACTACGAGTACACCGAGATCGACCTCGACGACAAACCCGACTGGTTTCTCGACATCTCGCCGAGGGGCAAGGTCCCTGTGTTGCTCGTCGACGACGAGCCGATCTTTGAGTCGAACGTCATCAACGAACTGATCGAAGAGTTGTTCCCCGAGCCGGCGATGATGCCCGAGACGCCCCTCGAGCGGGCCGGCGCTCGCGCCTGGATGGTGTTTGCGAACGACGAACTGATGGGCTCGTCGGCGCAGGTGTATTTCAATCCTGACGACGACGAAAAGATCGCCGAAGCGACCGAGCAACTCGACGAGGCACTCGCCAAAGTCGACCGCCAGCTCGCCCGCCGGGACGGCGAGTTTTTTCTCGGAGAGCAATTCGGGCTGGTCGACACCGTGTACGCCCCGATCTTCAACCGATGGCCGCTCGTCGAGCAGCTCACCGGCCGAGAAGATCCCCTCGACGCCTATGACCGGGTCCGAGCCTACGCCGAGAGGCTCACCTCGCACCCGAGTGTCGAAGCCGGCCGCGACGGTCGCCTGCTCGAAAAGATTCGCGAGCGATTTTGATCGCCCGGCGGTTCACCGACTCGCCTGATTCGAACCCGACGAGGTCTCCGTGCCCGAGGTCGCTTCGCGGAACTATCGCGCCCGATACCTGCTCCGCCGAGACGAGGTTCTCGAGGATGCCGTCCTCATCGTCGACGAGGGCCGCATCGTGCGAATCGTCGAGTCGCCCTCGGATGAGCACGACGCCGTCGACCTCGGCCGCGTCGCCGTCGTTCCGGGTCGCGTGAATGCCCACAGCCACGCCTTCCAGCGACTGTTTCGGGGGCACACGGAGTTTCTGGAGGCCGACCGCCGCGAGGACGACTTCTGGAGTTGGCGCGAGAAGATGTACCGCGCTGCCCTCACCCTCGACCCTGACCAGTTCGAAGCCGTCGCCCGCTTCGCCTTCCTCGAGATGCTCCGGGCCGGATTCACGAGCGTCGGCGAGTTCCACTACCTCCACCACGATCCCGAGGGGAAGGCGTACGACGATCCGAACGAGCTGGCCAAACGCCTGGTGCGCGCCGCCCGCGACGTCGGCCTCCCCGTCACGCTCCTGCGGGCCGCCTACCACCGAGCCGGCTACCGAGCCGACCCGAACCCCCGCCAGCGGCGTTTCCTCGAACCCGACATCGAAACCTACCTGCACCGGTTCTCCGAGCTCGCCGCGCACCTCGAGGACTGCGAGCACGCCTCCGCCGGACTCGCCCCCCACAGTATCCGCGCCGTCCCCGGCCACTGGCTCGAACGCATCGCCGACTTCGCCGACGCCCGCGACCTCCCGGTCCACATCCACGCCTGCGAGCAGCGCGACGAACTCGAACAGAGCCTCGCCGAATACGATGCCACGCCCATCGAGGTCTTCGCCGAGCGCAAACTGTTGAGCGAACGCCTCGCCATCGTCCACGCCACGCACGCCTCCGAGCACGAACTCGACCTGCTCGCCGAGCATGGCAGCACGGTCTGTGCCTGTCCGACCACCGAGCGGAATCTCGGCGACGGGTTCCTGCCCGCCCGCCAGCTCGCCGAGCGCCACATCCCGGTCTGCCTGGGCACCGACAGCCACGCCGACATCGACCCGTTCACCGAGATGCGACTGGTCGAATACCACGAGAGACTCCGGGCGGAGCGGCGCAACGTCCTGGCCGCAAATCTCGATGCCGACGAGCGGGGCCGCCTGGTCACCGCCCGCCACCTCTGGCCGATCGGCGGTCGCCACGGCGCTCGGGCGCTCGGACGCCAACCCGCCGCACTCGCCGCCGGCGCTCCGGCCGACTTCCTGGCCGTCGACCTCGATCACCTGGCCCTCGCCGGCGCCGACGCCGACTCCCTCCGCTCGACTCTCGTCTTCTCGACGCCCGCAGATGCCGTCCGCGACGTCTTCGTCGCCGGCGAACGTGTGGTCACCGACCGACGCCACCCCGCCCGGCGAGAAATTGTCGAGGGTTTTCGTCGGGTCGCCGAAAGCTTCGGCTTCTGAGACGCGACGCGCTCTCGGGACGGGCCGACCGCCGCTCCGAGCCGTTCTCAGTCGCGCTTGCGGAAAAAGAGTTTGATCCGTGATCCCTTTCGCACCCGGACCGTCTTCGACTCCGACATGTCCCCTCCCTCGAATTCCACCTGGATGTCGTGCTGCCCGGCCTCCACCTCGATCGTGCCCGGCGTCTTCTGCTTGCGGGGCTCACCGTCGACGTGCACCGTCCCCTTGGGCTTCGAGTAGACGGTGACCCGCCCGTTGCCCTCTTCACCGTTTGATTCGGACTTCGAGCGTTGATCCTTTTCGGACTCTTCGCTCTTCGACTTCGGCCCCGGTGCCCCGCCCTCGTAGCCGCTCAACTCCACCATCATCACCCGAACCTCGTAGGGCCGAAGGGAAACGGTGTACGTCTTGGTCTTGCCGTCGTAGGTCACCTCGACGTGATACGGTCCTCCGGCCGGCAACACCATGCCCTGCTGGTCGCCGTCGCCCGAGACATATTCGGGATACGGAAGGCCATTGACCGTCACATCGGCCTTGTCGAAGTTGGTGACGATCTCGAGGACCGCCGGTTTGTATTCCTCTCGCTCGCCTCGCTTCTGTTTCTGGTTCTGGGGGCGCGCCTGTCCGGGAAAAAGCTCCTCGGGCGTCGCGTCGATCGGACGCTCGATCTCGGCGTCACGCTGGCGCCGTTCGTCGACCTGTCGCCGCTCCGACTCCTCGGCCACCCGCCGCTCCGGCTGCGGCGAAGACTCCTCATCCGGAGGGGGCGGCGAGTCCTCCCGAGAACGGGCCTCGGGCTGGTCGTCTTCACCTTCCTCCGAACCGCTCTGCTCGTCGTCGGCAACCGGAGGCTGCGGCGTCGCCTCCGCCGCTTCAGCTTCTTCGTCGTTCCAGTCGTCCTCGAAGCTCGGCGCCGCCGAATCGTCCTCTCCCTCCCCCGAGGCGACGAGCATCGACCACCCTCCAAATCCCGCGCCGAACGCGACTGCGACGACGACGGCGGCAACGACGACCGGGTGTTTTTCAGACCATTCGACCATGGAACTCGCTCATCCGAAAAAATCGAGAAGTTCACGCTCGTGGGATGCCGACCGAGCCCGACCCTGAGCCCACTCCCGGAGCGCTTTGATCTGCTCCTCGTAGGTCCGGTACAGGGGGACCGTCTCGCGGCAGGCGTACAAGAGATCTTCTCTGCTGACTTCCCGGTCGTCGGCAAACGCAGTGTACATCGCGCTGACGACGACCTGTTCGAGCTCGGCGCCGGAGAAATACTCCGTCTTGTCGGCCAGCTCCTCGATCACATCGCTCGGAAACGCCCGCCCCCGGCGCGTCAGATGGATCTCGAGGATCTCGTGGCGTTCGTGCCGCCCCGGCAGATCGATGAAAAAGATCTCGTCGAACCGCCCTTTGCGCAACAGCTCCGGAGGCAGCGCGTCGACTTCGTTCGCCGTCGCCACCAAAAAAACCGGCTCGGTTTTTTCCTGCTGCCAGGTCAGCAGCGACCCGAGCACCCGCTCGGCCCGGCCTCCTCCGCCACCGGCGAATCCCTTTTCGATCTCGTCGGTCCACAACACACACGGGGCGATCGCCTCGCAGGTCTCGACCGCACTGTGCAGGGCCTCCTCCGCCGAGCGCTTTCCGTCGAAGATCGTGCCGAGATCGAGCCGCAACAGCGGCAGCCCCCAGTGGCGAGCGACCGCCTTGGCGGTCAGGCTCTTGCCACATCCCTGCACGCCGATCAGCAACAGGCCCTTCGGCATCGGTAATCCATAGCTGCGCGCCCGTTCGCCGAACGCCTGGCGGCGCTGCTCGAGCCAGTCCTTGAGAAGCTCCAGCCCCCCGACGTCGTCGAGACTGTAATCGAGGGTGTGATACTCGAGTACCTCGCTCTCCCCGATCATCCGCTGTTTCTCCGACAAAATCGCCTGTTCGAGGTCGAACAGGGCGTTGCGCTCGAGGGCCTCGCAGTACTGCTGGCGCACCCGGTGGAAGGCCCGGTGCGCTTCCCGCCCGGTCAGCCCGAGGGCTCCGGTCACGAGGGCCTCTCGGTCGACGTCTGGAAACTCCTCGTCCGGAAACGCTTCGGCGCACTTCGACGAGAGGATCTCCCGGCTAGGCAGCGGCATCGACACCCGCGCCAGGTCTTTGTCCAGCGCCGGGGCCTCGAGTCTCATCGGCGAGATAAACACCAGCGTCTTTCCCTCTCGCCCCGCCGACCGGGCCAGCTTTCGAAGCCGTCGACGGGCCGTCGGCTCGTCGAACAGCTCGTCGGCGTCCCGAAAGACAAAGACCGCCTGCATCTCCGAGGCTTCGACCGCCTCGAGCGCCCGCTCCGGCGGCGCGGCTTTCCCCTCGCCGAACCCCGCAACTGGACTCCACTGACGAATCGCGCGCTCGTCACGGTCGGTCAGCTCCTCGAGCAGCTCGACCGCCCGGTCCTGCTCGTAGGTCTTGAGATGGATCAGCGGGTACGGCGCGCGAAGCAGCGAGCGCAGCTCTCGAAAAAATTGCGCGTGGGAACTGCTCGAGGCTTGCATCGAACTCCTGGCCCTTGCCGACGGCCGAGCCCGGCGCGGCACTCTCGGCCGCCGACCCGAGCCTCGGCGCTTCGATTACCGCTTGTAGTAGTCGACGACCTTGAACCCCTCCGGCGCGGCGTCACTCTCGGCCTTTTGTTCCCACTCCTCCTGGACCTTGTCATAGGCCGACAGGAAATTCCCCTCTTTTTTGTCGGGCGTCTGAATGATCTTCGCCGAGACGCCACGCCCCTTTTTCTGGGCGGTGATGATCCCGATATCGCGCTTGTCACACTCGCTTTTCATCCGGTCGTTCCACTCTTCTTCTCCTTCCCGGAGCGCATACAGCGGAAGCGCGATCCAGCGGTAGTTTGCGTCGACGTCCCGCAGTGAAAACAGCCCCCGGTCGGTGTTGAACATGCAATCGTCGTAGTTGTCCTCGATGCGGATGATGTGCAGGTGGTTCGAATCGCCCTGGATATAGGTCAGGGTCACCGCCTCTTCACCGTCCTCCCCCTCTTCTTCGAGCACGTGAAACATCCCGTGCTCGCTCCCGTATTCGCGCTCGTACATGCGCTCGACGGGTTCGATCATTTCCTTGCGCGAGATGTTGTACGACACGCTTGTCTCCTTGTAGTCGGAAAATCGAAAACAGATCGTTGTCTCCGGCCCACGGCCGGGCTCCGTCGGTTGCGGCGAATCGGCACCCTCGCCGCGGGCGAAAACCGCCCCCACACCGGCCCGGCGAAGCTTCTGCTTCGCCGCCTGCATCCGACGGACCAAACGAATTACTATAGCGTAAACACGAACCCCCGAAAGGTCCAGTCGACCCCGCTCCCGGCCGGCCTCCTCCGGGGTCGAGTCGCTGTCGGCGGGCCAACCGGCTCATCCGGTGGTCAATGCCCACCGCAGTTCGTCTTGCAGAGTGTCGACTTCTTTGTCGAGGACGCGCTGGTCGGCTGCTCCGAGCACGACGCCGTGCAGGCCGATGAACGTCAGATCGACCTCGTAGGCGTCCTCTCGGCCCGGTTGTTGGCGAATCTGCACGTCGAGCTCGAGGGGCTCCTGGTGGATCGTCGAACGGCCCATGCAGTACAAAAACAGGTACACGAAAAGGGGCAACACGAGCACGAAAAGCGGCACCAGCGCGAGGATGAATGTCACACTGCCCCGCTCGAAGCGCATCCGCTCGTCTTCCGACTCGACGATCTGGTAGCCGAGTGAATCGAACAGCCGATGGACGTGTTCCCTCAAGGCCGCCTCCGACTCGACGCCTTCGACCCGGAGCTGGCGCATGAAGATCGTCTGAGACGGGTCGCTGAAGGTCTCCTCGGTCGACTCGATGTGGATCGGCAGGTCGCTGTCGGAGTTTTCCAGCGCCGCAACGACCTGGGGTTTGTCCTCGGAGCGCACCGAAGCGTCCCGATCGACGACCGTCCGCCGTCCGCCGCGTGAGGCATCGAGCGAGCCGTCCGTCGAGCTTTCGCGCTGCTCGATGTGCTCGCGCAGCGACGGGGGAAGCGAACTCGACGCGGCCGTCGCCGGAAGGTTCTTCGAGCCGCCCGCCCCGAGCGACCCGTCGGCCCCCTTCGCCGCGGGCGGGCCCCCCGTCGGGCGGGACGCGCTCGGATCGCCGCCGGCCGTCGTCTCCGCCGGCCGCCCCCGGGAGTCGGGCGCCTCCGATGTCGGCAGTTCCTCGCCCCGCTCGACCAGCGCCGTCTCCCGACCTCGTTCACCGGACGGCTCGGGGCCGTCGGCGGGCTCGTGCGCGGCAGCCTCCTCTCGCCCGGCGGCCTCATTTTTGGCCCCGTCGCTTGCGAGCTCGTCGCGCCAGACCGGCTCCGGCATCGCCGCCTCCGGATCCGCGCCCGGGACGTAGTATTCAATGCTCCCGTCGTCGGTGACGTCCAGCTCCAGCACGCCCGCCTGGGCGGCGCGCTCGAGGTACTCGGAGGCTTTCTCGTGCGGCAGGCCCATCGCATACGCCACATAGGCCGGCTGGATGCGCTCCAGCCCGTTCTCATAGACCATCCGCAAAATGTGCCACTCGAACTCCTCGTACGTCATGGTCGCTCACGCACCAAAGGGAGAGGGAAGCAAGCGTCTCGCGGCATCGGGCATAACGCAGACATGAGAACTTCCTATTCCCGGCTCGAACTCCGCGCCTCGGTTTCGATCCGACTCTGCCGCAACTCCATGCTGATCAAAGTGTAATCCCTGTCCCCCCTCGAATCAATCACCGCCTCGACGCGCCGTCTCGGCGCCGCCCGGCCCCCTTTTGGCGGGGGCGCCTCTTTGCGGCGACCCCGGGCAGCTCGACCGCTCCGCCCCGGGAGGCCGGAAGGATTCGGCCGGACGGCGGGAATTGACCCCGCGCGTTTGGGTGTTAGACTTCAACGAACGTGTCGAGAACAAGCTGCCGCTGGCGGCTGCACTTTCACCCGTGTCGCCTCCGGGTGTGGCGAGCCGGTCGGCCCGCCTCCGATCCCGGAGCAAGGAGACAGGATGGGGTCTCAACTGGCCGACGAAATTTCGGACGTCGTCGACGAGCACGGCCGGGGGCTGGAAGCCGACGAGATTTGCTCGACGATCGAACAGGTCGCCCGACGGGTCGACGGCCAGTTCGACCACGAGATCTCGTCGCGGGAACTCGAACGCGAATTGCAGCGGTTCGTCGACCACTGGAGCGACGCCAAAAACCGCGACGAGTGCCTCGAGACGCTACGTGCCATCGCCGAGAGCCTCCGCGACAGCTCGCTGACCCCGGATGTCGAGTACCGGCACGACTCGCAACGCGAAGCGATCGCTTTGACCTTCGACTCGGCCTTTGCCCTCCGGCAAAAGATCCCGAAACTGCTCGACATCCGCGGGTACTTCGTCGAAACCGACACCTTTCCGATCACCCGCGACGACATCGTCATCGCCATCGAGTCCCGACACCTCGCCGAATCGATCGAGCTGTCGGGCCGGGTGCTGCGCTCCGCCCCGAACGGCGTCGCCATCCAGATCGACGACATCTCCCCCGAGACCCGCCGCCGACTTCGCGGGTTGGTCGACCGCATGCGCGAGACGCGGCAACGAGAATCCACGACATGACCCCAGGGAGGCGTCGGATTGCTCCTCCCGGCCTCCTCGAATCGCATCCCGCGGGCTCCTTTCGCGGTTGCGTGATGCCGGAAGCTGATCTATTGGGACAGGTCAACATCGAAGTGTCGGTCCAGTTTCTTTTTTGCGCGAGTCGATCCGTCCTTCAAGACGTCCGGTAATCCAGGTTTGATGTTCGGGTCCGGCGATGTGGCACGGATCGGATGCGACGTAGCCAAACGGAGAGTCCTCATGAGCGACGTCAACGACGGTCAAGACGAGACCATCGAGAGTGTGCTCGACGAGCAGCGAACCTTCGAACCGCCCCATGAATTCGTCGAACAGGCGAATCTCGATGCGGACACCTACCACGAGCTGAAGGACAAGTTCGAGGCCGACCCGGAAGCGTTCTGGGCCGACCTCGCTCGCGAGGAGCTCGACTGGAAGGAGGATTTCGACGAGACGCTCGACTGGGATCCTCCCTTCGCCGAGTGGTTCAAAGGGGGCGAGCTGAACCTGAGTTATCAGTGTCTCGACCGCCACCTCGACACCTGGCGTAAAAACAAGGCGGCGATCGTCTGGGAGGGCGAGCCGGGGGACACCCGGACGCTGACCTACCAGCAGTTGCACGCCGAGGTCTGCAAATTCGCCAATGCCCTCGAGCACGACCTCGGCATCGAGGAGGGCGACAAGGTCGCCGTCTACATGCCGATGGTCCCGGAGCTGGCGATCACCATCCTCGCCTGCGCCCGGATCGGCGCCGTCCACAACGTCGTCTTCGGCGGTTTCTCGGCGAACGCCATCAAAGAGCGCGTCGAGGACTCCGAATGCAAGGCCGTCATCACCGCCGACGGCGGCTGGCGCAGGGGCGAGGTCGTCGAACTCAAAGACAATGTCGACGAGGCGCTCGCCGACGGCTGTCCGACCGTCGAGGACGTCGTCGTCTACGAACGGACCGAAAACGACATCGACTGGTACGACGACCGCGACCAGTGGTGGAGCGACCTGATGGCCGGCCGGTCGACCGATCACGAGGCCGAGCCGGTCGACTCCGAGCACCCGCTGTTTTTGCTGTACACCTCGGGGACGACCGGCAAGCCCAAAGGCGTGCTGCACACCACAGCCGGCTATTCGCTGTGGACGAAGCTCACCAGCAAGTGGGTCTTCGACCTCAAGCCCGACGACACCTACTTTTGCACGGCCGACATCGGCTGGGTCACCGGCCACAGCTACATCGTCTACGGGCCCCTGCAAAACGGTGCCACCTCGATGATGTACGAGGGAGCACCGAACTTTCCTCGCCCGGATCGCCTCTGGGATATCGTCGAGCGCCACGACGTCAACATCTTTTATACCGCCCCGACGGCCATCCGCTCGTTCATGAAGTGGGGCGACGAGTGGGTCGACAAGCACCACCTCGAGAGTCTTCGGCTGCTGGGGACGGTCGGCGAGCCGATCAACCCCGAAGCCTGGATGTGGTACCGGGAGAAAATCGGCGGCGGGAACTGCCCGATCGTCGACACCTGGTGGCAGACCGAAACCGGCGGGATCATGATCTCGGCGCTTCCCGGGGTTCACACCACCAAGCCGGGCAGCGCCTCCCAGCCCCTGCCCGGCATCGACGCCCAGATCGTCGACCGCGACGGTGAGGAGTGCGATCCGGACGAAGGGGGGCTTTTGGTCGTCGACAAGCCGTGGCCGAGCATGCTGCGCACCGTCTACAAGAACGAAGAACGGTTCAAAAACAGCTACTTCGGGAAATTCCCGGGGACGTATTTCGCCGGCGACGGTGCCAAACGCGACGAGGATGGTGATTTCTGGATCATGGGCCGGATCGACGACGTCATCAACGTCTCGGGCCACCGGCTCGGGACGATGGAGGTCGAGAGCGCTCTGGTCAGCCACCCGGATGTCGCCGAGGCGGCCGTCGTCTCGCGGCCGGACGAGGTGAAAGGCCAGGCAATCGTCGGTTTTTGCATGCTCGAGGATGGTGCCGACGGCAGCCGGGCGCTGAAAGGCGAGCTTCGGGAGCATGTCGCCGACGAGATCGGCAAGATCGCCCGGCCCGCCGAGGTCCATCTGACCGACGCCCTGCCGAAGACGCGAAGCGGCAAGATCATGCGCCGGCTCCTCTCGGATGTCGCCGCCGGCCGCGAGGTCGGAGACACCACGACGCTCGAGGATCGGACCGTCCTCGAAGAGCTCCGACAGATCGCCGAGAACAACTGAGTCGTGCGATCTGACGTGCGACCGCCCCAAGGGTGGTCGTCTCCTTCTCCGACACCCCGCAGTCCCGCCTCTCCGGACTGCGGGGTGTTTTTATGGCATGAACTGCACGCCTCGACGTGTTACACGATGCTATATCGCATCGACGAGCCCCGGTCTCCTGCATCGCCCCGCGCAACCCGGGCCCCGACCGACCTCACACCCCGACCCCGCTGAGATGTCGTCACGGAAGACGCATTTTCGACCGAAGAGTGGCAACTGGCGACTCGACGTCACTCGCCACGTCGAACCGAAAGCGTTCGATCCATCGCTGCGTCCGCTGGTGATGATCCCGGGCTATGCGATGAATGCCTTCATCCTCGACTTCCACCCCTCCGGCCGCTCGATGGTCGGCTACCTGTGCGACCGGGGCTTCGAAGTCTGGACGGCCAATCTCCGGGGGCAGGGAGAATCTCTGTGCCTGAGCGGAGACGACGAATTCGGCTTCGCCGAACTGACGGGCGCCGATCTCCCGGCGGTCCGCGAGCTGGTGGCCGGCGAGACCAACTCCGAGCGCGAACTCGTCGACATCGTCGGCTGCAGTCTGGGCGCAACCTACGTGTACGGGTATCTGGCTCGGCACCGTGACGACCACGGCATCGGCTCGGTCGTCGCCATCGGCGGGCCGCTGCGCTGGGAGAAGCTCCACCCGGCCGTCCGTCTCCTGTTCGCAAGCCCTTCGCTCGCTTCTGCGCTGCCGAGCAAGGGGACGCGTATGATGGCCCGGTTCGCGATTCCCCTGGTCAAACGCCTCCCGCCCGTCGCCGCGATTTACATGAACGTCCACCAGATCGACCTGCAGCGAGCCGACGAGCTGGTCAAGACCGTCGAAGATCCGCATCCGCGGCTCAACCGCCAGATCTCTCACTGGATTCGCAACCGCGATCTCGAAATCGAGGGGCTCGACGTCACCGAGGCGATGGCCGACATCCACACCCCCGTGTTGTGTGTGCTGGCCAACCGCGACGGCATCGTTCCCCCGGAATCTGCGCTGTCGATTCTCGACGCCGTCGGCACCGAGGACGTCCACGAATTGAACGTCGGGACGCAACATCGCTGGTTCGCCCACGCCGATCTGTTCATCTCGGAAGACGCCGAGCGCGAGGTCTTCATCCCGATGGCCGACTGGTTGATCGACCGTCAGTCCTCCTCTGGCCGGTGAGCGCGATCTCTTCCCTGAGGATGGCCTCAAACACGGGGGTGCGAACGAGGCAGGACCGCCGGTCGAACGCCGGCAACCCCGCCCCGAGACGGGCGTCAAAAACTGCCCTATTTTTGCGGATCCGACGGCGTGTAGTTGCCGCGAAACGACTCGCTCTGGCCGGGGAACAGGCTCAGCTCCCACGATTCGATCACGCGGTCGCCGCGCCGGACGTTGAGCGTCACCTCGGTCGTCTGACCGCCGTTGTTGGCCACCTGAAAGCTGTAGCGACCCTGCGGCGCGTCGTCGGCCGGCTGATAGATCGCCGCCTCCGAATGTTCGTTGCCGCTGCATTCCTCCTCGCAGACGTCGAACGGGTGGGACCAACCACCGGAGGTATCGCCCGGCTTCAACCTGGGCCCACCCGGCGGCGTCACCTCGAGATCGATGTCCGAGTCGGTATCGGTCCAGATCGCCTCGATCTTGAATGGCTCCTGAGCCCGGTGCGTGCCCGGCTCACGGGTGAAATCGTCCCAACCCCCGTCGCCGCCATCGCCCCCGCCGTCGTCGTCATCGTCGCCACTCGAGCAGAAAAACTCGTAGAATTTCGGGTCGTCCCCCGGCAAGGTCACCTCCGGAAAGACCTGCAGACGCGGCGAATACCAGGTGACTTCCGGGGTTAGCGGGACATCCCAGGGGCCGACGTGCGGAGGATCGATGTTAAAGCTGATATCTCCGCCGAACGAGGCTTTCAGACCGAGATCACCCTGCAGGCACTTTTCGCGTTCGCCGGTCGAAAAGATCTCGTATTGGAGTCGAGCGTACACGTAGGCGTTGAGCGCGGGCGATTGCACCTCCACCCAGTCGACGCCGGTCAAACCGATGTCCATCCGAAAACCGGGGCCGAAAAATGGTTCGACCCGCGCCCCGGCGCTCAACTCGGCGAACGCATCGGTCGTCACCTCCGATTGCGGCGGGTTCTGGGGATAAAACGTACATCCGCTCCCTCCCTTTCGATCGCAGACAAACCCCATGACCACCTCCCCGAGAGAGGCGGTCACGTCAAAACCGAACCTTCCGGTTCCAGACAGCGCAAAGATGATGCCGCCGGAGGCGATCAAGGTTGGCTTGAACGCGATCGGCGTCGAGGGAATCGGGATCGGAATGTCGATCAACTCGGGAGGGGGATCCAGAATGCCCGGCTTCCAGGTGTGCGAGAAGATCAGAGAGGCCTCCAGCTCCTGATACAGCCCCAGCTCCGGGGCAATGCCCATGCGGAAACCGAACTTCTGGACACACAACGCCCCGCTGGCAACCCAGACGTCCGCCGACATTCCGTACCGATCGCACCAGCCGCTGTCGTAGTCTTCTTTCCAGTCGAAGTCCGAAATGTTGGGCACGTTGAGATGGATCCGTCCCTCGAAGACGATTTCGGCATCGTAGCCGACATCGACGGTCACCTCGGTCGTGTTTGAAATACTCCCGGAGACGTCGACGCTCGGCCCGAACTTGTCGGTGCTGCCGAGTGCTGCCCCGAGACTGCCGGGAGGCTCGATGATGAACTGTTCACTGATGGTGTTGGCGTCGGTGTTCAGCCGCTGGCTTTCGCTCCGCACCGGTCCCTGCGGCTCGGCTCCGCCGACGGTCGGCGAGTCGGGAGATTCGACCTTGTGAGGCGGTCGCGGCTCGAGTTCGATCGGGTCGTTGCTGTCCTCCCCGTAAAGTTCCTCGGGGGGGATGCGAAGGCTCGGCGTGCCGTCTGCTCCACCCTCCTCGAGACGGTCGGGATCGAGTCGCACGCGCTTTTTGATGTCGAAATGCCCCCAGAGGATATCCTGGGGCATGTAGGAGCCGACCTCGAGTCTCTTGCTGTCGCCACGGTCTTCGATCCCCTTGATCTGGTAGTTGAAATTCGGCCCCATCAGCAGGTCGCCGGCGTCGGCTTCCTTCTGGGCGAGCCGCTCGGCGGCCGCGCCCTCGACGACGGCGACGTTCTGCTCGGCACGAATCTCGACCTCGGCGGCAAACTCCGGCGGCATCTTTACGACCTGGATGCCGGGTCGCAGCCGCGGTTCGTCCGGGGCGAACTTGGTCCCGTCGTATTGTTTGATGTCGTAGCCGAGCTCCTCTTCGAGCTCCTTTTCGACCTCGTCTGCCGAGGAGGGGCCTTCTTTTTGCCCTCCACACGAGGCCGCCACCAGGAGCGCGGCCGCCGCGAAGACCACGAGTGAAAAGCGGCTCGAGGCAGACGAAGTTCGATGCGTCGACGAATTCCAGTTCATGGTCAGCTCCTCTCAGGCGGAGGGCGTCAGCCAACAGTTGACGAACAGCGTTCGATCATTCCGTGAGGCGAAATTCGTGCCACTCCGAGGCCACCGCCGGCTGCTGGCCGGCGTCCGTCCCCGGAGCCGCCCCCTCGTCGCGGACGAGCATAAACTCCATCGTCTGGCCGCACTGCAAAAACGGGTCGTCGAGATACAACTCGACCTGCACGTGGCAGTCGGAGACGACAGTCACATCCCCGTTCGTCCGGCCCGACGTCCCGGAGGTCTCGACGTCACGATAGGCGACGTGGCTCGGGGGAGCGCCCTGTTTGACGAGATGTCGACCGTAGATATCGAGCGTGGCCACTTCGCCGACCGGCGTCCAGTGCGGCGAATAGCACGTCACCTCGGGATCCTGTGTCTCGTCCGGAGCCGGGCACGACGACGGCTCCGAGCAGGAGGGGTTGTCCATCGAGCCGGCATCCGGCCAGCACGTCCCCGATCCACCCTCGGTATCGCGATTCGGCCATGGATCGTCGTCGACGTCGGGGGTGACGATGGCATCCTCATCGAGATCGGAATCTCGCTGTGAAGTCCCATCGCCACGGCTCGAGGAACCGTCCGTCGGCTCGAACCCGTCGGAATCGGCGGCGTCGGAGGTCGGAGCGGTGTCACTCGAAGCCCCGTCGGTGGCGGTGACATCTCCTTCGATTCCGGTATCTCGTTCGTCCCCGCCGTCCTCCTCCGAGTCGTCTTCGTCGTCTCCCCCCTGATTCTGGGTGAGGTTGCCGGAATCGTTCGAACACGACGTCGAGAAACCCGCAGAGGCCGCCGCCAGGAACACACCCAACACCACGATCGCCGAGGGCTTCGACGCAATCATCGAGCAACCTTTGCCCGCCGAGTTAACGGGGCGATAGCAGCATCGCCCATCTTCAAGTTCAGACTCCCCCTCAGGGTGATAAAAGATCGGCTTCTCGTCAAGCGGTCACCGGCCTCGCCCCAGGGCGATCGCATTTGAGATTTTCGTTACACTCGCATGAAACTTGCGAATTGG
>CAZRLK010000066.1:0-4001 GCA_964600555.1 uncultured Bradymonadales bacterium
CTGATCCCCTCGAGCTGGTATTCGACGGGATCCTCGATGGTCAGGATGTTGATGTCGGGTTCGTTGATCTCCGAGAGCGACGAATAAAGCGTCGTCGTCTTCCCCGAGCCGGTCGGACCGGTGACCAGGATGATCCCGTGGGGGCGGTGGATGAGGTCGGTCAGCGTATCCTCGTCGTCGGGCATCAGGCCGAGGTCTTCGAGGTTCAGCAACACCGCCGATTTGTCCAATAGCCGCATCGTGATCCGCTCGCCGTCGACCGACGGGGCGGTCGCGACGCGGACGTCGATGTCCTTGCCGGCCATCTTGACGCGGATCCGGCCGTCCTGCGGGACGCGTTTTTCGGCGATGTCGAGCCCGGCCATGATCTTGATGCGCGTGACGATGCTCGAGTGGAAGCGCTTGGGCGGGCTGGTGACCTCTTTGAGGACGCCGTCGATCCGGAACCGGACCGTCAGATCCTGTTCCTCGGGTTCGATGTGGATGTCGCTGGCTCCCTCGCGGACGGCCTGGACGAACAGGTTGTTGACGAACCGGATGACCGGCGCCTCGTCGTCGTCCGAGGCGTCGAGCAGGTCGTTGATGTCGATCGAGCCCTCTTCGGTGGTCGGGCTCTCGGCCTCCTCGAGTTCGTCGAGGCCGTCGCCGAGCTGGCGGTTTTTGCGGTCGAAGGCGTTGTTGATGGCATCGAGCAGCTGTTCGGTCGGGACGACGACCGGCAGGATCTCCGAGTCGGTCATGAACCGGATCTCGTCGAGCGCCTCGACGTCGAGCGGGTCGTCGGTCGCGACCAACACCAGGCCGTTGTCGCGGTCGTAGGGGATGACCCGGTTGTTGCGCGAGTACCCGAGCTCCAGGTCGTCGATCAGGTCGAGGTCGATCTCGTCGCCGTCGAGTGTCTCCTCGAACGGGTAGTCGAGCTGGCGTGCGACGCACTCGAGGACGTCCCGCCGGGAGACGACCTCCATGTCGACCAGAATCTCGCCGAGCCGCTCCTCGGCTCCCTCCCGCTGGCGCTCGAGGGCGCGGTCGACGTCGCTCTGGTCGACTTTCCCCTGCTCGACCAGGATTTCACCGATCGGTTTTTGGTTGTACATCGCTCGCTCCTCGCGGCCGACGAGCCGGCGGCCCGTCGGCCGACGGGCGCTGGATCACTCGTCGCTCTCGGAGGTCGCGCCGCCGCCGGCTCCGCCGCCGTCGTCGTCCCCGCCGCCGGATTCACTGCCGCTACCTCCGCCCTCGCTCTCGCCGCCGCCGGCTCCCTCGGAGGACGAGCCCTGCGGTCGGGGTTGCGGTTGCGGCTGCTGCGGCTGTTGTGGCTGTTGCTGGGGCTGTTGCTGAGGCTGCTGGGGCTGTTGCTGAGGTTGCCGGGGCTGCTGGCCGGGCGTCGCGCCGCCTCCCGGTTGGCCGTTCTGGCGTTGCCCGCCTCCGTCCCCCTCCTCGGCGTCGCCGCCGAGGATCTGGTACTGCGGACCCTGCTCCTCGAATTGCTCGCGGGCCTTTTCGCGGGCCTCGTGGTCTTCGACCATCTCCGAGATCTTGTTGCGCATCCGGTCGACCAGGCCGCTCTTTTTCTGAAAGTTGACCTGCTTGTCGTACCCGGATTTCTCGCGGCCGAACAGCTTCAACAGCTCGCGGCGCTCCTCGATCTTGCGTTGATAGATCTTCTGGAGGTCGGACTCGGCCTCGATGATGTACGGGGTCAGCATCAACACCAGGTTTTGTTTCGTCTCGATCGTGCTGGTCTTCTGGAAGACCCGGCCGATCAGCGGGATGTCCCCGAGAAACGGCACCTTTTCTTTGGTCTTGTTTTCGACGTCGCGCATCAGCCCGCCGATGACGACCGTCGACTGGTCCTTGACCAGTACCACCGACTGGGCGTTTCGCCGCGTCTGGGTCGGGGTCAGCTCGCTGCCGCCGGCGCCCTTGATGTCGCTGACTTCGAGGTTCGTCTCCAGGCGCACATACCGGCTGTCGTTGACCTGGGGCTTGATGCGGAGCGTCAGGCCGACGTCCTGATAGTCGATCGGCGAGACGAGACCGCCGCCCAGTCCGCCGAGGCCTCCGAGTCCGCCGAGCGCACCGCCGAGCCCGCCGGCCGCCCCTCCCAGGCCGGTCTGGTTGGCGCCGGTCTGCTGCTGATTGGTGCCCTGCTGCGACTGGCCGAGTGCGCTGCCGGCGGCGAGGCTCCCCAGCCCACCGAGCCCTCCTCCACCGCTGCCGCCCGAGACGCCCCGCAAAAACGGCACCCGCTCACCGACCACGATCTCGGCCTCCTCGTTGTCCATCGTCAGAATCGACGGCGTCGACAGGATGTTGACCGTGTTGTCGGTCTGGGTCGCCTGCAGGAGCATCGAGAAGGCCGGAAGCGAGATGTTCGTCCCCGGCACCGAGACCATCGGCCCGAGCAGTCCGATCGAGCCGCCGGTCCCCTGCAGCGCGCTGCCGAGTTCGGTCAGCCCCGGGAAGTTCGACTGGCCGACGATCAGCCCCTCGGTGTCGTCGACCATGCCGCTGTCGACCGCCGAGTCCGGGATCACTCCACTGAAGTCCTCCCCGAGCCCGGTGTTGAAGCCGAGCCCGAGGGTGCGGTTGGTGTCGATGCCGATCTCCATGATGACCGCCTCGACGTACACCTGCTTGCGGGGGCGGTCGAGGGTGTCGACGACCTGCTCGAGGGCGACGAAGTCCTTCGGCGAGGCGACGACCACCAGGGCGTTGTTCGGTTCGTAAGAGGTGATCTGGACCTCGCCCTGTAAAAGCGCCGCGACGTCACCTCCCCCGCCGCCGCCGCCTTCCTCCTGTTGTTGCTGCTGCTGGCGTCTCGCTCGCGCCCGACCCCGTTGTTGTTCCTGGTCGCGCTGCGTCGAGGAGACGAGATTCGACAGCGTCGAGGCGAGCTCCTCGGCGTTGGCGTACTCCAAAAACTTCACGTGCACCTGCCCGCCGCCGGCCTTGGTCGGGACGTCCAGAAGCTCGATCATCTCCTTGATCTTGTCGAACGACTTCTCGTTGGTCGCGATGACGAGCTGGTTGGTCCGCTCGTCGGCGATCAACTGCGAGACGTCGACGTCGTAGCTTCCCGACTGATCACCCTCCTGATCGCCTCCCTCCTTGCGGCGCCGGCCGCCTCCCTGTTCCTCTTCTTCCTGAAAGATCTCGCGCAACTTCTCGGAGACCTTCGTGGCATCCGCATACCGGACCTTGTACACGAAGATCTGCTCGCCGGCCTCGCCCTTGTCGAGTCGTTCGACGAGATCCCGGATGCGCCGGACGTTGGCGGCATTCTCGGAGACGATCAGCGAGCTGCCGTACGTGATCGTCGTGGCGTGCTGGGAGGTGAAGTTGCCGATCACCTCGTTGATGCGCTCGATGTCTCCGTTTTTGACCGGAATGATCGAGGTGATCATCCGCGATTCGTTCGGGATCGTGTCGTCCTCGTCGTAGGTGTGGCCCGGCTCTTTGATCGCCTGTTTGGACTGGACGATCTTGGTGAAACTCCCCGCTCGCGCGGTCGTCAGCCCGTTCATCTCGAGGGCGGCCAGGAAGGCGCGGTACGCCTCGCCGAGGGTGACCTTCTCCGGGGAGATGACCGTGATGGTCTTGTTCGCCTGG
This sequence comes from uncultured Bradymonadales bacterium, assembly GCA_964600555.1. Taxonomy (GTDB): domain Bacteria; phylum Myxococcota_A; class Bradymonadia; order Bradymonadales; family Bradymonadaceae; genus CAJXPB01. The sequence continues at coordinate 3,616 of CAZRLK010000066.1, forward strand.
ATGCTGTCGCTGATGATGAAGTTCTGGTTGCGCAGCTTCGAGAAGAATTTGACGACCTCCTCGAGGTTCGCCTCCCGAAAGTCGATCCGGACCTCGACGTTGTCGGGAGTCTTGCGGGGGCGGTGCGAGGGGTCGAAGTTCGGCGGGAGATTGTATTCTTCGTTCGGATCGACGTTGTCCGGGGTGATGACCTCGCCCTGCTCGTCGGCCGAGCCCTGCTGACCGTTCTGGCCCTGCTGGTCTTGTTGCTGGGCCTGTTGGCGACCCTGGCGCTGCTCGTCGGAGGCCTCCTGCCGATCCTCCTCGTCGTCTTGTTGCTCCGCCTCCCCGCCTTGCTCGCCGTCCCCGTCGTCCGGCGAACCGCCGATCACGCCGGGCCGGTCGCT
>CAZRLK010000066.1:4101-24984 GCA_964600555.1 uncultured Bradymonadales bacterium
CTTGCTCGCCGTCCCCGTCGTCCGGCGAACCGCCGATCACGCCGGGCCGGTCGCTCGTCGCTTCGTCCTGGGCATTTGCCGCCGGGACGCCGACGGCGACGACCAGCGCGGCCGCGAGCAGGGAGACGACTCCCCGGCAGCTCGGCCCGAAGGCGGGCGCGTCTGCCGGTGTCGGAACTGCATCCAGTGTCGTGAACATGTCTCGAAAGATCCTGTAGTCGAAGCGCGGTGACTATCTTCAGAGGCGTTGCCGAGCGGCAGAGGCGTTCATTCGATGACGAACTGGCGTTCGATCCGGGAGCCGTCGCGCTCGAGGACGACGTCGACCTTGTCGTTTTTCCCGAGTTTGCGCACGAAAGCGCGCGCCTCCTTTTTCGAGGCCATCCTCTCGCCGTCGACCGACTGCAACACGTCGCCGGTCTCGAAGCCGAGTTTGCTGTACAGTCCCGACGGCGAGACGCCGACGAGTTTGACGCCCCGGCGTTCGCCGTCCTCGAAATTCGAGACGAAGCGTGCGTCTCGGGCGATCTCGCGGGGGTTCTCGAATTCGGCCTTCAGGGATTTGCGATCGAGGACCTTGCGATCCTCGGAGCTTTGCGCCCCGTCGCTGCGGGCGGACTCGGAAGAGTCGCCGCCGGAGGTCTCTCCGGGGGAGCGCGTCTTCCCGATGTCGGCGCCCGAACCGCCGGTCATCCCCCGGGTGTTGACCGAGGTGGGGCTGGGAGCGCCGCCGATGGTCTTGTCGAGGCGGATGTACTCCAGTTGCCCGTTGCGTTCAATGTAGATGCGGTCGCGTTTTATTCGCGTCACCTTCGCATCTTCGGGCAGGTAGTCGCCGGGTCCGACGATGTAGGTCTCCTGCGAGTCGGCGTTCTGGACCATCGCCAGAGAATACTGCGGGTTGTCGGCGACCATGCAGCCGACGAGCTTGACGCCGAGATCGCTTTCGACCGGGACGTCCGAGGAGGATTCGGCCTGTTCGGGCTCGTCGGGGACGCAGACGCCGTCCTCGCAGCTTTCGTCGTCGGCGCAGCCGTCGGGACATTCTTTGGGCTCGTCTTGCTGCTGGTCGGCACAGCCGAACAGACAGCGCGAGCCGAGCTGCTCGGACCACTCGCCGGGCCCCGGGCCGCCCGCCTGGTCGCTCGGCGAGGGGGCGTCCCCGGCCGACGACTCGATGGTCGGGAGTTTCGGGACGGTCAGCGGGGCGAGCTGGCCGGCGACGATCTGGTTGGTGATGATCGCCACCAGGATCGTCGAGGCGGCGATGGCCGCGTAGGGGAGCAGCCACTGATATGTGCGAAAGAATCTATCCATGACCCGTCGGTGGGGTGGAGGCAGTACGCAGCAGTCGCCGGGACCGATCCCGGGCGGTACATGTTGCAATGTTTGTGCCACAGCCGACACAGGGGGATTTCCCCGGGCGATCGTGGCGCGAGGCGGGCGGATTGTTCGGGCATTTTGACATTTTGTCAATCTGGTCGGCGGGAGCCCGCGTGCGGACTCGTCGGCCCCTGACATTTTGTCAAAGCCGTCCGGAGCCTCGTCACGACTCGCCCGCCTCGTCGGGCTCGTCTTTGGTCTTGCGATAGACCGTCCGGGTGGCGATGCCGAGCAGCTTGGCCGCCAGCTTTGTGTTGTCGTCGGTCATCGTCAGAGTCTCGTGCAAGACTCGCCGTTCGACTTCCTCGAGCGGCGTCCCGACCGGTACGGAGATGTAGCGCGGATCGTCCCCCTCGTGGGCGACGATGTGTTCGGGGAGATCGTCGACGTCGATCAGGCCGTCCTTGTCGAGGACGACCGCCCGCTCGACGACATTCTCCAGCTCGCGGACGTTGCCCGGCCAGTTGTAGTCGCGCAGTGCGTCGAGAGCCTCGCGGCTCATGCCCGAGATCTCGCGGTCGTTTTTCTCGCGGTAATGGTCCAAGAAATGCTCCGCCAGGAGCGGAACGTCTTCGAGCCGGTGGCGCAGCGGTGGGATGTGAATGTTGACCACGTTGAGCCGGTAGTACAGATCTTCGCGAAAAGTCCCCTCGCGCATCGCCTCCTCGAGGTCGACGTGGGTGGCGGCGATGACGCGGACGTCGACCCGGGTCGTCTCGTTGGCCCCGAGCCGCTCGAAGGCCCCCTCCTGGAGGACGCGCAAAAGCTTGACCTGGACGCTCGGCGACAGCTCGCCGATCTCGTCGAGCAGGACGGTCCCGCCGTCGGCCGCCTCGAAGCGGCCCGGCTTCGCCTCGTCGGCCCCGGTAAACGCCCCCTCCTCGTAGCCGAAAAGCTCGCTCTCCAGGATCGACTCCGGCAGCGCCGCGCAGTTGACCGTCACGAACGGCTCGTCGGTCCGCTCGCTCAGCTCGACGATCATCCGGGCGAAAAGCTCCTTGCCCGTCCCCGACTCGCCGGTCAAAAGCACCGTCGCGTCGCTGTCGGCGACCTGGCGCACCAGATCGATCGCCTCCTGCAGCGCCGGCGACTGGCCGACGATCGAGCGTTCGCTTTTGAGGTCGGCGAGCTGAGCCTTGAGTTTGCGGTTCTCGGCGACGAGTGCCTGTTTTTCGAGCGCCTTTTTGGCCGCCTGCAGGATCTCGGCGCGCTTGATCGGCTTGCTGACGAAATCGTACGCTCCCTGTTTCATCCCCTCGACCGCCCGCTCGACGGTGCCGAAGGCGGTCATCAAAATCACCTCGGCCTCGGGACGGACCGTGCGGACGAGCTTCAAAAGCTGCATCCCGTCGGTGTTGGGCATCTTCAGGTCGGTGACGACCAGGTTGACGGGTTGCTCGCGGACGATCTCGAGTGCCTCGTCGCCGTCCTCGGCGCAGTGCACCTGGTAGCCCTCTTTGGTGAAGACGCGCTCGAGGGTCTTCAGGTGGGCCGTCTCGTCGTCGACCAGCAGGATTGTCGCATTGTCGGTCATCGGACGTCGGGCCTCGGTCGTCAGGCGTCGGTCGTCGGGAACGGCGGTCGTCGGGAACGGCGGTCGTCGGGCGTCGGTCGCGGAGGTGAATCGTGCAGTGAGCCCACATTCGTCGATGGGGCCCCCGTCGGTCAACCCGACACCCCGGCGATTTTGCGACCGGGTTCTCCCGAGGCCGTCGTCCCCGCCTGCCATGATGGTCCAACGGCTGCAGGCGGTCGAATAATTCACGGGCGCTCCTCGATTCGCCCCGCGTCCGTCGAATCGCCCGTCGGCGCCGGCCCGACCCCCGAGTCCGATCCCCACCGACCGCTGCCGGCGCGGGACGTCCGCTTCCGAGGCCCGAACCCCGAGGGCCGAGGGTCGACGTCCAGAGCAGTTTGATTGCAAGCGGCCCGAAAGTCGGATAGAAACGGCGGTGTGTCCATCGGCGGATGCCTTCGGCATGAGCGAGGTCTCCGCCGTCGTGTCTCTCCCCCAGCGAACCCGATGGCGAAGCTTTCATATCGAGACGCCGACGGGGTGTTGCGAGAACACTCTCTCGGCGAGCGCACGACTCTGGGTCGCCACCCGAACCAGATGATCCAGGTGCTCGATCGGGTCGTCTCCAAGCAACATGCCGTCATCGAGCGTCGCGACGGCGGGCGGTTTTACCTGCGCGACGACGGCAGTCGCAACGGCACCTACCTCAACGGGACCCTGATCGACGAGCCGGTCGAGCTGTCGAACGGCGACCGGGTGACGATCGGCTCGACCGACCTGTATTTCCAGGACGAGCAGCAGGAGAGCCGCGACGGCGGGGGGCGCTCGCGGGGGGAATTTCGCCAGCGCGACGAGGGGACGGTCACGATCCACAACCAGGAGGTCGAGACGCACATCCGAAGCCGGATGGGCGATCGGGTCCAGGATCACTTCTCGCCGGAGGACGAAATCGAGGACATGGACGTCCTCCGGCGCGACTACGAAAAGCTCCGGATCGCCCACGAGCTGAGCCGCTCGATCGGGCTGGAGATGGAGCTGGACGTCCTGCTCGAAAAGATCCTCGACAAGGCCTTCGAGATCTTCCCGGCCGACCGGGGCGTGATTTTGCTCAAGGACGAGGAGACCGGGGATTTGAACCCGATGGAGGCCAAGTCCCGCACCGGCGAGGGGGTCGGCGACGTCCGGATCAGCCAGACGATCCTCAACGAGGTCGCCGAAAAAAAAGAGGCCTTCCTGTCCAGCGATGCGATGAGCGACTCGCGGTTTTCGGGCAGCGAGTCGATCCTGATCGGCCAGATCCGCTCGACGATGAGCGTCCCGATGCTGCACGACGAGGAGTTGCTCGGGATCATCCATCTCGACACCAAGATGGACAGCGGGGCGTTCACCGAAAAGGATCTGCAGATTCTGACCGGCTTCGGCCGCCGGGCCGCCGGCCTGGTCGAGCACCACCGTCTGCTCAAGCAGATGGAATCCGAGATCGTCGTCCGCGAGAAGGTCCGCCGGCTTCTGCCCCCGGAGCTGGTCGAGGAGGTCGTCGACGGGCGGCTCGATCTCGAGAAGGGCGGGGAGTTGCGCCAGGTGACGGTGATGTTCGCCGACATCCGCAATTTCACCTCCTACAGCGAGCAGATGCCGCCCCAGGAGGTCGTCAACAACATCAACCAGTATTTCGAGATCATGGTCGATGCGATCTTCGAGTACGAGGGGACGCTCGACAAATTCATCGGCGACGAGATCATGGCGATCTGGGGGGCGCCGCTGTCGAGTTCCGACGACGCCGAGCGGGCGGCCAAGTGTGCGATCGCGATGCAGGAGGCGATCGCGGAGTACAACCGCCAGCGCGAAAAGGAAGGGCGGGTGACCTTCGAGGTCGGAATCGGGCTCAATACCGGCGAGGCCGTGGCCGGGTACATGGGCTCGACGAAGCGGATGAACTACACGGTGATGGGCGACACGGTCAATACGGCCAATCGGATCTGTGCCGAGGCCGGCCCCCGGGAAGTGTATGTCGGGGAGAATACCTTCGGGCAGGTCGGGGACGTGCTCGAGGCGCAGCGGCTCCCGCCGACCCAGCTCAAGGGCAAGATCGAACAGGTCGACATCTACCGGGTCGACGGGCTCCGGGACGGGCACAGCACCGAGGAGGATCCGACTCTGCCGGAGCGCTCGTTCGAATCGGACAACTGACAGGGCGGCGTCGGCTCCCCGCTTCCGGGGGGCCGACCAGCCGACAGTCTCGATGGCCCAACCGAAATACGAAATCATCAGACGCATCGGCGCCGGGGGCATGGCCGAGGTCTTCAAGGCGAGCTCGACGAGCGTCAAGGGCTTCCAGAAACTGGTCGCCATCAAGCGCGTCCTCCCGTCTCTGACCCAGAACGAGCGGTTCGTCCGCATGTTTCTGGACGAGGCGAAGATCGCGCTGCCGCTCAACCACACCAACATCGTCCAGACCTTCGATCTGGGGATGGCCGACGAGACGTACTTCATCGTCATGGAGTACGTCGAGTGCGCGACGCTCAAGGATGTCGTCAACACGCTGCAAAACCGCCGCCAGCAGCTCGGCGTCGCCGAGGCGTGCTACATCGCCCTCGAGATCCTCAAGGGGCTCGACTACGCGCACACCAAGACCGACACCGAGGGCAAGTCGCTGGATATCGTCCACCGGGACATCAGCCCGCCGAACATCCTGATCTCGCGGTCGGGCGAGGTGAAGATCACGGATTTCGGGCTGGCGAAGGCCAAAAGCCAGGCCGAGCTGACCGATCCGGGGGTGGTCAAAGGCAAGTTCGGGTATCTGTCGCCGGAGGCGGCGCACGGGGAGGACATCGACGGGCGGACGGACATCTTCGCGGTCGGGATTTTGTTGTGGGAGATGCTGACCGGCGAGCGGCTGTTTCTCGGCGAGAGCGACCACGAGACGCTCGAGATGGTGCGGGCGGCGCAGGTGCCGCCGGTCGCCTCGCGGGGGCGGCGCATCCCCGACCCGCTCCAGCAGATCCTCGACGGGGCGCTGGCCCGCCACCCGGACAATCGCTACGGGACGGCCCGGCGGCTCGGAGAGCACCTCGCGGAGTTTCTGTACGCCCGAGGCGAGCCGGTCACCAGCTTCGGGCTCCGGCCGTACGTCCGGGAGGTGCTCGGCGAGCAGCAGCCCGAGACGGCCGAGTCGCTGGGGCCGGCCGACCGGGCGGTCCAGCGCGAGATCAACCAGTTCGTCTCGATCGACGACCTGCAGGACATGGACCGCAAGCTGGCGCGCGCCGAGCCGATCGGCGAGGAGAGCGGAGCGTCGCCGGCGCCGCCGGAGAGCGGCGACTACGAGGACCCGCGCTCCTGGAGCGACATCGGCTTCGACGAGGGGCTCGAGGCCGACGGGGAGGGGGCGGCGGTCCCCGAACAGATCGAGCAGTCGGGCGACGAGTGGCGAGAGCAGCAGTTGAGCGACGTCGCGAAGGCGACCTCCAAGATGCCGGCGATCGACGGACCCGAGCCGGAAGCGGGGGCGGGCGGACAGGAGGCGGCGCGCACCTCGCCGCCGGAGGGGAACTCGCGGGGGCAGGGTGGAGCGGGCGGCGGCGGGCAAGCCCGCGGCGGCCGTCCCGCCCGGCGCTCGCAACCGGCCGCCGCCGAGACGCAGGACGGGGAGGCCCGCGCGAAGGCCGGAGAGGCCCAGGAGGCCGACGAGTCCGGCAGTCTCGTCACCACCTTGCTGGTCATCGTGGTCGTCTTGTCGCTGGTACTTGCGGCCGGTCTCGTTTATCTGTTTCAGATGCAGTAGATACCGCGTGCCCGGGGGAGGCAGTGGGTGGCCCGCCCGCCGGCGGGTGCTCGTCCGGCGGGTCCGGCCCGTGCGGTCGAATCGAGTCCGACTCGCAGTTTCCGGGAGCATGCGCCATGGATGACGTGTTGACGATGATTCTCGCCGGGGGAGCCGGCACACGGCTCCGCCCGCTGACCCGAGAGCGCGCCAAGCCCGCCGTGCCGTTCGGCGGCCACTATCGGCTGATCGACATCGTGCTGTCGAACTTCGTCAACAGCGGGTTCTACCAGATCAAGATCCTGACCCAGTACAAAAGCGAGTCGCTCGACCGGCACATCAGCCGCGGCTGGCGCCTCTCCGAGCAGCTCGACCAGTTCGTCGACGTCGTCCCCGCCCAGCAGCGCGTCGGCCAGCACTGGTATCGCGGCAGCGCCGACGCGATCTATCAGAACCTCAATCTCATCGAGGACAACCAGCCCGAGGACGTCTGCGTGTTCAGCGCCGACCACATCTACAAGATGGACGTCTCCCAGATGGTCCACATGCACCGGCGCCAGCAGGCGGATCTGACGGTCGCCGCGATTCCGGTCTCGGTCGAGGAGGCCCGGGCGTTCGGCGTCTTCGAGATCGACGAGGAGGGGCGGATTACGGATTTCGTCGAAAAGCCCGACGATCCGACCCCGATGCCGGGCGACTCGGATCGGTGTCTGGCGAGCATGGGCAACTACGTGTTCGGGACGGGTCCGCTGGTCGACGAGCTGCGCCGCGACGCCGACCGCGAGGAGAGTACCCACGATTTCGGCCGCGACATCGTCAGCGAGATGGTCGCCGACCCGGACTACGAGGTGTTCGTGTACGATTTTTCGGACAACCGGGTCCCCGGCCAGCACGAACGCGAGATCGGCTACTGGCGAGACGTCGGCACGATCGACTCGTACTGGGAGGCGTCGATGGATCTGGTGAGCGTGCATCCGCATTTCGATCTGTACAACGACCAGTGGCCGATCCGGACCTACTACGAGAATCATCCGCCGGCGAAGTTCGTCCACCACGATCCGTCGACCGAGCGGGTCGGCCGGGCGATCGATTCGACGGTCGCCGAAGGGTGCATCGTGTCGGGAGGCCTGATCAAAGGGTCGATTCTGTTCCCGGAGGTGCACGTGCACTCGTACTCGAAGATCGAGGATTCGATCCTGTTCGAAGGGGTCGAGGTCGGCGAGCGGGCCCGGATCCGACGCGCGATCATCGACAAGGACGTCGTGATTCCGCCCGACACCGTCATCGGCCACGATCTCGAACGCGACCGCGAGCGATTCACCGTCTCCGAGGACGGCATCGTCGTCATCCCCAAAGGAGAGCGACTCTGACATGGCGAGTTCTCCGACGCGACTGTTGTGTCTGTGGCATTTCCACCAGCCGTACTACAGCACGCCGGGGCGCGGCTCGAACACCCTGCCCTGGGTGCGTCTGCACGCCATCAAATCGTACTATGACCTGGGGCGGATGCTCGAGGACCATCCCGGCGTCCGGTGTGCGATCAACTTCTCGGGGAGCCTCCTCGAGCAGTTCCGGGAGTATCTCGAGGTCGGCAAACGCGACTCGTGGTGGCACCTGACCCGGAAGCCGGCCGCAAACCTGACCGACCCGGACAAACACCACCTGCTGCGCCACTTTTTCAGCCTGGACTGGGAGACGTGCATCGAGCCGAATCCCGGCTACCGGCGCCTGCTCGAGAAGCGCGGCGGGGACAGCGACGACCTCGCCATCGAGGCGTTCGACACGCAGGAGTATCGCGACCTGCAGGTGTGGTTCAATCTCGCCTGGTTCGGGTTTTCGGCGCGCAACGAGCGGGCGGTCGTCCAGTCGTTGCTGGACAAGGGAGAGCAGTTTTCCGAGGACGAAAAGATCGCGGTGCTCGAGCAGCAGATCGAGGTGATGCAGCTATTGATCCCGCTGTATCGCAAGCTGCACCGGCGGGACCAGATCGAGATCAGCGTCTCGCCGATGTATCATCCGATCATGCCGCTCGTGATCGACACCGAAAGCGCCGAGCGGTGTTCGCCGTCGCGCCCCCGCCCGGAGCCGTTCCGGGCGCCGGAGGATGCGCGCCACCAGCTCCGCGCCGCCCGCACGACGGCCCGCGAGGTGCTCGGGATCGAGGTCGACGGCATCTGGCCGTCCGAGGGGGCGGTCTCTCCGGAGGTCGTCGAGATGTTCGACGAGTTCGACATCGCCTGGTGCGCCTCCGACGAGGAGGTCCTTGCGAAATCGCGGGGGGAGGCCTTCGGGCGAGAGGCCGATCTGTATCGGCGCTGGCAGCTCGAGGGGACGGACGTCGACCTGTTTTTTCGCGACCGGGCCATCAGCGACCAGGTCGGCTTCGTGTACGGCAACGCCGAGACCGGCGTCGCGGTCGATGATTTCCTCGAGCGGGTCCGCCGGGCCGGCCGCGAGGAGGAGGCCGGCGGAGAGGAGGCAGAGGCGCCGATCGTCAGTGTCATCGCCGACGGAGAAAATCCCTGGGAGCACTACCCGGGCGACGGCGAGGCGTTTCTCGGGGAACTGTTCGGGCGGCTGGAGTCGGCCGACGACCTCGAGACGACCACTCCCTCGCGGTGTCTGGGCCGGGGCGGCGAGCCCGGGGAGTTGACCCACCTGCACTCCGGCTCCTGGATTTACGCCAACTACGACATCTGGATCGGCCACGAGGAGACCAACTGCGCCTGGGAGCTTCTCGGCCGCACCCGCGAGCGGCTCGTCGAGGAAATCGACGAGGCGGATCTGTCGAAGACCGAGCGCCAGCAGACCTGGCGGGCGCTGTACATGGCCGAGGGGAGCGACTGGTTCTGGTGGTACGGCGACGATTTCACCTCCGAGAACGACGCCGATTTCGACCGCCTGTTTCGCGATCAGTTGCGGTACGTCTACCGGATGCTCGAGCTCGAGATCCCGGCCGAGCTCGACAGCTCGATTCTCGGGGAGCGTCTCCCGAAGGCGCCCTTCGAGGCGCCGAAGCGTCTGATTAAACCGCGGGTCGACGGGCGGTCGGACTACTTTTACGAGTGGAGCGGGGCGGGTGTGTACCGCAACACCGGTGCCCACGGTTCGATGTTCGAGAACACCCGGTACGTCGACGAGATGCGCGTCGGCTTCGACCTGGAGAATCTGTACGTCCAGGTCGCCCCCGGGCCGGACCTGATGGCGGAGATGTCGGGGGTGCGCTTCGAGCTGGCGATCCGGCGCGACGGCGTTCGCCACCGCGTGCGCATCGACCGCGACGGCGAGGTGAGCGGGGAGGTCACCAGCGACCGGTCCTCGGGGGCGCTGCCGCTGGAGCTGGTCGCCTTCGAGGAGGTCCTGGAGTTTGCGGTCCCCTTCGAGCTGCTGGATGCCGCCGCCGGAGACGCCCTCTCGCTGAACCTGTCGATCCGGGACGAGCGCATGGAGCGCGAGCGGCATCCGCCCCACGGAGGGATCGACATCGAGGTGCCCGACGAGTCGTTCGAGGCGGTCAACTGGATGGTCTAGCGAGGCGTCGGTCGTCGGTCGTCGGGGGTCGGTCGTCGCTCGTCGGGTGCCCTACCGGCCGATCTGGATCGGATCGGCGTCGATCGGTTTGAGGGGAGCGAGTCGGGGGAGTCCGGCGCTGAAGATGTGGCGGAGGGCCATGTTCTGGAAGACGATCGCGGTACGCTCGGCGTCGGAGGCGGGGCGGACCTGGATGACGAAGGTTCGCCGCAGATCGCCGTTGCCGAGCGTGAAGGTGCGGGCTTCGCCCTGGCTGGCGGTGCCGAGGACGTTCAACTCGGGAGAGGCGCCGGGGGGCACGGCCGTCGAGTCGAGCTCGAGTGCGGGATCCTGCTCGCGGTATTTCTGCTCGAAGTGCGCCTCGACCGTCCCGAAATCGGCCTCGACGAGGTGCCGGAAGTCGATGCGTCCGTAGTTGGTGACCTGTTCGGTTCGGACGACCGTCCAGGGGAACTGGAGGGGGGAGTCGGAGCGGGTGCCGAAATCGATCAGCTCGCTCGTCGAGTAGCGTTTCGGCTGCCAGCCGCGTTCGTCGTCGTCGGAGTCGTCGGCCGCGGCCGGTCCGGCGAGCAGCCCCACGAGGAGCAGACTCGCCAGTGAAACCGTTGGTCGCCTCATCGCTTCTCCAGGCGCGGGAATCGGGGACGGGCTTCGCGGACTGGTCGATGAGTGCGGAAGGAGGGACTCGAACCCTCATGAGCCGTTAGGCTCACAGGCTCCTGAGGCCTGCGCGTCTACCAAATTCCGCCACTTCCGCAGAGAATCGGGCCGCGCAATTGCGGCCCGCAAATACCTATAGACCGCGATTGCGTTTGTCAATCCCGTCGAGCGAGTATGCCCACCCGAGGCAACCGACCGGCGCGCGGCGTCATTCCCCGTCCCGGCCGGTGACGAGAAGCCGCAGGACGGCATGCAACTGCTCGGGGTCGGGATCGTCGATCGTCGCCGCGAGTCGCCGGGCGGCCTCGGCGCGGGCGGGGCCGGGCAGGTCGGTCTGCTCGAGCATGCGGACGACCTCGCGGCCCAGGGCCGCCGTGGGCGAGGCATCCGTCGCCGCCGGCCGGCTAGTAGTCGCCCCGCCGTCGCCCGCACGGGGCGCCGGCCGAGGTTCGACGGCCGCCCGACCGCCGATCGCGTCGGCCTCGCGGGCGATCTGGCGCTCGAGTCGCTCGATCGGATCGTCGGCCTCGATCGGGCGAGCGTAGCCGACCGCCTCGCCGAGCATCTGCCGGGCGCGCCGACACCACTCCTCGAGTTCGGCCAGCGGTCCGGCCGGCGGCGGCGAATTCGCCTGCGCGATCCGCCGCTCGAGTCGGTCCAGCGGATCGTCCGCCTCCCGCCCGTTCCCTCGGCGCGGTGCCTCGACCTGCGGCTCTCTCGCCCGCTCGATCCGCTGACGCAGACGGGCCAGCGGATCGGACGAGCCGGATGCGTCGCGTCGCGCCGGGTCGAAGCTCATGTGGTTGCTGCGGTTTGAGGCGTGTCTACAATTAGGGATCGAGTAGGCCAAGACCCGGAAGGGGCTTACCTACGGCCTTCGGGATACACCCCGCCTCGCGGTGCGGGCGGTGCGATGAGTGCTGATGGATGGATGGCGGCCCGTGAGACATCTCGGGACCGACTCTCCCGGAGAGTGGTTCGACGAGGTCTCCGTATCCAGGGCATGTGTCGTTGACCGTTGGTGCCTAAACAAAGGAGGCAACGATGATCGAGAACATCATCTGGGGCTTGTTCATCGCGATCCCGGTCCTGTTCGTCGTCGCGGCCATCGTCGCGACGGTCCGGTCGAAGCGCGAATTCGATCTCGATGAAGAAGAGATTTGAGCCGGCGCGAACCCGGAGACGTCTGTTCCCCGACGTTCCGACCGCGGAGCCACCGATCTCTCGGCGCTCCGCGGTTTTTTTATGTCTCGGTCACTCTCCGGAGCTCTCCTGGTTTTCGGCGGCCGGCACCAGGTCGATCGTCAGGTCGAGCCACGCGCCCTGATCGGCCTGTTCGGTCGCCAGAAGCGCCTCCTGCAGCGCCTCGACCGGCTTCTGGATGGCGCGGACCGGCGGGATCTGGTCCCCGAAGATCTCGCGGAAGCGCACGAAGTTGAGATACAACCCGCTCATCTGGTCCTTGTCGGCGAAGCTGGCCCCGAGATCCAGGGTCGACGACTCGGTGATCGACTCGGCGCCGTCCGCGCCGGTCAGCATCTGGTGGATGCGCGACTCGTCGATCGCGGTCGTCGCCAGCGCGAGCGTCTCGTCGTGGGTGTAAAATCGGATCGGCGCCTCGCTTCCGGCCATCGAGTCGGCGTTGGCGTTTTGCAGGAGCATCGAGGCGAGCCCGCCCTCCGGAATCGTCAGGTCGATCGCCTGGACGTCGGTCTCCTCGCCGTCGACTTCAACCGGACGCCGCGTGATGTTCTCCTGGCTCAGGGCGGCGCCCTTTTCGGCGAGCTTGTCGAGCATCTCGGCGTCGCTGAATTTCATCAGATACATCGCCTCGAGATTCTCGACGATCGCCGCCGGGTTCCCGATCACCTGCCGGGTCGCCTTTCCGCCGATGCCGTACACCAGCAGGCCGGCCTGGCCGTCGAGGTTGTCGATGACGTCCTTTTGCAGGTCGATGCCGAGCTGGGATTTCGCCTGCTCGAAGTTGCTTTCCATCTTTTTGCGCTCCGCCTCGGGCATCGTCGAGGTGATCGATTCCCAGAAGTTCTTCCAGTTGCCCGCCGAGCGCAGGCCGATCAGCGTGTCGGTCGTCGCGTAGTTGGCCCACTCGGCGGTGACGGGGCTGGAGAACAGCCGCTCGAAGTGCTTCTGGCCGTCTTCGGTCAGCCCGATCCAGATGCGCGGCCGGATGCGGTTTTGCTCGGTCTCGAGCAAAAAGCCGAAGCCGTCCAGCGACTTTTCGAGGTTCTGGGCGTAGGTCTCGCCGACGTCGGTGTCGTTGCCCTCGAGCATGCCGCGTTTGATGTGGGGGGTGAGGTGGGCGTAGCCCAGGGCGCTGCGATCGCCGGCGGCGTCGCGGAATTTCTCGAAGCCGCTGGTGGCGTACAGCGCCTCGCCTTTCTGGGTGCCGACGAGCCGCTCGAAGGTCGTCGCCGTCGAGGGGGTCTCGGCGCCCTCCGGAGCGGCGTCGTTGCCGTCCGGAAACACGACCGTCGCCAGCTTGCCCCGGTAGTTCCACAGCGCCTCGCCCTTGTCGGTCTCGACGCTTTTGACCTGGTGATCGGCGATCGTCTCGGAGGTCGGCTCGGCGTCGGTCTCCAGGTCGCCGAGCAGGTCCTTTTCGAATTTCTTCTGGTCGGCGACGTAGGTCACCAGCACGGTGTTGTAGTCGACCATCCCGAGCGAAAAGGCGCTGTCGGGGGCGATGCCGCTCTCCTTCCAGAATTTTTTCTCGAAGATCTGAAGGCCTTCGTCGTCGAAGAACTTGGAGCCGGCCGAGGTGTTTTCGAGGCGGGTCAGCATGCGCTCGAGCGGGAAGAGCCGCTCGATCGTCTTGCGGGAGTCGCTGGCCTTGTCCCGAAACTCGGCCAGATCCGAGATGGTGTACACGAAACTCGTGTCGGAGGGGAGGGTCTCGGTCGACTGCTGCAGCCGGGCGTCGGCCGAGTCCGGAATCGCGCCCTTGTCGCTGTCGCATCCGGTGGCGGCCGCGACCACCAACAGGACCGCGATCATGAGGGTCGGGGCAAATTTGCGTCGTGTCTGCATACTCTCCTCCGTTCGACTCGAGACATCGTCCAAATGACAACCAGTGGCCGCCTGCATACCACTGCTCGGAGAGTCCGTCTAGCCGTCATTGCCGTCGGGGTCTGATCGGAATCGGTGGGACGTGCTCGGGCTCCCGGCGGCCCGGAGACAGCGACGCCAGACCGCCGAGATGCCCCGGGGTCGACCGAGGGGGATCGTGAGCGACGGGATGACGGGTCCCGGTATCGCCAAGAAACCCGAGATCGCCAAGCTCGCCAAGGCGTGCTCGGGCTCTCGGCGGGAGGCGCTCGATCGGGGCACCGGCCCGGGCGGCTTCGCCGCCGGCCGGTGCCGTCGAGTACGACAAGGCGCGCCGGGGTGTTCTTGGCGTCTTGGCGTCATGGCGTCTTGGCGAATGCGACACGGGACGCCGGCACCCCGATCCCACGGAGTTGGATCACACCCTTGCCGTCGGAAAGTCAGGCCAGGATCTCGTCGAGGATGATTTCCTCGATGTCGCGATCGTGAGCGCGGATTTCGGCGGCGAGTTCGGGGTCGACGAAGATCCGGATCTTTTTGACGACCATCACGAAATCGTCCTGGATGCCGGCGACGATCCGGGAGAGTTCGTGCAGCGGGTAGTGGCTGCGGCCGCGGGCGCCGGGGTAGACGATCTCGACGGTCTCCAGCTCGTCCTTGTCGCGGGGCGGGGTGTCGATGATCACCGAAGCGGGGTGGAGCGACCGGTCGACGACTGACGAGAGCCGGGCGCGGATCCGGTCGGTCAGCGAGAACAACTCGCCGGCATCCATCTCATAGATGCGCGCGTAGGCTTCCTGTTTGTCGTCCTCGGCGTAGGCGCGGCTGAGGGTCAGGATGCGCTTGTACAGCTCGCGGCGGCGGTCGACGAGTCCGTGGACGAGATAGTGGGTGGCGCTGCCGTCGGGGGTCTGGGCGCGCAGCCACTCCAGGAGGCCGTCGTCGTCGTGGGTCAAAAGGACGTCGAGGAACGACTCGGGGTCGAGGCGGCTGCGGCTGTAAAAGGCCGCCAGCGCCGACTCGACCATCGCGCTGGCGGCGCGGACGGTGTGGTGCCAGTACGCCTCGGAGAACATCGTGTAGCGGCTGAAGATGAACATCTCGGCCGGCACCTTCCCCTTGGAGGTCAGCGCGATGCCGTCCTCGTCGGCATTTAGCGTCAGGCTCGCCAGAAGCCGCTCGCGGTCGTAGTTGCGCCCGTACGGCACGCCCATGTGGTGGCTGTCGCGAGCCAGGTAGTCCATCTTGTCGGCGTCGATCGCCCCGGAGATGATCGAGTACAAGAGCCGGTCGACATCGGGCGGATCGTCGCCGAGATCGCCGGTGCACAGCCGGATGACGCGCTCCGGGTCGACGCCCCAGTCGTCGGCCAGGATCGCCCCGATCGGCCGTTCACCGCGCAGGTGCTCGACCTCGCCGCGCACGATCCGGCCGCCGACCTCCTCGTGGCGCGGCGTATCGCGGCCCTTCAGGTGCAGCGCCTCGAGGCTGTGGGCGAACGGATAGTGGCCGATGTCGTGGACGAGCCCGGCGGCGACGACGGCCAGCAGGTCGGTCTCGGTGACGGAGTCGGCGAAGTTCGGGTTTTGCAGCAGGCTCTCCACAAAATCGAGCACCGATCCGTACACGCCGAGCGTGTGCTCGAAGCGGGTGTGGACGGCGCCCGGATACACCAGGTGGGTCGGGCCGAGCTGCCGGATCGAGCGCAGCCGCTGGAAGGCCGGGTGGTCGACGATCGCCTCGACCCGGTCGTTGAGCGGCACGTTGCGCAGGTCGGGGATCCGCACGCTGCCGGAGCCGGCGGCGCCCAGGTAAAACTCGGGGAGATCGAAATTCGACACGTCGCTCGGAGGGCATCGAGAAGCGGGGAGAAGCGAGTGGCCGGGCCACGATACATGGGACGGGGCGTCGGCGAAAAGATCGAGGATGAAACACATCGGACGAGCGGACGGCATTGGGGATCGGAGCTCGGAGTTCGGAGATCTGAGTTCGGAGATCTGAGATCTGAGGATCGGAGGGGTCGGACGATGGGAGGAGTCGGAATCGCTCGGGGGTGGGAGCCGAACGAGTGGCGCAGCGAGGCGGCCGGTCGGCGGCGGGAAGGGGGGACCCGGGGGGGATCCCCCCGGGGGTCGGGGTGGTCGCTGCGATCCGGATGCGACAAATTCGCGTCGGCGAGGCACAGCGAGCGATCTCGATGGTGCGGCGAACGATCTGAAAGGCTCCGACCACGGATGCGATCGGCTCGGCGCGGCGGCGGGAAGGCACCGACCAGGGGTGTGGTCGGCGCGTCGCGGCGTCTCGAGGGCACCGACGAGTGGTGGCGGCGGCTCGTTGCGGCGGCTCGGCGGGGGTGCGAAGTGGGCACGCCGGGGGGATCGCGGCGTCTCGTCCGTTGCGGGAGCGATCGGGGATCGAATTTTGCGGCATCTGGAAGGCACCGAGGACGATCGGTGATCGAAATTTGCGGCGTCTGGATCGCAGCAGGAAGGGGGGGATCAAACACATCGGACAATGAAAGACATCGGACAATCGGACGGATCCGACGCATCGGACAATCGGACAATCGGACGGATCGGACCATCGGACCATCGGACAATCCGACGCATCGGACAGTCGGACGCATCGGACCATCGGACGGATCGGACAGTCGGACAATCGGACAGTCGGAGGAGCGGACGGGTCGCAATCACTCGGGTGCGAGTTCGAGGGCGGTTTCGACGAGCAGGTCGCCGTCGTGCGAGGTCAGGCGCAGGTCGGCGGCGCCGAGGTCGTCGAGCAGGCGGGCAGCGAGGCCGGCCGGGGGGAGGCGGTTGTGGAAGCGGCGGGCGACGGTGCGGCCGTCGACGTGGAGGGCGGCGAGCGCAGGGTCGGCGAGGAAGCCGCGCCGGGGGGTTCGGCTCTCGGCGGGGGGATCGCCGGCGTCGGGGGTGGCGGGTTCGGCGGCCGCGTCGGGTCCGGCGCCGGTCTTTCGGGCGAATCGCGCCGGGTCGACCTCCCCGGTGGCGACCAGCAGTCGCCGCCCGTGTACCGTGTATTGCAGCGGCGCGCCGAGCAGCCTGCGGCCCGGGGTGTGTTCGGCCAGGAAGTCGCGCAGCCGCTCGGCGGCCTCGGGAGAGTCGAAGCGCACGCCGGCGACTCCCCGCAGTTCAGCGAGTGCGTCGAGGGGCCGGCCGCTCGCCAGGGCCGGGGCGAACTGCCGGGAGACGCTCTCGACGACGAGCGTCGCATCGCCGTCGTAGCGAGCGAGCACGTCGTCGCGCAGGTCGAGCCCGTGCCGGTCGCTCCAGCGGTCGGCCCGGCGCCGGATCTGCCGCGAGGCGTCGGTCGGCAGCGCGCCGACGACGGCTTCGGCCAGGCCCTCGAGATCGATCGACAGCCGGCTCGCTGCCAGCAGCTCGCCGTCGGCGAGGCCGCGCCACGGCTCGCCGCTCGCTTCGAGAGTGGCCGCCTCGACGACCTCCCGCAGCGTCGCGTTGCCCCGAAGGTGGGCGGTCGTGCGGATCGTCGCGCCGTCGACGTCGGCGGAGGTCGAGACGGCCCGGAGCGGAGCGAGGAGGGTCTGCACGAGGCGGCGTTTCAGGGGAGCGGGGCCGGGCCGATCGGAGGCGACGATGTGCCGGGAGACGAGTCCGGGGTGGAGGTAGCCGAAATTGGCGGGGGCGTCGCCGCGTTTGCGCAAGGCCCGGTACGGGGCGCGCTCGTCGAGGGCGGGCTCGGAGGAGAGGGCCGGCAGGGCGTGCAGGGTATTGGTCACCGTCGGTGGCGTCTTCGCCGAGATGTCGGCCGGAGGAAAGACGACCAGGGCCATCGGGCCGCGGAACGTCCAGGCGATCTGGGCGCCGGAGCGCGCCAGGAGTTTCATGCCGACGCCGCCGCTGGTCGTCCGCCGCGGCTTTTCGGAGAGGCCGTAGTGGCGCTCGGCCTGCCGGCGGAGGCGCCGCTCGAAGGCCCGCCGGTCGGTGGGATGAGCGAGGAGCACGGGGTGGTCGTCGACGAGGGCGAGGGCGAAACCGGCGTCCGGCCCGAATCCGGCGTCGCTCCAGGCCTCCTCGTCGAAGGGATCGACGCCGACCAGCACCTTCAGGTCCGCGAGCGCGCCGTCGGCGACCGGCAGCATCGAAGCGAGCTGCGATTCGACGCCGGCGGCCCCGTCGGCCAGCGCCGAGAGGTCGCCGACGACGAGCGCGGCGGTCGTCTGCTCGGGAAGGGCGGCGGCGTAGCTCTCGACGCGCGCCTCGGCATCGGCGGGGCCGGCCGGGCCGGTCGCCTCGCTGCAGTCGGTACACGAGACCGCGCCGAGGGCGGCGGCCAGGGTGGCGAGCAGCAGGATGTCGAGGCGTCGGGCCATGGCGTCAGCTCCCGGGGTCACGGGTCGTCGGCGGGCGGATCGCCGTCGAGCGGGTTCCAGTCGCCGAGCCGCACGATCTCCCCGTCGTCCTCGCAGCGGCGGCTCAACTGCTCGACGCTCAGGCCGGTCGCCGGGTCGAGCACGTCGGCGGCGATCTCGCGCAGCGGGATCAGCACGAACGCGCGGTTGCCGAGCTCCGGGTGGGGTAGCGCCAGCCCGTCGCGCTCGTACATCAGCCCCTCCCAGATCAGGATGTCGAGATCGATCCTGCGGGCTCCCTTCTCGCGGGTGCGGACCCGGCCGAGGCGATCCTCGATGGCGAGCAGTTCGTCGAGGAGCTTGCGCGGGCGGAGGGCCGTTTTTATCGTGGCGCAGGCGTTCAGGAAGTCGGGCTGGTCCTCGACAATCCGGGCCTCGGTCTCGTACACACCGCTGGTGGCGACGACGCCCGTGTGCTCGAGGGCGTCGACCGCGGCGATCGCCCGGTCGAGATACGCCCGGCGGTCGTCGAGGTTCGAGCCGAGCCCGATGTGGACCCTCTCATCCTCTCTGGAGTCTGGCGTGTTCATGGTGGCCGACACACGGATCGAATGGTCGATGGTCGTGATCCTCGCAGCCGCACTCGTGGCGGGGTGTTCCTCGGCCGACGGCGGCGCCGATTCCGGCGAGATCCATTTTACGCCGCTCGAGCGCGACGAGAGCGCCGTCGAGTCGGTCTCGGCGCCGGAGCCGCCGGTCGACCTCGAGGCCCGTCCCGAATACGGCCAGATCATCGACGGGTTTCGGGCCAAGGCGCTCGTGCTGTTTCGCCGCGACGACGTCACCGAGCGGCTCGACCAGATCGAGCGCGTCTTCGTCGGGACGGGGAAGTATCTGCAGTTGGTGGCGATATATCAAGAGGTCGTCGACGAGCTGGGGCTGGACAACGCGGCGGCGCCGAGGCTGGCGCGGGCGTACATCCGGCTCGGCCAGCGCAGGCAGGCCCGGCAGTTGCTGGATCGGCTGGCGGAGGCGCGCGGGGAGGATGCGACGGTGGCGTTTCTGGAGGGGTTTTACGCGCTGAGTGCGCCGGAGGCCTCGCAGGAGGGGGCGCAGGAGGCGGCCTCGGCGTGGCGGCGGGCGCTCGAGATCGACCCGGACTTCGAGGGGCCGGGCGGGATGGGCGCCGAGGCGTTGCGCCGGCGCATCGAGCAGCTCGAGCAGCAGGGGGCCTCGGGCGGTGAGGGCGGGCGGGCCGGAGCCGAGGGGCCGGTTGCCGAGGCCGGCAGCGAGGCGGCCGGTGGGGCCGAGTCGGCGGAGGGCGGGGAGCCGGCGGATGGAGGCGGGGAGGCGCCGAGCGAGTCGGAGGAGGCCGACGGGGCGGCGGAGACGGCCGGGGACGACGAGGCGGGGGACGAGCGGGAACTGGCGGAGGCCGGCGGCGAGTCCGGCAGTGACGAGGCCGGCGATGAGGAGCCCGAAACTGGCGAGTCCGGCGGTGACGAGGCCGGCGGCGAGGAGCCCGAAGCTGGCGAGGAGGGGGCGGAGGCCGACGAGGAGTCGGGGCCGCCGCCGGTCGGGGTCGTGGTGATGCGCGCCGACCAGGCACGCGACGCCGGGGACCTCGAGGAGGCCGCCGGGCTGTACGACGAGGCGCTCGAGCGTCGGCCCGACCACCTCGACGCGCAGATCGGCCGGATCCGGCTCGACCACCGGCGCGAGGTCGGCGCCGAGGAGTTGGCCGGGCGGCTCGAGGAGCTGCTCGAGCATCCCGACCTCGGCGCCCGCGACGCCTACGAGCTGGGGCTGTTCGCCGAGACGAAGCTCGGGCGCCCCGAACTCGCGGAGTCGTTCCGGGAGCGGGTGCGGGAGCTCGACGCCGATTACGCCGACCAGCTCGGCATCAGCGAGTAGCGGCCCGGGCGTCGAGCGCCCCGATGCGTCCGACCCCCCGATGCCTTATCGCGTCAGATCCTCGAGAAAACTCGTCCCGACGTCCCAGTCGACGCCGAAAAACTCGCCGATCGTCGCCCCGACGTCCGAGAAGCCCTCGCGGGTGCCCAGGTTGCGGCCGACCGGTCCGCCCTTCACCCAGCCGACAAGCGGGACGTACTCGCGGGTGTGGTCGGTGCCGGTGTAGGTCGGGTCGTTGCCGTGATCGGCGGTGACGATCAGGAGATCGCCGTCCTCCAGGGCGTCGAGCAGCTCCGGGAGCCGCTCGTCGAAGTCCATCAGGCACTCGGCGTAGCCCTCCGGGTTGCGCCGGTGGCCGTACTTCGAGTCGAAATCGACGAGGTTCGTGAAGATCAGTCCGCGCCGGTCGGCGATGCAATCGAGGGTGACGTCGATGCCGTGGTCGTTGTCGTCGGTCTTGATCTGGTCGGTCAGCCCCTGCCCCGAAAAGATGTTGCCGATCTTGCCGACGCCGGTCACCTCGACGCCGGCCTCGACGAGCCGGTCGAGAACGGTCTCGTCGGGGGGCGGGCAGGCGAAGTCCTTGCGGTCCGAGGTGCGCGTGTAGTCGGGCCACTCGCCGACGTACGGCCGGGCGATGACCCGCGAGATGCCCTCCGGGATGACGATGTCGTAGGCGATCTCGCACCACTCGTAGAGGGTCTCGAGGTCGACGACGTC